>JAFXYZ010000017.1 GCA_017541465.1 bacterium | reverse complement strand
TGATTTATATGGTGGGCGTTGAGAGGCTCGAACTCCCGACATCCTCCTTGTAAGGGAGGCGCTCTACCAGCTGAGCTAAACGCCCTTTTTTTCGTTTATTATCTTATTCAATTTTCAATCTTTTGTCAAATTCGCCGCGCCTCCCGGGTTGAACGAATTTTCTTTGTGAAAAGCGCCAACGCTTTTCGGGCAACTGAGCTAAACGCCCTCAGCAAATATATATTATTATGCTGAATTTTTTTAGTCAATATTTATTTTATTATTATTTCAAAACTTGACTTTATTAAAAAATAAAGTTTATGATATTTTTACCTCAAAATAAGGTTTTAATAATGAAGGAAATATTTTTAGACAAAGAATTTGACAAATTCTGGAACAAAATTGAAAACAACGATAATTTTACTCTCGTAAGAAGTGCTGACGGCGAAAGAGCCATTATGACAGGCAGAAAAGTTGTTGCCCAGGAGGGCTGGGTTTCCCCTGACGGTATTATTTCTTCTCTCGGTCATGCGCTGCTTGAATCTTTAAATTATAATAATGAAAAATTTTACTTTGGAATTTCCTGTCCCTGCTGTGATATCGGTGCTTACTACTGGTACCGATCCAGAATTAAAAGTAATAATCTGACTTTTTCAAATTTGTTTATTAATATAAACTACAAAAAATTTATCGAAAAATTTGAAAATTTAAAAAGAGATGCGGTTTATATCGGAAACTTCAGAGGAAACAATGCCAAAATCGGCAATTTAAATATTTTAAAATACTATCTTGTTTCAGATGACTGTATCGGTTTTTGGGAAAACGAAGCAAAAACTCTTATAGAAACAATAAAAAAAGATTTAGGAAATAAAAACGATTTATTATATGTTGTTTCAGCAGGTCCTATGGCGGCACCGATAATTCTTGAACTGTTCAAAAATAACCCTAATAACTGCTACATTGATTTTGGCTCAGCCGTTGATAAATATATTCACAAAAAGAAAACAAGACCGTATGAAAAGCCAAACAATATTTTTGCAAAAAGAAACTGCTGCATGCCTGAACCAAACGAAAATCAGTTTGATGTCAGCGCCGTTTTAACTCTCTATAAACGCCCTCAAAACTTAAAACTTCAACTTGAAGCCATTCTTAATCAAACTTTAAAGCCAAAAGAAATTCTTCTCTATCAAGATGGAACATCAGATACTGTCAAAATTCCTGAAGAAATAAAAAAAGAATTTAATATTATTGAAATAAGCCCCGAAAACAAAGGTGTTTGGGAAAGATTTCGGTTTGCAAAAGAAAAAGCAACCTCAAAATACGTTTGTATTTTTGACGATGACACTATCCCCGGGAAAAGATACCTTGAAAACTGCATAACTGAAATGCAAAAACAGGAAGGGCTTTTCTGCGCAATAGGAATTTTGACAAAAGACGAAAAATATACCATGAACACTATCAAACGTTTTGGATGGGCAGAGCCGAACAAAAAAACCGTTCAGGTGGATTTTGGCGGACACAGCTGGTTTTGCAAAAAAGAATGGCTGGATTATTTATTTGAAGACACTGAAGAACTCCAAAAATTCAAAATCTGCGCCGAAGATATGTCTTTTTCTATGAAACTTCAGCAACATGGCATCAAAACCTTTGTTCCTTCTCAGCCTAAAAATCAACAGGATTTTTCGGGTTCAACAAACGGCAATAAACTTGGAAAAGATAATGTGGCATTATCCCTTAATAACAACTGGGGAAAGATGACTTCTGCTTTTGAAAAATTAGTCAAAGAATACAATTTTAAAACAATAGAAAAATCAGATAATAAGTATTTTAAAAAGGTCTATATAGTTACCCCAAAAATGATGCTGGAAAGAACATTAACCTCTTTATCTCTTATAAAAAGAAAAATTTTTAATTCCGAAAAACAGAATTTATTTTAAAAGTTTAAACTTCAAAACATAATAAACTCTGTGCAGGAACATAACAAAACAGGTCGATGCAGCAAGAATTGCAACACTGTGTAAATTAATTTGTCCGAGGAAATAGAGTATTATCAGCCCCAGAGTATTATAAACCGCACCAAAAATAAAGCAGGCATTTGTTTCTTTTATATATCCGTAAGCTCCAAGAAAAGGAAAGCCCAGCATTACCTCCAAAATATTAAAAAGAAACGCAAAGCTGAAAATCTGCAAGACCTTAACCGCCTCTAAATATTTATCGGAATAAATAAGACAAATAACGGGTTTTGCAAATAAAAACAGGCAAATACTTATAATTATTCCGAAAACGGAAACATATAATAATAATTTTTTAAAAAATTCTTTATCCCTGTTTTTGGACATATACGGAAACAGAGAATTTGTTAAAGTATAGCATACCCCTGCACCCGCAAAAAACAGTTTGTTCGCCGTTGAATAATAGGCTACAATCGTTGCACTCTGCACTAACCCAAGCACAACAATATTTGCCTGCCTGTAAAAATAAACAGCCGTTTCAGACAGAAAAAACTGACTGCTTCCCTTTAATTTTTCCCAAATATCTTTTAAAGAAACCGCTATATACTTTATATTAAAATATTTTTTTCTTATAAACCAGCTTATTATTCCTATAAAAGTTATGTTTAATACAATTAAAATCAGCCATAACAGGAAATCATCATTACTTTTAATAAGCAGAAAGGTTAAAATAATTTCCAAAACATGGCCTATTAAATTTAAAATTGTTATAAATTTCATATTCTCTATGCCCTGATAAAACCAGGCAGAATACAGAATTATTCCAAACTGCTGAAGGAACAAAAGCAAAAAGATATAATAATCATTCCTGAATTTTGGAAGACAGCAAAGAATTATCAGCAATAATAAACTTATACAAAACAATATCAGCTGAGAAAAGAAAACCGTATTATAAATTTTATTTACTGTCTCTGGGTTATTTCTGTTTGTCGCAATTTCGCGAACACCAAAAATTCCAAAACCAAAAGCAATAAACATTGCAAAATATTCAACTATTGCCTGCGCATAATTTATTCTTCCGTACGTATCAACCGTAAAAATTCTGGTTAAATAAGGAACGACAATAAAAGGAAAAACATAGAGAATTATCTGGTTTAAAAACAGAGCAAAGGTATTATTCAGTAATGCTTTTTTGTTGTTATTCATTGTTTTTTTCCAAAATTCTTCTATTATTTTACTATCCCCAGCAGATTTTTTTCAAATATTTTTTGAAAAGCCAGTTTGTTTTTTCATAATTTTCAATTTGTCTGTCTTTAATTATGTAATTATTTATTTCAGACCTATATGTGTTGCTTTTGTCAAAATTTTCTTTTTCAAAAATTTTCCCTGATTTATCAACAACGCATATTTCATAACCGCTTTTTATCACAAATTTTGAAAGAGAATTTTTCCCGTTTTCTATTTCATAGGATTCTAATTTTGTTTTCGGTAAATCGTTTTCTTCAAAATATTTTATTAATAAATTTCTGTCAATTAAAAACGCAGATGTTCTTACCGAATAATTAGGAAAGCCTTCCGTTTTATCCGTAAAATAATAACGATAAACTATCCTAAATATATTTATTTTATGGAAAAATACTTTTATTTTATCTTTAAAGGAATCGGCGAGTCTGAAATCGTTGATAAACTTCGGGCAAAGTTCAAAAGAACCGCAGACACCCGCAAGTTTATATTTTTCATTAACGGCAGAAAAAAGTTTTTTAAGCCAGTTCTCTGTCATTATTTCGCAGGTAGTATTCATACAAAAAATATATTCCGAAAAGGACTGTTTTGCGCCTTCAAGATATGCTCCAAAATCATAGCCCGTATCTGTTGTATCAATGGTTTTTATTTTCTTTTGTCTGCAAATTTCTTTTATTTTTTCGTATTCTTCAGAATTATTTTCATATCCTCTCAGCAAAATAATTAAATTATGCTCAACCCCTGCAGGAAACTTTTCATAAGATTTCAGAAACTTTTCAAAAGCCGAAAAACCCCAGCCCTGTTTGTTTTTTAGATATGCAATATAAAAAATATCCGTCATTTTTTCCCGCTTTTTTTAAATAAACCTTATTTTTCCAAAATTTTTAAATATATTTCATAAATCATTTTTGCAACATTTTCATAACAGAAAAAGTTTTTATAGTCTTCATTCGGCTTTGTTTGTTTTGGATTATTATATGCCTCCAAAATTGCTTTTTTTATTGATTTTATATCATAAGGATTACACTGAAAACCAAATTCATCAAAATGATAATATTGTATGGGACAATATTTTTCGTCAGAAGTAACAATCTGCACATCATTTATCAGAGCTTCAAGAGTAACCAGACCTGTTGTTTCAATAAAAGAAGGAAGAACATGAACTTTTGCTTTTTTGTATAATTCAGCCATTTTTTCGTGTGGAATTTCATCAAAAATAAAAACATTTCCTCTTTTTTCGGCATATTTTTTTAACGTATGATAATATTTATCACCAAAATTTTTCCCGACAAAAACTATGGGGATTTCGGGGTTGTTTTTTAATGCTTTGACTAAATTTAACTGGTTTTTCATTATTTCAATTCTGCCTGCTTCCAATATAAAATTATCAGGCAGGGTAAACTCTAAATTTGTTTCGGTATTCTGAAAAGAAATTAAGTCTGTTGCATTTGGTATTATCTGACTTTTTTCGCTGATTTTACAGTTATAATAATCTTCTATATCCTTTTTCTCTTTATCAGAGTTTGGCATAATGGCATCTGAATTTTCCAGTATATATTTTCCGTATTTTTTATTTTTAGGGAACAGATACAGTCCGTTTTTTGAATAATTTCTGCATCTTTCTATAAAAGGCGACATTAAAATTATCAGATAATTAAAGATTATTATTGCTGATTTTTTTAATATTCCGGGAAGATTTAAACCAAAAATATTTATAAAATTCATATATGTAACAAAAATAGAATCAACGGAATTACAGTATATCGGAGTAAGAACAACTTTTTTTCCTGTTTCTTTTGCGGTTTTTACAAAATTTTTTGTTTCCTTGGAATTTGTTATATTGAAAATATGAACAATTTCAGAATCAGTATTTTCTTTTATTTCCTCTGAAGAAAGAGCATATTTAATTTCTGTATCAGGATAAATTTTTTCCAAAAATTCCTTTATTTTTTCCATCTGGACAGTATCGCCGCCACGACGGGAAAAACAATTATTTCTGTTTGCAAATAAGATTTTCATTTTAATTATCTGTCACTAATTTTATCTTTCTTATATTATCATAAATTGCCCCTTCTTTTAATAATTTTACAATTTGACTAAATCTCTTTTCTATTCTAATCTTATAAAATAACAATAAAGGGATAAAAAATGAGTTCAAAAATTACTTACACTAAAGATGACATTAAGAAAATAATAAAAGAAAAAAATGTTGAATTTATAAGGCTTCAGTTCTGTGATATAAACGGACAGGTAAAAAATCTTGCTATGCCGATAAGCCAGATAGATAAGGTTTTAAACAATGAATGTATGCTTGACGGCTCATCAATTAAGGGTTTCAGAAATATTGAAACTTCTGATATGTTCTTTTATCCTGACCTGAACACATTTTCTATTATCCCCTGGAAAAGAGACGAAAAAACAAACACAAATGTCGCAAGAATAATATGCGATATTCATAATATTGACGGATCGCCGTTTGAAGGGTGCCCGAGAGCAAATCTCAAACGTGTTATGAAAAAAGCAAAAGAGCTGGGGTTTGAACTCAACATAGGGCCTGAGGCAGAGTTTTTCCTCTTCAAAAAAGATGAAAACGGAAAACCGACTACTTTTCCTTTAGATAAAGCTGACTACTATGATGCAGGTCCTGATGACCTTGGTGAAGATATAAGAAAAGAAATAGTCAGAACAATTACGGAAATGGGGTTAGATGTTGAAGCAAGCCACCACGAAGCAGCCCCCGGTCAGCAGGAAATAGATTTTAAATACTCTGATGCGCTCACAACGGCTGATAATGTTATAACTTTTAAACACGCAGTAAAAGCTGTTGCAAGCAGATTCGGGCTTTATGCAACCTTTATGCCAAAACCTATTTACGGAATAAACGGCTCGGGTATGCACTGTAATATGTCTTTGTTTAAAGACGGAAAAAATATTTTTGTTGATACAAAAAGAGCAAACGGACTGAGTGAATATGCCCTTTATTCAATAGGCGGCTTAATTGAGCATGTAAACGAATTTACGGCTGTAACAAACCCGACTATCAATAGTTATAAACGTCTTGTTCAGGGTTATGAAGCCCCTGTTTATATCGCCTGGTCATTAGCAAACAGAAGCGCATTAATCAGAGTTCCGGCAAAACGCGGTAACGCAACAAGAGTAGAACTCCGTTCTCCCGATCCGACCTGCAACCCGTATTTAGCTTTTGCAGTAATGTTTGAAGCTATTCTTGACGGTATTAAGAACAAAATTAAACCACCTCTTGTTGTTGAAAAAAATATCTATAAAATGGACGAAAAGGAAAGAAAGAGAGCAAAAATAGATTCTCTTCCGGGTACTTTAATTGAAGCACTTTATTCCATGAAAAAGAGCAGTATTGTAAAATCTGCGCTCGGAGAACATATCTTTAACGAGTTTATGACTTCAAAACTGAGAGAATGGGATAATTACAGAATTACAGTTTCTCCTTACGAAATCCAACAGTACCTCGAAAGGTTCTAGAACTTGATTTTAAAAGAGTTTGCCAAATTTTTGCAGGAAAATAAGGAAAAAAATTCTCTTTTTCTTATGAATATCTGGCTGCAGGAAAAACTGAAAACTCCCACTCACGAAAGAATAGGGAAAATAATTCAGCAGGAACTGTATTTAGCCAAAAACAAAAACGGCTCTTTTATAATCTTAGGAAAAAACGAAAGCGGAAGAATTTTAATGAAAACTCTCTATAACTTTTCGATGAGTTATGAACATTACAAGAGTTCAAAAGAGAACCATGCCAAAAATTTAAAAATAAAAGATGATACTCTAAACCAGTAAATACGGCATGGAAGCATGCTCTTTTTGTATCAAAATTTTACATTTTTGTTGTTGATAACTTGTAGATAACTTGTTTATTGTTTTGAACATTAATTTTTAGTTTTCTACTTTTTTATTAAAACTTTTCTTCCATAAAATTTTATTGTTCAAAAACCAAACTTTATCTATAACTTATAAACAGTTTTGAACAATTTTTTAGACAGTAAAATTTATTATTATTATTGGTTTTTAGATAGTTTTGAACAGATTTTTCCTGCTCTTCTTCTACTACTTTTTTTTATATTTAATAAAGAATAATAAACAATAATTAGTAAAAAGAAGAAAGCAATTAGAAATATTAAAAATTTTTCCATTTTTTATTTTTCAGCTATAATCATAATAAAGGAAAAGAATAGAGGATATAATGTTATTTACAATTGATAGAGAATCTCTTTTAAATAAACTGAGAATAGTTGAAAAGATTACAATTCAAAGAGGTATTCAGCCGATTTTGGCAAATATTCTGTTTGACGTTAAAGATAATGAGCTGACTTTAAGCGCAACGGATTTAGATTTGTATGTTGTTGTTAAAACAGCGGTTGCAGTAAAAAAAGAAGGTAAAATTACACTTCCTGCCAAAAAACTGGTTGAAATTGTTTCAAAGTTGCCTGATAAACCCGTTGAGTTTTCTTTAAATACGGAAAACAGCTTAATGAAGATTACCTGCGGTGCTTCAAAGTTTGAAGTAAAAGGGCTTTCTGCCGATGATTTTCCGGTATCAGATGAAGATGTTAAATTCAGTGAAGAATTTAAAATTAACACAGCTCCCTTCCTTAAATCAATTAAAAATACTGTTTATGCTGTTGCTGGCTATGAAAACAGAAACATTATAAGCGGTGTTTTATTCAAAATTAAAGACGGAAAACTTGAAATGGCTGCAACAGACGGAAACCGCTTAACAAGGGTTATTGAAGGAGTCCAGACCACAGGCACTTCCGAAACAAAAATTGTTATTCCGTCAAAAACGCTTCAGGAATTTTCAAGAATTTGTTCTTTTGTTGAGGATAAAGATGTTGAACTTTGTATAAGCAAGGCTAAATTAATAATTAATTCAAACAGCTTCTCTATTAAATCAAGACTTCTAGAGGGTGAATTTCCTCCTTATGAACAGCTTTTCCCGAAAACCACAACTTATGATGTCAGTGTTTCCCGTGAAGAGCTTATTAACTCTCTTGAAAGAGTTTCCTGTATGGTTAATGAGAGAACAAGTATTGTAAGATTTGATTTTACCGAAAATAAATTATCTTTAAAAGCTGAAACACCTGATTCCGGTGCATCAGAAGATGAGCTTGTTTGTGATTTTTCGGGAGACGGGTTAACTATTTCCTTTAATTACAAATACGTTCTTGATTCGATTAAAACAATGGAAAGTGAAAAGGTTAGAATAGGTATGTCGGGAAGTGCTACTGCAACAGTATTTAAGCCTGATTCAGAAGAAAATTATATCTGTCTTATAATGCCTATTAATCCTGTAACGAGGTAATATGAAAGTAACCGTAAAAGTTCCCGCGTCAATCGCGAATATTGGTCCGGGATTTGACTGCATGGGTATTGCAATTCCTCTATATAACGAAATAACTGTTGAAGAGGCTGTGCTCCCGGGGAGCGGTATAAAAATTAATCTGGTTGACTATAACGAAGAACCGCTTGATTTAAATGTACCGACCGACAAAAACAATATTGTTTATAAGGCTATTGAACTGCTTTATAATTTTATCGGTCAGAGCGCAAATGATTTGGTTATTACAATAAAAACCGGTATTCCGGTTGCAAGAGGTTTAGGAAGCAGCGCAAGTGTTATTGTTGGCGGTTTGGTTGCTGCAAATGAACTTTTGGGAAAGCCTGCCGATCTTGATGTTTTGATTTCTATTGCAACAGAAGTAGAAGGACATCCGGATAATATTACCCCTGCCCTGCTTGGCGGGTTTGTTCTCTCTTCTCTTGAAGAGGACGGAAGTGTTGTTTACAGAAAACTTGAATGGCCAAAAGAATGGAAGCTGACTGTATTTATTCCTGATTTTGAGCTTGATACATCAATTTCCCGTTCTGTACTTCCTGAAATGGTTTCCTTAAAAGATGCAGTTTACAATTCAAGAAGATGTGCCATGCTTATTGACGCAATAAGAACAAAAGACAGCGATTTATTATCAAAAGCCCTGAAGGATAAACTTCATCAGCCCTACAGAGCTAAACTGATTGCGGGATTTGAAGAAATAATAAAATCGATTAAAAATACAGAAGGAGTATATGGTTGCGTTCTCTCGGGCGCAGGACCTTCCATTTTGGTTATATCTGATTCAAAATCAGTTAATGATTTCAGAGAAAAAATAAATAAGATATGGTTAGATTTAAATATCACCTGCCAGTATGAAACAATGAGCGCAGATGAAAATGGAACAATTGTTATATAAAAAAAGGAGAAATATAATGAAAAAATCACTGAAAGACCTGAAAGACATCAGAGGCAAAAGAGCGTTAGTCAGAGTTGATATTAACGTTCCTCTCGATGCAGACAAAAATGTTACAGATGACACAAGAATACAGGCTATAATGCCTACTCTTAACTTTTTAAGAGAAAACGGGGCAAAAGTCATTTTGATGGCTCACCTCGGCAGACCTCAAAAACTAAAAGAAGGTCAGACTCTTGAGGACTTATCTCTTGCACCTGTTGCAAAATATATGTCCAAAATTTTGGGTGAAGAGGTCGTATTTATTCCTGATATGGAACATGCAAAATTTATGGTTGACGGTTTAAAAGACGGACAGGTTGCTCTTCTTGAAAACATCAGATACTATAAAGCCGAAGAAGCAAAAGATGATGATATGACTTTTGCTCAGGAATTAGCAAAACTCGGTGATTTTTATGTTAATGATGCTTTTGGTGCAGCTCACAGAAACCACACTTCAACAGCTAAACTTGCAAGAATAGTTAAACCTGCAGTTTCGGGCTTCTTAATGGAAAAAGAAATCAGATGCCTCTCTCAGGCGCTTGATAATCCGACAAGACCGTTTACCGCAGTAGTCGGTGGTGCTAAAGTTTCATCTAAAATAGGTGTTCTTGAAAACCTTCTCGACAAAGTTGATAACATGATTATCGGCGGCGGCATGGCTTATACTTTTGTTAAAGCTAACGGCGGTAAAATAGGAACTTCTATTTGTGAAGATGATCAGCTTGAAACTGCAAAAGCTATTGAGAAAAAAGCAAAAGAAAAAGGTGTTAACCTCGTTATGGCAACAGATGTTTTGGTTACCGATGATTTTTCAGGTAACGGAACAAACAAGTTTGTCAAAATCAACGAAATTCCCGACGGATTTGAAGGAGTTGACGCAGGCATGGAATCAAGAAAAATGTTTGCTGACGTATTAAAATCATCAAAAACAATTCTTATGAACGGACCAGTCGGAGCTTTTGAAAATCCTAAGTTCGCAGATGGTACAAAAGCAGTTCTTGAAGCTATTGTTGAAGCAACAAAAAATGGTGCTGTTTCTGTTATCGGTGGCGGCGACAGTGTAAGTGCGGCTAAAAAATTCTGCAAAGCAGAAGACTTTACCCACGTTTCAACAGGCGGCGGTGCTTCTCTTGAATTTATTGAAGGAAAAGTTCTTCCGGGTGTTGCTGCACTTGATGATGTTGAAGTTACCAAGGTTTAATTATATTTACTTTTAAACAAAAAACGAGAGTGAGAAAAAATCTCACTCTTATTTTTTTATATAATTAAGCATTTAAATCAATAAGTGGAGTCTGAACTCTTTCTTCAACAGAAGAAACCATATCCGCTAAACCGTCTTTTTCGAGTTTAAGCGAATAATTAAGAACATTTTTAAACCCGCATTTTTCTCTGTAAAAATCAACCGCAGTATAAGCAGGATCGAGAACAGATAAAACAGGTTCTTTATGTTCTGAGGATAAAATTTGCTTTGATACACCTGCGAGCAGGTTTTGTCCTATAAATTTAAATCTTACTTTTTTTGATTTATTTGATTCAAGATACTGAACATTAAAAATCTGGTTTATTCCCGTTGTTTCGCATAAACCCAGCATTTCATTTTTTTCATCTTCAAGAACAAAAAATCTGTTATTTTTTAAATTTTGTCTGTCATAAGAAGATATATTTCCTAAATTATTTAATTTTCTGTTCTTTTCAAACATATCGACAGATATGGCATATTTAAAATCCCAGGCATCGTGCTGAAGAGCAACGTAGTCAATATCTTCACTGTCCCTGCAGTCAAATTCGGACAGAGTAGCTTTTTTAAATTTGTTTTCTGTTCTGTCAAAAACCTGAGTTTGATATAGTGGTATTTTTTTTCCGAATGAAATAGTCATAGCATTCAGATAAAAAATCATAAAAAATAAATTTGTCAGTTATTTTTTCTGAAATAGAAAATACAGAAAATAAGAGAGAGAAGAGATATAATAATTCCCTCTTTTAAACCTCTGGGGATATATTTCATCTCTATTTTATACTCTCCCTTTTCTTCAATCGGAATTACAAGCATTGAATTTAGTGCTTTTTCAGGGGTTATTTTTTTATTATTTACAAAAACTCTCCAGTCTTTTTCATAGGGAATTGTCGTAAATATAATTTTTCCGTCTTCTTCTATATTTGCACTTCCGATTAGATGAGAAGATGAAATTTTCTTTAATTTACATTTACTTTTTGTCAGCTCATCAAAGTATTTTTTGAATATATCGATATTTTCATAGCCTGCAAAGGTATTTTGAGATAAATATTCCATTTCTTTTATAGTGAAAACGTGCTCATAGTATTTGTTTATAAGATAAGATAGGGGCAGTTTATCTTTCATAAAATTATTTATATCGTATCTGAATTTATGTGTTAAAAATATATCAACAAAAGAATTTTTGGGATATACACCAAATAAAGTGGTATTAACTGAAATATTATCAACGGCAAAAATGTATTGGTTTGAATTAACAAATAAATTATTAAACGAAACGGGAACGTTCTTCTGAACAATCGAAAAATAAACCGGTTTTTCTTCTTTTATTTCGTAGTTTTTATTAAAAGTATAATTCCTGTAATCTATATAATAATCATCAATTTTATCGACAGAATAAACGTCTCCAAGGTCTTTTCCCGACAGAGTTTTTAAGAGTGAGTTCCAAAAGAAAAATGAATTTTTATTATTTATTTTTTCATCAAGAATTTGTTTATCCGCAATAAACATCAAAGGAAGTACATTTTCATTTTTGTATAAAATATAAGGTTTTGAAACTTCAAGAGAAGGAGAATTTACGGGGGTATAATTTTTCAATTCAAGATTATTATCTTCTTTTGAAATGATATATTTTATTCCCTCAAAAAACTCTGATATATGAGGCATTTTTGAATTGTAGTTTATCAAAATGTGCATATTATCCCCAATATCAAAACCGAGTTTTTTATAAAAGTGCATAAGATAAATTTTACCTAAAGAGCTGTAGTGAGAAATTCCGTCAACATTGAATTTTAAGAGCATATTATTATATTTTGAAGCAAAAAATTTATCATAATCCGTAGAGGTTATTTCTGTTCTGAAGAAGGTATTATCTTCTTTTTTTATGTAATCAACAATATTTTTAATTTTTTCATAGTGGGTTTTAAATTTATCAACGGAAGAGAGATTAAATTCTTTTGAGACTTTGATTGAGTAATAATCGTTAATTACATAATCAGAGAACTGGAAAAGAGCGAAAATACAGGTTAAAACAACAGCATTAATTTTGTTTTTGCTGAAGAAATAAAGAAACGCAAAAAATGAAATTAAAATAATCAAATCAAAAATAATGGTATATGAATCGTTTATATAGCTTTTTTTATAGAGAATATAAAAGGAAAGAAGAGAAAAAATTCCGGTAAAAACCAGGCAGGGTTTAAATGAAAGTCCTTTTAAATTATTGAAGTTTTTATATGCAAGAAGAACTGCGAAAAAGACAAAAACATAAATGTTTCTGTATATATGCCCGTCAGGATACGGGTTAAAAGCATTCCAAAGCATTAAAAAGAAGCCTGAATACATACTTATGAATAAAAACAAAAGAAAGACAGCAGAGTATATTTTTTCTTTTTTTGAAAAAGACTTGTTGAAAAAATATAGCAGACAAAGGGCTAAAATAATAACACCAATAAATATATTAGGATAATTATCTTCTAAAAAATCGCCGATAGAACCAGTGTAGATATAAGAAAAAATTTCCTTTAAATTAAATACACCGTTAAAATTAAAACTGAAGAAGGGATTATATTTTCCCTCCTCAAGCGCAAATTTGACGGGTAACATCCAAAAAGCACTTAAAGTGCAGCCTATAAAAATACTTATAATAAACTGTTTTGTTTTTTCAAACCAAAGATTTTTTTCAACTGATAAAAAGAGTTTAAAAATAAAATAAAAGATTAAAAACAGAATTATTGAATAGGCACAAAACGGCTGAATTAGAATTGAAATAAACAAAAACAGAGGAAGAAACAGAGATTTTTTATTTGTTAAAAGTTTTTCAAGACCGATAACAGCAACAGGGAGAAGATAAATTCCGTCTGAGGGAAGAGAGTTAATATAATTCAGATTAAAAGAGCAAAGAGCATAAGCGGTTGAAAAAATAACGTTTGAAAACCTTTCTTTATATAGTTTTGATAGCATATAGCAAAACGTTAAACCTGCAAGAGCCGAATTTAAAATATGAATTATCTGATAAGCAATATCACTGTATTTATCATGGAAGAAAAGAAAAACAAGGTTCAAAGGACTAAAGAGATAATAAGATGCAAAATCAACAATTCCGCTTCCTCCGTTTTTTGCAAAAGAATAGAAAAGATTATTTTCCCCAGAAAAGATAGTTTTTCCATAGTTCAGATAATTAAGATACTGGGTGTCAGAATCAAGATAGAGAAAAGTATGTTGCCCAAATGGAAAAACCCCGTTAAAAGCGCAGGCAGTCAGGATTATAAATATTGGTATCAGAAAAGAAGTTATATTAATAATAATTGATTTTTTCATCTTTATCCTTTTGTTTTAATTATCAGAGTTTGATTTTATTTCTATTTTATTTATTGAAAGAACATTTTTTCCTTCGTTTGTAACTGAAACTTCAAACTGTTTCAGGGGTTTATCCGTTTCAAAATATAAAACAGTTTTTTTAGAGGTATTATTTTTATCTTTTGTATAAGAAATTTCATTTTTACCTATTTCCGTATAAAGAACAAAATTACCCTTGTCGAGGTTTGAACCTTCCGTTTCAATTCTATATTTACCTTTTTCTAATTCGATATAAGGACCAAACGAACGACCGCCTTTTTCAAGAAATCTTATATTATTTTTGTCTTTACCTTTTTCAATATAAGGATTTTCTTTAAAGTCATAAATGTAATTGAAGAATAATTGTTTTATATTTTTATTATCGGGTTTTAACCCTTCGATTTTTTTATCGGAGAAGAATAAATTATTTTTTATTTTGTATAAATAAACACCTTTTTTGAGGTATTCATCAATACTTTCTTTTGAAATCTGATATATGGATTTTGGAATAAAAGTGCATAAATGTTTATAAAAATCAGGCATTTGAGATATATTATAAATTTTTATATTATTTTTGAATGCTGTTTTTATAATATCATTGTCTAAAACTTCTTCTTCCATAATAAAAATTCTTTTTACGGATTTTGGAAGGAGCTGAAGGGCTTCAATATCCTGATTTTTTATTTTTGAAAAACTCAAAGAAGAAATATTCACAACTTTTGAACTGTCATTTTTAACTTCAATTTCAAAGTTATTGATTTTTTTATCCGTGACAAAATATAGAATTTTATGGTCATCAAAGTTTGTGTCAGACAGAGCATACAAAATTTCTTTTTTACCAAAATTTCTATAAAGAGTATAATTTGCACTGTTAAGATTTTCACCTTTAATATCAACCCTATAAAAACCTTTTTTAAGGGTAATGTCAGGCCCAAACGAGCGTCCTTGAGGGTTAATAAACCTTTCATTATTCTTATCAAATCCGTTTTCAATCCAGTAGTTATTTTTAAATACGAAGGAATAATTAAAAGGTTTATTAAGAAATCTTTTAATCTTTGAAACTGTTTTGAGAGAGAACTTTTTAATTTTTGCAATCAAAGAAGGTGATTTATAGTTAGTTTTGTGAACAGAAATCTGAGAGATTTTAATTTGATTATTACTGTCATTTTTAACTTCAATTTCAAAGTTATTGATTTTTTTATCTGAGATGAAATTTAAAACCTTACCGGAATCAGAATCTTTAGAGAAAGTATATTTAATCTCTTTTTTGCCATAGTTAGAATACAAAGTGAAGTTTGCACTATTGAGATTTTCACCCTTTATTTCAATAAAGTATCCGCCGTTATCCAGGGTAATGTCAGGACCAAACGAGCGCCCTTGAGGGTTAATAAACCTTTCATTATTCTTGTCATATCCGTTTTCCAGGAAAGTATTATTTTTAAAATCAACATTATATATAAAAAGAACTTCTTTTAACCCGTTAATTTTTCTTTTTGAAATAAAGAAATTATTGTTTATATTATATAAAAACAGGTTTTTTCCGATAACAGAACTATTGGAAACATAAGAAACAGAGTTTGGAATATAAAGAAACAGCTTTTTGACGAAATCCGGGAGGGTTGATATATCAACAACGGAAAAATGATTTTTTACAGACATCATAAGTAAATCAAGATTTATTGTTCCGTTATAAACAAAAACCCTGTTAATTTGAGAAGGAAGATTTTCTTTTATTGAAACCTCTTTGGGAGATATTTGTCTGACAGAAATATTATTAAAAGAGATAATATGGTTACTCTGATTAATAATTTGAATTTCAAAATCATCAATTAAGTTTTCGGTATTAAAAAGAAGTTGTTTGTGTTCATCAGAATTAATATCGATAACAACAAACGGAATCATTTTTCTTCCGTAATCTTCTAAAAGAGTAAATTCGGCATCTTTGAGGTTTTTTCCTTTAATGTCGATAAGGTAAGGACCTTTATTTAAGGTAATATGAGGACCGAAGGAGCGACCGTTCTGAAGAATAAATCTTGTACCCGAATCATAATAACAACGTTCACAGTCTATACTGTTTTTAAAATCAATAGAATAGGGCTTTTGGTCATCTATAATATTTTTTCTTTTTAATTTTAATTCGGAGGTTTCTTTTAAGGGAACAAAAGATCCGATTATTTCATTTGGGGTTTCATAATAATAATCAAAATTTTTCAGATGATTAACGGCATCATTTTTTGAAATAAAAGAAATACTGTTTTTTTGTTTTATTTTTTTTGAAATAATATAGCTTGGATAATAGTCGATATTTTTAATGGTTCTGTGATTTTTTATCAGGTATTTAATGATTTCCGGGCTATAAGGTTCGTCAAAATCTTTTATTGAAAAAAGGACGTTTACCTCTTTTGGAAGAGAAAAAGAACTTGTGATTATTTTTTCCGAAACAGGATAAATCACAATATTTTTAATCTGAGAGATTTTTGTACCCTGATTTATAATTTTAATTTCAAAATCATTAATAAGAGAGGTTGTTTTTGTTATTATTTTTATTTCATTATCTTCTTTTTTCTGTGCAAGCAAAGGAATAGACAGACTTTCATTTCTTGCAAAAAGAGAAATACTTGAATCATTTAAATTTTCACCCGTAATTTTTATAAAATAATAACCTCTTTTGAGCGGAATAAAAGGACCAGAGATATACCCTTCCGGGTTTAAAAAATAATTATTATTTTTTCTGTATGCCTTAAAATCTTTTTCTGCGGTCGAAATAAAAGGTTTTTGGTCTGAATTATAATATGAAAGATTTTCCGTTATTGCCTGATAGTTTTTTGTGAATAAAACCGAGCAAAAAAGAATAAAGATAATAAATATTATTTCGGAAATATATTTTTTTATCATAACTCTTTCTTTCTAATCAGTACCATAAGAATAATTAACCCGATAAGAGATACCAAAATACCAAGATTTAGCCCTCTCGGACAGTAGTAAATCTGAATTTTATAAGTTCCCTGTTTTGAAAGAGGAACACCCAAAAGAGCATTTAAAACTTTTGTTTTTTCTGCTTTTTCTCCGTTGATTTTTATTTTCCAGTCCTCTTCATAAGGAAGAGTAAACAATAAAATCTGATTATCTTCCTCTGTCTCTACAGTTCCTTCAAACGAAGACGGGCTGATTTGTTTCCAGTCAGATTTTGATTTTGTAATATGTTCATATAATTTTTTTATTCCTTCTTCATTTTCATACAAAACGGAAAATTCTAAAGTATTTGGTAATTCTTCGTTTAATAGCAGTGAAACGATGTGTTCACTATCTTGTTTTTCACCCTTTTGGCAAACGACATTAAAAAGATTTTCATTTGATTCCTGCTCCCACAGAGTTTTCTTTTCATCGAAAACCAGTCTTGAAACCAAAAGAGGTTTATCTGTTTCTGACAGGGAAATACAGTAATTACCACCTTTTTTTATTTGCAGAAGTGTTGTGATTAAAGAAGAATACGGCATAACATAAAAGAAGGTTTCTTTTGATAAACGGGGATTAATTTTTTCTTCGCTGAAATAAATCGTATTTTGAGGAAGAATACTTTGTGCCAGTTTATTATATACTTCACCTAAAGTTAAATCTTTGAGCTCTTTAATTTCGGAAATACTTCCGTTTACGGGAAACGCAAAAGGAAGAGCATAAGGATTTTTATAAACGGTTATCTTTTGATTATAGGTATTTTCAAAAGTTTTATAAACCTCATAAGGTTTTATAAAGTTTTTATCGGAGGTAACAAAATATTTTATCCCGAAAAACATATCCGAAAACATCGGCATATTGTCATCATAGTAAGTCACATACTGGTTATGGACATTTGTTTCAAGTCCGAGGTTCATAAGAAAGTTTTTGTAAAAAATTTTTCCTAAACTTCCGTAATGTTCAAATCCACTGTAGTTAAAGAGCATAGGCATATTGTTATGTTTTGCCGCCCATGATTTTGACAGAGCCAGATAAGTATCGTTTGAATTTATTCTGTATAAAGAAGTATCATTATTTTTTATGTAATCAAAGGCTGTTTTATAGGTTTTATAATATCTGTAAAAGGAATCTGCTCTAATCTGGGAATTATATTTTCCCACACTTATAAAGTGATAAGTATTTAAGGTTAAATTAAAAATATGCAGGATAATTATTGTTATAAATAAAGGTTTTGTATATTTGGGGTATTTCAATACTCCGAATAAAAGAGCTCCGAACAGAAGAGAGAGAATAATATCCAAAACAAGAAACGAATTTATTTTATATAATTCATTCTGAACGATAAGAAGGTATGCCCCCGAAGCAATAAAAACCATGGGAATTATAATTTTTGTTTTATCGGAATATTTAAAATTAATGATTTCTTCATAAGAAATATATAAAAACAAAAAGGTAAAAATAAACCCGTATCTGTAAATAAAGCCATAGGGCATAGAAACAAATAAATTCCACATATTATGAAGGGGCTGAAGGAAAAAGCAGGAAAAAATAAAGGTCAGAAAAACAAGAGAACAGAGCCGTTTTTTAAGTGAAATGTTTTGGTTATAAAAATATAAAATAACCATAAAGAAAATAAATATTCCGCAAAAAACATAAGGAACGTTATAATCACTGTAATTATATTCAACACAGCCAGTAAAAAATCTTGAAAGCAGTAAAAGCGGGTTAATATAGAAGTTATCAACGGGCTTCAGGGAAATTGCAAATTTGCTTTCAAATAAAGTGTAAATAACGGGGATATATAAAACCGCCGTCAATAGAAGAAAAATACCGAGCGAGGTGAAATATTTCTTTATTGCACTTATTATTTCCGCTTTTTGTTCTTTTAAATTATATTGTGAGAGCAAATAATAAAAGAAAAACATAAACGAGAAAAGAAGGGAAATATAGCAGGTAAAGGCATTACAAACCATAGAAGCAAGACTTATTCCCAAAAACAACCCTGCCTTTTTTTCTTTAATTATTTTAATTATCCCTAAAATCATTAAGGGAAGAAGAATATAACCGTCAAAAAAGATGATGTTTGTTATATGTCCGAGCAGATATCCGCTGAGGGCATAAGAGCTTGAAACTATCAGAGATTTTTTGCTCAGAGGATAAATTCTGTTTATAAAATAGTTAAAAGTAAAACCCGCAAGCGACATTTTGATGAGGGTTAACCATTGAAGTCCTATATCGAGTTTATCGTTAGGAAACAAAAACAGGAAAAAATTAATCGGGTTATACATACCATAAAACAGGTTGAAATCCAAAAGCCCGCTGCCCCCTGATTTTGAGAGAGAATAAAAGAAATTATGGTGCTCCGAGTAAAGCGATTTAAAAAAAGCAAGATAGTTTAGAGTTTCAAATTCATTGTCAAAATGAAGGAATAAAGCATTTCCAAACGGATATATTCCCTGAAAACAACAAATTAACAGGAGGGCAAACAGAGGAAGAAGAAAAGATAAACTGTATATTATAACCCTTTTTTTATCCATCGTTTCTTCTCCTTATGAATAAGAATATTATAACCAAAAAGAAAGAAAAAGCGGAAACGGTTAAGCCTGAATTAAATCCTGAAGGCCTGAAGCGCATATCAATTTCTTTTGCACCTTTTGGGATGGAAAAGCCCGTCAAATGGTCAAAGACAGGGAAGGTTTTTGTTTCTTTTCCGTCAATTTTTATTCTCCACCCTTTATCATAAGGAAGGGAAATAAATACATACCTGTTGTCCTCGTTAACTTCACAATTTCCTTTAAGGTGAGAGCTTGTGATTTTTTTAATATCGCAGGCATTATGAGAGATTTCATCATAATAATTCTTTAAAGCATCAAGATTTTCAGAGGCAAGATAGATATAGAGCTCTTTATTTTCAAGATAATCAATTATTCCGACATCAAAAATATCTTCAAAAATATCAAAGGATAACTTTTCGCCCTTTTTAAAATTCCCGAGATAGAGAGAATTAAATCTTGAAAGTCCCGAATATTCGTCCTTTATTAATTTATCTGAAACGCTCATCATAAAAGGAATATACATATTTTGATTATTTTGAATTAAAAGATAGTGGTTTCCGTCTTTTTCCGCAGTATAATCAAATCTTGTTTCTCTTTTTTCCGCATTTTCGCTCTCAAAATTATCCGTTATTTCTGAGAGTAATTTGTAATTGTAAATATCCCCAAAATCTTTTCCCGATAAGACTTTTAAAAGATAATTCTGAAAATCGGGGAATTTTTCAAACGATAAATTTTCATCTTTTATTCTCTTATCGCCGACCAAAAAGCAAAGAGGAAGCGCATAGGGGTTTTCATAGGTATAGAGTGTTCTGTATGGTTTATAGTTGTTTGTTTCAAAGATTTTTATATAGGGTTTATGGAGCTGAGGGTTCGCAGAAAGAATATATTTTACATTCAACAAACTCAGAGGAAGTGTTTGCATGGAATCGACATACTGAATGCCAAAGTTATTAAATAGAGTATAATAGCCGAGGCGACTCAGAAAATCTTTATAGGAAAGTTTTCCAAACGAGCTGTACTGGGAAACAGAGTCAAAGTTCATTAAAAGAGAAGTGTTATAATAAAGGTGTTCTTCATGGATTTCATCTATAAAATATTCCTGGGTTTCGATTTTATATAAACCCTTGTCGTGCTCTTTGATGTAATTTAAACTCTCTCTAATCCCGCTTGTTGTCTGAGTAAAAGTTCTGACATCTTTTGACAGGTGGCAGTAATCCTGAGAGGAAAAGGAATATTCCGTATTCATCAAAAGGTTTAACCCGTGAAGAAGAAATATGGCGCAGAGGGCACTAAATGCGTATTTTGGACTTTTTTGAACCATATAATAAAAAAGCCAAAGAAAAACAAGCCCGAGAATAATATCCAGAGAAAACCAATAGATATTTATATAACTGTAGTGTTGAGAGAATACCAAAGCGCTTATTACAAGAAAAATCAAAGCGGTATAAATTAAAGAAGAGGGTTTAATAAATTCCGTATTCTGAAGAGCTTTATACCCGAGGATAAGAGCGAAAAAATCAAACAGGAAGCTGAAACGGTAGATAGTTCCGTTTGGGTTTTCAACCCCCATATTCCACATAACAAACAGAAAATTAACGGTAAAACTCAAAAAGAGAACGAGAAGAAAGCCGAAGGAAACCAGCTTTTCCCGTTTTGAAAAGTTTTTGTTAAAGAAGAATAAAATCATAAGAAGAAGGGATAAAATACCAATAAAAATATAAGGCGCAGTTTCTGCCCAAAACTCATTTTCAAGAATTGTTCCCGTATAGAATTTTGAAAAAATATCGATAATATTAATTCTTATCAAAAATAATCTGTCCAGAATATCAAAGTAGGTATATTTTCCATCGGAAAAAGCAGCTTTTACGGGTATTAAAAGCCAGGCATTTAACCCTGCGGCAAGCACGGAAGAGATAACAAAAGAGGTGATTTTTTTGAAAGCCGTTTTTAGTTTTTCATCTTCCTTCAGCAAAAGTTTATAAATTAAAAACAACCCTGCAAAGATAATAAACATATATCCGATAAAGGCATGAGATAAAATAACCGCAAATATTGAGATAAGATAGAAAAGAGGGTTATTGTTTTTAACAATTTTGTTTATTCCGATTAAAACAAACGGAAGAAGGATTATCGAATCAAAATAGATTATATTGGAAATGTTCATTAGATTATATCCGCAAAGCGCGTAGGTGAGAGCGAATATAATTGATTTATAGCTGAGAGGAAATTCTTTGTTGAGAAAATAAGAGAAGGTTAACCCGAGAAGCCCCAGTCTTAAAATCATCAGGAACTCAACCCCTATGTTCAGATATTTTTCGGGAAAGAAAAACAACAGTAAATTAGTCGGGCTCAAAAGATAATAGGCGGTAAAATCGAGCATATTTTCCCCGCCGTAGCGGGCAAAGGTATAGAAAATATCGTTGTTTGTCGTAAACAAAGATTTAAAATACCCGAGGTAGCTGAGATACTGAAACTCTACATCCCAGTATAAAAAAGACTTATGGGAGAAGGGAAAAATTCCCGCAATAAAGCATGCCAGAAGGGCAAAGATTATGGGAAGGAAGAAGGATAAACAATATATCGTAATTTTTTTTCTAGTCATTTTTCTTCCTTCTTCTGATAAGTATACCTGTAAGTATAATTAAGGTCAGGCCTGAAATAATGCTTCCCGTTAAAAAGCCCTTTTGTCTGTATCTCATTTCAATAGTGTGACTGCCCTTTTCAACCTTTATTCCTGTCAGCATATTCAGAACTTTAATTTGTTTTTGTACTTCCCCGTCAATTTTGATTACCCAGTTTTTATCATAAGGTATTGTTAAGAGTAATAATTTGTTATCTTCTCTGATTTCAAAATGACCTTTGAGATGAGAGCTTGTAAGCTGGCTGAGATTACAGGTGTTTTTTGTCAGCTCGTCATAATATTTTTTTAAAATATCGGTATTTTCATACATAAAATAGATTTTGAATTTATTATAATCAAAATTTGAATCATCGAGAGTTGATAAAAGATAAAAATCAAATTGCCTGTTATTTTGGTTATTTCCGAGATAGTAGATATTAAAATTCAGAAGATTAGAATAAAAACCAAAAAGCTCGTTATTTTTGATAATATCCAAAACAGGATAATATATTTCCTGATTTTTCTGAAAAACAAGATATAGATTTTCGTTTGAAGTGGCTTTATAAGACAGGGGAATTAATGTTCTGTCTTTTGTTTCTATTTCTTTTGAAACCGAAGGGAAGAGGGTATAAGAATATATATTTCCGAAATCTTTATTTGAGATTATTTTAATAAGATTATTCTGAAAATCAGGCATAACCTCTTTTTCTTTTATTGTTTTTAATTTATCCGTATTGTCAATAATTATCCCGACAGGCAGAGCATAAGGGTTTTTGAAAAGGTTTAAAGGGGTGTCAAAGGTTGTATTTTGAGAAGTGTAGATTTTCTCAAAACCTCTTCCTAAAGAAGGTTCGGTTGATATAAGATATTTTACCCCCATCAGCATTGTCGGGAAAATCTGAAGAGAATCAAGATAGGTTATCTGAAGATTATTTTTCTGGAAAAACGAGGGATAGCCGATTTGTGTCAGAAAATCTTTTGTTTCAAGGTTTCCGAGGGAAGAATAGTTTGAAATGGAATTATAGCCGAATAACATCGACATATTGTTATAAATTCGATCGTACATAGAGGGAACAAAACTTGTGTAGGTATCAAGCCTGTAAAAACTTTTGTCTTTTGCTTTTATGTATGAGAGAACCTCCTGCATACTTTCGGAATAATCTTTAAAATAACTTATTTCTTTTGAATAACAGCAACCTC
Organism: bacterium; assembly: GCA_017541465.1. Lineage (GTDB taxonomy): Bacteria > Cyanobacteriota > Vampirovibrionia > Gastranaerophilales > Gastranaerophilaceae > RGIG6874. Next base: position 54,265 of record JAFXYZ010000017.1, on the reverse strand, counting down.
TTTGAGATGCAATAACCCTTTCCGTATTTACATATAAATTATAAAAATGAATAAGAGCCGCAACACTGAGGAAAAGAGCCGTCAGCTTCGGTTTTTTTATTGCAAGATATAAAAGCGATAAAAATACAAAGACGGAAAGCACGTCTATTGAAAAGAGGAAATAATCGGTGTAGCTGTAGTGCTGAAGATAAACTATAACCGACATCAAGATAAAAATAAAGCCTGTTAAAAGTATGTTTGGCAGAGTAAGTTTATCAAGCTCTTTAAAAGATTTTGCCGCAATAAAAATTGTGAAGAAGGGAAAGATAAACCCGAAACGAAAAATCGTTCCGTTAGGCTCTTCAACACCCATATTCCATAAAACAAACAGGCAGTTTAGAGAGAAGCTCAAAAACAAAAAGATAAAAAAGCAAAAAGTAATAATTCTCTCCTTAACCGAAAAAGTTTTGTTGAAGAAGTAGAGGATAAAAAACAAAAGACACAAAATACCTATAAAGACAAAAGGTATCTGTTCAAGCCAAAACTGGTTTTCAAGAACACTTCCCGTATAGAATTTTGATAAAACAGGGATAATATCCGTTCTGAAGAAAAATAAACGGTTAAAAATATCGAAAAATTCATATTTTGCATTGACGGAAAGGGAATATTTAATGGGTATTAACAGCCAGGCAGTTAAGAGAAGCGAAGTGAGAGTTGAAAAACAGTATGTCTTTATCCTTCCTGCAAGTTCTTTTGATGTTTCAAATTTGTTTTGAAGCAGCTCATATATAAATAAGAAAAACCCAAAGACGATTACGATATAGCCCGTGAAGGAGTTTGATATAATTGAAAGAGCGAGAGCGAAGATATAGAGAAAATACCTGTTTTGCTTAACGAGTGAAATTATTCCGAGAGCAATGAGGGGAAGGAGATAAATTCCGTCATAGAAGATTATATTTGGGATGTAGATGAGATTATATCCGCAAAGAGCATAGGTAACTGCAAAAAAGATAGATTTATAGGATAAATTAAAGACCTTATTTACAAGGTATGAAAAGGTTAATCCGCAAAGCCCGATTTTGAGAATGGTTATTAAATAGAGTGCAAGATGCAGGTATTTTTCGGGGAAAAATAAGGAAATAAAATTAAGAGGACTGGCGCAGTAAAACGACAGATAATCTAAAACCCAATTACCTCCAATCTTTGAAAAGGAATAAAAAATATCATTATCAGAAGTAAACAGTGATTTAAAATATCCCAGTGCTTCGACAAATTCAAGTTCGGAGTCCCATTCGATAAAAGACTGTGTTCCGAACGGAAATATGTGTGATGATACTGTCCCCAAAAGTAAGAGTATAATCGGAATAAAAAATGATAAACAACAGATGATTACATTTTTCTTCATATAAAAATTATAGTTTAAATTCGGCTAAAAGCAAATTTATGACTGTTCTTAATATATTTAATTGTTTTGTCCCGTTGATTTTTTGCTGGTAGAATAGAAAAGAGAATAAAGTTTTGGCGGAAAATATGAATAAAATAACTTCTTTTTTGGGCGAACATAAACTGTTTTTTATATTTTTGGGAATAATGGCAATACTTCTTGTTGTTTTTGACCTGTTCTTTTTTCATTCTATGATAGGGAGCTTCAGAGGTTTTGTTTATTCGGATGGAGAAGGCTATTATTCTTATCTTCCTGCGGTTTTTATCCACCACGATATTTTTATGAATTTTGCCGATAAAATCCCGGGGTGCCACTCTGATGCGATAGATTTTAATATCCTTCCCGATGGCAGACTGTTTAATAAATACCCTGTCGGAATTGCGATTTTGCAGTTTCCCTTCTTTATAACCACACATTTTTTTGTTTCCCTCCTCCGCTCTTTCCCTGCTGACGGTTATTCTCTTCCCTACCAGATTTCGGTTGCGGTCGGCTGTTTTGTTTACTGGGCTTTGGGGACGTTCTTGCTCTACAGAATAATTGAAGAGAAATTCAGTAAAAAAATCGGGTTAATAACCTGCATAATTTTTGCGCTTTGCACTAATTTCATTAATTATTTAACTCTTTATGCTTCAATGGGGCATACCTATTCCTTTTTCTTAATTTCTCTTTTTATATATCTTGTTTTAAAGGAGGATAATTTTAAAAATAAACCTCTCTATTCTCTTTTTCTGGGGATAATTTCAGGGATATTGTTTCTTGTAAAATCAATAAATATTTCAGTTTTGCTTATCTATATTTTGTATAAAGCGGTGGATAAAGAGACTTTCATACAAAGAATGAAGGAAATATTTTCTTTATCCCGCCTTCCCTTTAATTTTCTGGGTTTATTGTTGCCTCTTTCTCTTCAGATAGCTTACTGGTATAAGGTTTGCGGAAAATTTTATCTGAATACTTACTATAATGAAACCTTTTACTGGCTAAACCCGAAGTTTCTTTTGGTATTGTTTGGTCCAACCAAAGGGCTCTTTTTCTATCTTCCTGTTTTGCTGGTGTGCCTGATAGGTCTGTGGTTTTATAAAAGGCACTTCAGAGAAATCTTTTGGGGAAGTTTAGGGTTTCTTCTTGTTGTATTTTATATGGTTTCGATATGGTGGACAGGCTGGTTTCAGGCGGACAGCTTCGGCTCAAGAATGTTCGTTGACTACTATCCTCTGTTAATGCTCTTTTTTGCCTGTGCTCTCTATTATATTCTGCAAAATAAATTATATTCAAAAATATTTGTTGCTTTTTGTATTCTTTGTTTCTTTTTCACTAATTGTATGTATTTTATGTACCTGACAAAAGCACTTCCCGAGGAATCGGGGCTGAATACCTATAAAGACCTGTTTTCCTTTAAACTCATAAACGGCAAGTATTTTGCGAGAGTCGGGGAATTTAATAATAAAAAATACCTTCTTCAGGAGGCATTTTATTGCCTTCCTTATATTGTTTATCCGAAAGGTCATTACAGGGTAAAAATTGAAGGGGATAACTTTTTGACGGGGAAATTCCCTCTTATGGCAGACCACGATATTATCGAAAATTACAGGGAAGAGGTTTTTAACGATAAAGAACTCTCTTATCAGTTTGATTTTACCCAACAAACGGATGCTCTGTGGTTTTTCCCTTCAATACCCGAGAATAAAAAAATCAAACCCGAAAATATTTGGGTGGAAAGAACTCCCGATATTTTTGAGGCTATACCCGAAAAGGTTATTCCTCATTTTTCCTATAATGAGAAAATTTTTGAACGGGAAATTTCCTCGGCTGATGAATATGAAATAACAGTCAAAGGTGAAAACCTTGATAAACTTGAATTTCTTGCGCTTGTAAACGATAAAAAAATCAAAATCTATGATAAAACCATAATTAAAAATGAAGCAAAATTTACCGTTAAAATAAATGATAATGACGTTGATTTTTGTTTGTATGTAAACAATGATTTTTCTGATATAACCGCAAGGGTTGATTTTGTTGAGGTTAAAGAGAAAAACGGATTTAATTTATGGATAGGGTTTGAAAAATTCAGAACAATGTACCCGAATACAAACCCTTATAACTGGTATGATACGGCAAGATTAAGATAATTCCTCTTTGCGGTTAAGAAATACGAGCGCACATAAAAGAAGCAGGCTGAAGAGTGAAATAATTATTCCCAACAATAAGCCTTTTGGAATATAGTTCATATCAATTTCGCTCTCTCCTTCGGAAACGGGAATAGCCATCATTGAATTGAAGACCTTTATCGGCGTAACTTTTTTGCCGTTTATCTTAATATTCCACCCTAAATCATAGGGAATAGAGATGAACAGAAGTTTATTATCCCCTTCTGCTTTAAAACTTCCTTTATAGTGTGAGCTTGTTATTTTTTTCATGTTGCATTTTTGGGTATTAATTAAATCAGAATATTTTTTTAAAATATCCGTATTTTCTTCAACAAATAATAAGGTCAGATGAGATAAACCGTTTATATTTCCCTCTTCTTTAAAACAGTACGGATTTAAAGATATGTCGAGTTTGACGGTCCTGTCTTTAATTTCATTTCCGAGAAACAAAGAATTATAATTAAGCTCATCAATAATGTGCATATAGGAAAAATAAGGGGCTGTAACGATGATGTTTAAAAGATATTCATAACTGTTATAATCTTCAGAGTTGATAGTCAGATAGTAATTGTAATCTGTTTTTGCGGTTTCATTAAAAAAGATATGCTCTTCATTATTAATGGTTGTTCTTTTTGAGGGCTGAAGCGCATCTTCAAACAGAGGAAGTTGTTTGTAGGTGTAAATATTTCCGAAATCGTTGCCCGAGAGGAGTTTTGCTATATTATTCTGAAAATCGGGGATAAAGGGGCTTTTTTCATAAAGCGCTTCACCTTTTATGTCATCGGAATTATTTATCAGGAAGGCAAACGGAAAAGCCGCATGGTTTTTATAGATAAACAAATTATCATCTACTGCGTCTGTTTTTTCATAAGGCTCATGAATAAAGGGGTTTCTTGTTATTATATATTTAACCCCGAGAAAGGAAACAGGGAAGACTTCAATAAAATCGTGATAGGTTATAAGCATGTTGTGCATAAAAACAGGAACACCGATATTATAATAAAATCTTCTGGTCGGAACAGTGCCAAAACTGGAATACCCAGCCATAGAATCATAATTGTTCAGAAATGAGCTGTTGTTATAGATTTTGTGACCGTCTTCTCTAATGTAGGTTTCCTGAGAGGCAATTCTGTAGTAATCATCATCTGAGTCATATATTTTTTTGAGAACCTGAGCCATTGTCTGTCTGAAGGTTGAAAAATAATGAATGTCATTTGATAAACAAAAACATCTTTGGGAAGAAAATACAAAATAGGTGTTGTATCCTATATTAATAACATGAATTATCGCAATAACCGAGATAAGAGATAATGTGAGAATTTTATTTTTATATTTTCTCATTAACTGTATTGAGGCAATTAAGAAGATGCAAAAGAGAATATCGAGTAAGAACATTTTGTATTTTATTGTCTCAAAATGGTTTGTATATATGGCAAGTGCGGTTATCCCGAAAATGATTAATATACTCCGCCAGGTTTTTATATTGATTTTGTCAACGGGCATGGTGGCTTTTTTCGCAAGATAAATCATGAAAAAGATAAAGACATAACCAAAGCGGAACATCGTGCCGTTAGGGTTTTCAACCCCCATCGACCAGATGACAAACAAACAGTTAATGTGGAAGGATAAGAATAAAAACAGTGCCATCAGTCCGTCAACAAGTCGTTCTTTTTTGCTGAAATGACTGTTCAGGAAGTACATAATAAAGAGAACAACGATTAATATTCCGCAGAAAATGTAAGGGCATTTTTCTGCCCAAAATTCCGCATCAAGGTTGTAGGAAAACAGTTTTGAGATAACCTCAAGCGGGTTGCATTTAATTAAAAATAACCTGTCTAAGATGTCAAAATAATGATATTTCCCGCTGTCGAGGGCAAATCTTACCGGTATTAAAAGCCAGGCATTTAAACCTATAGAGATTATTGTTCCCAAACAATAAATTCTGAGCCATTTCAGAATATCCTGTTTTGTTTTTTCGTTTGTTAAAATGATTTTATATATCAGGAAGAGTGCCGAAAAGACTATTGCAACATAGCCCATATAGGCATTTGTCAGAAGAGAAAAGAAGAGCGCAAAAACAAAGAGCGCCCATTTTTTTTCTTTTATTATTTTTGAAACACCCGCAGCCACAAGAGGAAGAAGAATTATTCCATCCATAAGGATAAAATTACTCATGGTGGTAATCAGAGAGTGCATGGAAAGTGCATAAGAGAGCCCGAAAAAGGCGGAATAATACCCCGGCGAAAATTCTTTGTTTATAAAATAAGCAAACGTAACTCCGCAAAGCCCGAGTTTTATCAGCATCAAAATTTCAAGGGCGATATTCGTGTAATCGGCGGGGAAGAGAAGAAAGATAAGGTTAAACGGACTGAAGAAATTATAATATGCTGCAAAATCAAACATATTATTTCCGCCGAGATTAGAGACACTGTAGAATAAATTACTGTTTGAGGTAAAAACGGTTTTTAGGTAGGTGTAGAAATTAACATACTGAATTTCGCCGTCCCAGTAGAGAAAAGAGCCGTTTCCGAACGGAAAAATTTTCAGCAGAAACATAACAGCCAATAAGACAAATATCGGCAGAAAAAATGACAGTAAATATATAAAAACATTTTTTCTCTTCATGGTATAAATTTAATATGAAATAACCTGTATGGCAACAATGTTAATGAAAGTATAATTTATGAATAACTGCAAAAGTTTTAAAGCATATGTTGATAAAAATTCTCTTGTGCTTATTTTAGGTTCAATGCCCGGGGTGAAGTCTTTAGAAGAACAAGAGTACTATGCCCACCCACAAAACCGTTTCTGGAAAGTGATGGGAGGGATTTGCCAGGAAAAAAATTTGAAGGATTTTTCTTATGAAGAGAAATTAAAAACCCTGTTAAAAAACCATATTGCACTCTGGGATACAATCGGGACCTGCAAAAGAGAAGGCAGTCTTGATTCTGATATAGAAAATGAAACCCCGAACGATATAAGAAAATTACTGAAAACTTATCCAAAAATCAGCGCAATTTTTTTGAACGGAAATAAATCATATTCTTCGTTTAAAAAATATTTTCCTGATTTACTTGAAAAATATAACTGCTTCAAAATGCCCTCTACCAGCCCCGCAAACGCAAGGTATTCAATAGAAAATCTTAAAAAAGAATGGGGAGTTATTGAAAAGTTTATATAAAAATCTTTTCCAAAAACTCATTTAACACTTTTACATCAGGTTTTTTAGGGTTGAAGTTTTGATATTCTTTTTGAAGTTCCGAGTTAAAAAATTCGTCAAATTCTTCTATTCTCAAAATAGTATCTCTTTCAAGCCCGAGAGATTTTATTTTTATAACCTCTTCAATTTTTTCATAAACTTTTTTCGGAATAAGGTTTTTGACTTCTTCAACGGTTTGTCTTAAATCAAGCGGAGGAATTTTGTTAAACTCATAAACATATTTTGCATTTAAAAGCCCTCTCATAGAGTAGAGATATTTTTTATAGGTTATTGCTTTTCCGAGCTGGATAAATTCTCTGTAGTTGTTTTTAAACAAAGAAAAATAGTGCCTGAATAACCTTTCCTGATTAAAATTTTCCTTCATATATCCTCTTAGCGAAAGGTTATTATCCCCATAATAGACAATCGGGGAGTTGAGCCATTCGATAGTAGTCGGGTTTGAAGATAACAGTAACTTTAAATATTTAAAAATATCAAAACCGCATATATCAACCAAAGCCCCCTGAACAGGGCAGGGGTTGAGGTTTTTATCGAAAGAGGAATTTAAAACTTCTTCTTTTTTGCTCAGGGAAAGATAGTATTTTATTTCGCGGAAGAACACAAAACGAACATCAAAATCACTGTCTTTGCTTGCCATTCCCCAGGAACGGCTTCCGTTTTCTATCGCAAAAAGAATTTTTATACCGTTATCTTTTTCCGTTTGCTGAAGTAAAGTTTTTATTTTATCTTTCATTTTTCAGTTTTTCTTTTTTATTTTTGTACGTTTTATTTTTTTCTGACCAGAATTTGTTTACTCTTTCAATATATTTTTCAAAGAATTTTCTGTCGGCGCAGTAAATTTTTCCTGTTTCTTCCGATTTATAGAAAACCTTCTCAGAAGTAATTTCCGTTATTTTAAACAGTTTTCCTCTTGAGAGCCCTTCTATCGATTTCCATTTAAACCCGACTTTCATTTTCTGAACCCCAAAAAAGTTTCACTTGCTTTGAAGTTATAAACGGGCTTTATGATTTTTGTTATTTCGGCGGTCGGAGAGATGTTGTTTACAATATCGTCCATTGTTTTGTATGCCATAGGACATTCGTCTAAAGTTTCTTCGTTCAGGGAGGTGGTAAAAATTCCAGCCATTGATTTTTTAAACTCTTCAACGGTAAAATTTTTCTTTGCCTGAGTTCTGCTGAATAATCTTCCTGCGCCGTGGGGAGCCGAGCAGTTCCAGTCCTCGTTTCCTTTTCCCGTGCAGATTAAACTTCCATCCCTCATATTAATCGGTATTAAAAGTTTTTCACCTTTTTTCGCCGATACCGCCCCTTTTCTTAAAATCATCGATTCGGTATCTATGTAATTGTGGATAGTCGTAAACTCTTCTCTGACGGTCAAATTCAACCCTTTAATTATTTCCTCCGCCATGGCTTTTCTGTTTAAAACGGCATATTTTTGCACAATTTTCATATCGTGGATATAATCATCAAACAAATATCCGCTTGCATAGGCGAGAGATTTTGGAATATCGGTTATTATCTGTTTTTTTAATTCCTCAACTCTTGAAGGAATTTCAGTTCTTTTCCCCTGCGCTTTTAATTGGGCGATTAATTCATCAATCATTTTTCTTGAACAGTTGTTTAATTGATTATAGGCTTCCTCCTGATAGTATTCTGCAGTTTCTTTTCCCAAATATCTGCTTCCCGAGTGGATAACGAGATATAAATTACCCTCCTCATCTTTATCTATTTCAATAAAATGATTACCGCCCCCGAGTGTGCCGATACTGTGAATTGCCCTGTGTTGTTTAATCATTCGGAAGCATTTTAATTCACTGATTTCGGTTTCATCTGCATATTTGTGGGGAGTTGTTCTGACCTCCATGCCTGAAGGAATATTGTCATAAATAAACCTGTCAAATTTTTCAAAATCAATAGTCTTTTCTTCAAGCAAAATTGTTTCCATACCGCACCCGATATCAACACCAACAAGGTTCGGAACAACCTTATCAACTATAGTCATTGTTGTTCCTATTGTGCATCCTGCCCCTGCGTGAACATCAGGCATGATACGAATTCTGCTTCCTTTGATAAATTCCTGGTTGCAAAGCTCCTGAATCTGGTTAAGTGATTTTTCATCTGCCGAATCGATGAAAACCTTTGCGCTGTTAAATTGTCCGATGATTTCTTTCATATTTTTTCCTTTATCAGAAAATATGGTGTGCCCGGAGGGAGTCGAACCCTCATCGCCCGTTCCACAGACGAGGGTTTTACCGTTAAACTACAGGCACCATATAAATTTAGCTCCGACTTGATTTGAACAAGTGACGCCGGCCTTTTCAGGGCCGCGCTCTACCGCCTGAGCTACAGAGCCATGTGGCTCCACTTGGATTCGAACCAAGAACCCACTCCTTATGAGGGAGTTGCTCTGCCTTTGAGCTATAGAGCCGTTTTTCCCCGAGAGTGATTCGAACACCCATAAACAGAATCAAAGCCTGTTGTCCTGCCGTTAGACGACCGGGGATAATTTGAAATTTTATGCACTTATCTTTTCGTACCTTTCATTGTTGAGTGTGTCGAGCATAAACTTATAAGGTGAAGTTTCGCCCTCCATTACCATTTCAAATATTTTTGGAGTGCAACCTGAAACCAGCACTGCGCCCTGTTCATTTTCTTTTACGGGAACTTGTTGTTGCCATGAGTTTACATTCCAGAATACGATTTTTGGCAGTTTATAATGTTTTCTTTGAAACAGTTTCTTTGCATATTCAAAGTTTGTTAAGTCTGCATTTGTAAACCCTTCATCAAATTCCATATCTGAAATGATATAGAGTTTTTCAGGCATTTCTTCCTGCGGAAGATTATACTTCACTGCTGTTTTAAGTATTAATTTAAATACCTTCATCAGGTCGGTATTTGCAATTTGGTTAAAACTCATACAATATTTGACTTTTTGATAAAGATTTTCACCTTTTATTTCAATTAACTGAGGTGTTTTGGAAAACATAATAAAGTGATTTGCGAATTTTCCCTTACATCTTTCTGAAAAATATATGGTTAAAGCCATTGCAACATCGACAGGTTTTGGGTTTCCGCCATAGTACATTGAACCCGAGGTATCGAGCAAAACAAGAGCATTTTCGTCTTTTGTATAATTCGGAAGCGAGTTCCAGGCTGTCTCAACAGCTTTTTGCACACTTTCGGTCATCATTGTACTGTGAACAATCGGTCTTACAATATCATAAGGATATAGAGTTTTCGTATTCATCTTCGTTTCGCCCGACTGAACTTTGTTTAAAAACTCTTCATAGCGCTCTTTGTCGTTCCTGATAAATGCTTTTTTGTACTTAAACATGGCTTTTGAGGGCTGTTTTGAGTAATCAAAAGAGTAATCTTTTTCTCTAAGGTTATTTTCAATAATTTTAATCTTTGCACGAAGTTTTGAGAGTGTCTGACGATACTCTTTTTCGCTCATATTTAAACACTGGGCAAGCCTTTTGGCGAGTTTTACGGTTTGGGGGTTTGTTGCATTAACCGAAGGGAGCCACTTTGCAAGCAGAGAAACCTTGTCCGTTTCAATATTTGCAATATCATTTTTCAGTTGTTCCCTGATAAACTCAACAACTTCTTTTTTGCAAGAAGTGTCCATAAGCTCAAGAAGGTCATCATACCGCCCGTATTCGGGGATATTTTTTATATTCTTAACCAGAGCATTATGAGAAGTTCGGGGAAGGTTTTTAATAATCGTTCTGAAAACCTTTCTTTCACCTAATCCGCCACGAATATCTCTTGCATAGAAAAGAATTTTCATCGCAAGATTTTTATCTTCGCAAAAGGCTCTGTGGAACCGCTTTAAAATTTCTTTTTCACTGCAGTTTCTCAATGCGCCTATTGAGGAAAATAAATCAAGACAAAACTTTCCGCTTGAAATATAGGTTGTTGCGCCATTTAGCGTTTCTGTTTTATTTGCTTCCTGTTTTAAATAGTTTAACATTGTGTTTTGTCCTTTCATTTTTTTTTGAAGAGGAGGAGGGGTATTCTTCCCCTCTCCAGCTTCTTGACCTGCTCGCATTAAACGGATTTCGCTTTCGCTCTCATCCTCTGCTCGCAGGTCGCTTCCGAGGTACTGTTCCGAACGGAAAGTTTCCTTTCCGGCTCCATAACTTCTGATTAAAAATCAGACGCAGAGGAGCGACACTGCTAATCGGTTTTTGCTGTTAATACCTCTTCTTTAAACTGTATATCTAACCTCTTTTTACAAGGCAGTTTAAAGAATAATATTAAATTTTAGCGAGGTGCATTTTATCCTGCCGAAGCAGATCACTAATTATAATTATTAGTTCAATCTTGGTATTTGCTGTTTACACCTCAGGAATATTTTGTGCGCAGGTCTGCACAAACTCACGTATCGTCTTGAGATGACGGCATGGCATAACTGCCAAAGTATTCCTTTTTTATTTGGTTTTAAAAACAAGGTACACTCAGGTTAGCATATCCTGAAATTACCGGTACAACCCCACTTACCTGAACGTAATAATCAGAGCGGGTTTGAGTTGTAGCCGATAGTGGAGCTAAATTTTGTTTGCAGTATGTACCTTTCAAAGTACGAGTTCACATAGATTTACAGTCTATTCTAAACTTTGCTGTCAGTACCTTTCGTGTAAATTTCTTTATTTGAAAACTTACATTTTAAGAATAAACGATTAAATAATAAAAATCATTTAAAAAAAGTTGCGAACTTTCGGCAGACTTTGAAGGCGTGAAGCAATAATTTAAGATTTAATAAAAAAATCAATTACGTCCGAATTTGATGTAGTGTGTTAGTATAATATAAATATAAGAGGTTAAGGATAACATGTTCAAAGATTATCAAAAAACAATTTTTATATTAATCGGACTTCAGGCAAGCGGAAAAACAACTTTTTCCAGAGAATATTTTGCCGGTTTTGATATTGTCAGCCTTGATATCTTAAAAACCCGAAAAAAAGAAGATAAAATGATTTCTGATTTAATTCGGACAGGAAAAAATTTTGTTATTGATAACACTAATTTGACTATAGAAGAAAGAAAAAAATATATTGATATTGCAGACGGATATAAAAAAGTCGGAATATATTTCCGCTCAACCGTTGATGAGTGTTCAAAAAGAAATCTTGCGCGCGGGAATAAAGTTCCTTTAAAAGCCATTTTATCTTCGGCAAAAAAACTAAAACAACCAAGTTACGGTGAAAACTTTGATGAGCTCTATTATGTAAAGATAGAAAATAATAAATTTCACCTAAGCAAGTGGGATGAAACACTATGAAATTTGACGATTTTGATGAAAAAATGAGAAAATTTGAACAATCAATAGACCAGACTGTTCCTCAGGACTGTTATATGGTCGCGCGTCTTGACGGGAAAGGGTTTACTAAACTTACAAAAGAAAAATTATCCCTCAAACGTCCGTTTGACGAAACCTTCAGAGATGCAATTATTCAAACGATTTATTATCTGATGGATTCCGATTTTGACATTGCTTATGCTTACAGCGAAAGTGATGAAATTTCTCTATTATTCAGAAAAAATACGAATTTATTCGGAAGAAAAGTCAGAAAATATAATTCTCTTCTCTCGGCAGAGGCAAGTGTAAAATTCTCTCAGCTTATGAATACGACCGCCGTCTTTGACTGCAGAATTATTCCCCTTCTCTCTGTTGAAGATGTTAAGGATTATTTTTTGTGGCGAAGAGAAGATTCACACAGAAATTCTGTCTATGCGCACTGTTTTTATAAGTTATTATCAGACGGAAAAACTCCTGCTGAAGCAGAAAAAGAACTTAGCGGTAAAATTTTGGATGAAAAAGAATTTATTTTATCAACCTACGGAATAAATTTAAATAGTATTCCGAAATGGGAAATTTACGGCTTTGGAGTTTACTTTAAAACAGTTGAAAAAGTCGGGTTTAATCCTGTTAAAAATGAAAGGGAAACAACAACAAGAAAAAAATTATTTACAGATTTTGATTTACCCTCCGGTCAGAATTATGCAAAATTTATAGAGCAATTTGTTAAATAAAAGAGGTCGAAAAATGTCTGAATACTCTGAATTAATTAAAAACTTCGGGCGCATAAGAGATTATATGCGTGAGTTTTTTGTGTTCGGGTTTAAGACCAGAAACGATTTTAATCAAAAGAGCAAACGCACCTACGACAACGAAAGAAGAAGAATTGAAAATTACCTCGGCAATTTAACAAAGTGGGAATACAGCGAAAACGGAAAGAAAATTTTTATCTCTGTTGATTCCTCAAAAATTCCCTCTAACCCGTTTTATAAAGCCTATAAATCAAAGAGTTTTACCGATAACGATATTATTCTTCACTTTTTGATTTTGGATATTTTGTCGGGTGGGGGCAGGTTTTCGCTTGAAGAAATTACGGACAAAATCAACGACAGGGCGGAAATTCTTTTTGAGCCCCAGACTGTCAGAAATAAACTGAAGGAATATATAGAATACGGAATTATTACTGCAGAAAAAGAGAAAAAAGCGCATTTTTATTCTCTGAACAAATGTGATTTTGAAGATTTGGGCATCTCAAAAGATGCGCTGAATTTCTTCAGCGAAATGGCGCCGTTTGGGGTAATCGGGAGTTTTATCAATGACCGTATCAATAATAAAAATACAAAATTTCAGTTTAAGCACAATTTTATTGTAAACACACTTGAGGACAATATTTTGCTCGGTATAATAAGCGCAATAAAGGACCAGAAACGGGTTGAAATAGAAAATTTTTCCCCAAGATATGAAAACAAAAGCAAATTTAATATTCTTCCTCTGATAATCTATGTCAGTGTTCAGACGGGAAGAAGGTATGTAATTGCGCAGGGGAAGGGCAAATACAGATTTTCGGTTTATCGGCTTGACTATATAAAAAATGTCAAAATTTTAGAAAAAGACGAAAATTTTGAACAGCTGAAATCAACACTTGAAGAATGTTTTAAAACTTCGTTTTCAACTGCGCTGATTAGAGAAGGCCGGGTAGAGCACTTTGAAATGACCTTATCTCTTGATGAAGAAACCGAAGATTATATTATCCAGAGGTTAGAAAGAGAGGGCAGGGGCGGAAAAGTCGAGAAAATCGGTGATAATCTCTACAAATATTCAACCGATGTTTATGATACAAACGAGCTTACTCCCTGGATAAAAACCTTTATCGGCAGAATTGTTGAGCTAAAAGGCGATAACAAAAAAGTTATAAGGCTTTTTTATAGTGATATTAAACAAATGCTGGAAATGTACGGAGGTGAAAATGGATAGTCTGTTCTCTGAAATTTTCGGCTGTTATTATAAGGTTATTGAGGAAATTGTCAATAACTCGCCTTTGACTGAAGAGGAAATCAAAAATATCATTAATGAAAACGGTTTCGCCGAGAGCTGTTTTCACCTTCTGCCAAAACTTGAAATCCTTCCGTTTATTGAGAAGAAGGGGGATAAATATTATTCGCTTTTAGAAAATAAAATCAAAATGCCTTTAACGAAAATTGAAAAATCATGGCTGAAATCTGTTTCGCAAGATGTTCGGTTTGACTTGTTTTCAGAAGATTTTGACAAATCAAAATTGGCTGAAACCGAGCCTTTATATGAACAAGCACAGTTTAAATACTACGATAAATACTCTGACGGTGATGATTTCGGTAATTTTAACTACCAAAAATCTTTCCGCAGAATAAACGAAGCCATGGATAATAAAAAGGTGGTGAAAATCATTTATCAAAGCCCTAAAAGGAACAGGGTAACGGTGGGGCACTATATCCCTTTAAAATTCGAGTTTTCGCCAAAAGATGACAAGTTCAGGTTCTTTGCCGCAAGGGTTTTAGAGGGCAGAATATCCGATTACGTTTTCTTAAATATGGGCAGAGTGCTTGAGGTCAGAAATTCCCATGAAAATTATGATGTGGAATTAAATTTTGAAGTGCATATTGAAAAATTTGACTGCGCCGAGCCGATTGAGGTGGAAATTTATGACGAAAGAAATGCCATAGAACGTTTTATGGTGGAGTTTTCGGCTTACCAAAAAAACAGCGAGTTTGACGATGAAGAAAAAATTTGCAGGACAAAAATTTATTACAGAAACAATGATGAAACGGAGGTTTTGATAAAACTTTTGTCCTTCGGACCTACAATAAAAGTCCTCGGACCTCAAACCTTCCTTAACTGGTTTAAATACAGAATTTTTAAACAGGGGGAAATGGTAAAAAAAGAATACGGGAACTATTCCAAAAATACCTGATTTTTAGATATTTCCTCTGAGGGTTCAAATTTCCTCATCAAAGATTTTGAGATTTTTATAAAATTCAACCACCGTATTATCAACCATAACCTTTGCAGGGGAGAAATTTTTGAGATACAGTCCGTTTAAAGTCCTTATTCTGCTCAGGGCGACATAAGCCTGTCCCTTTTCAAAAATTCTTGAACAATCGACAACAAGTTTATCCAAAGACATTCCCTGAGATTTATGAATGGTTATTCCGTATGCGAGTTTTAAAGGAAATTGTCTTCTTAGTGCAATCAGTTTGTCGTTGTTATAAAACTCAAAATCGTGTTTTGGAATTTGTTCAGTCTGCCCGTTATCAAATCTGATTAAAATATAATTATCGTTGATTTCTTTAACTTCACCGCATGAGCCGTTTATTAGTCCTTTTTTAAAATCAAAATTAATAAGAAGAATTACTCTTGCGCCGATTTTTAAAGAAATACTTTTCTCTGCGCTGCATACAACATCAATTCTTTTCAAAAGAGTTTCTTCCCACTCTGTTGTTGGTGTTTCTATTAATTTTGTTCCCTTATATACTCCGTCTATAGCTATTAACTTATATTCCTTTGATTTTATTGCCCTGAATTTTAAATTATTATAATTGTCTGCTTCAAGGTTTGTGGCAAAAATATGAAGTGCGGTATCGTCATTTTCCCTGCTCTCTCTTGTTCTTAATAAAGCTATATCCTCCTGCGTCAGAGAATTAGTCCTCATATTTGAAAGAGCCGTTATCAGATTTTCTTCATTTTGTCTGTAATTTTTTGTCAGTAAAACCGTTTTTAAATCAAGAGCTTCCCATAAAGGTGATTCAAAACAGTATTTTTGAAGAACAATTTCATTTTTTTCAACAGGAGGGAGCTGGAAAAAATCGCCTATGAATATAACCTGAATACCGCCAAAAGGTTCATCACAATTTCTGACCTGTCTTAAAACCGCATCAACATATTCAAAAGTTTTTATATTTAACATTGAAATTTCATCAACGGCTAAGATTTTACATTTTTGAATTTTGTTTTTGACCTGAGCTTTTCTCAGAATTTTTGAAACGATAGTATTAATCGGCAAATTGCAAATTCCGACTCCCGCCCAGGAGTGAAGAGTCTGTCCTTTTACGTTTACGGCGGCTATTCCCGTTGTGCTGGTGATAACAAGAGAGGGTATTTTTTCCTTCAGTTTTGATAAAATATAACTTTTCCCTGTGCCTGCGTGACCTGTTATAAATAGGTTTTTGTTTTGTTTAATTAAATATAAAACCCTCTTTATATTTTCATCATCGTTATCATTTACAACAGGTTTTTCTTCCGGAAAACAGTCAATTTTTTCTTTATATTCAGGGTTGATTTTCAAAACAGGCAAACCAAAACTGACTTTTGAACTGACAAGCATTTCATCTTTTAATAATTCATTAATTTCGGATGTAATAGATGAAAGAGTCATTTGTTTAAAGACTCCATAGTATTTTGAATTTTTAGAATTATTGTTTCGGTAGTTATCTTTCAGTTTGCTGCCTTTTAAAATCTTTGCAATACCGCTTATGCCGTATTGTCCGCTAAACTCTTCTATACAGGCCAATATTGCTTTTTTTATATTACAATTTTTAATGAATACAGAAAAAGATTTTTCCTCTTTTTGAATAACAAAACAAGTATCGCATAAGTTGTTTATCAGGTGTAAATATATTGAATCATTAACTCCGAATTCCCGGGTTAATATTTTGTCTGCATATTCTTGATTAATATAATTGTTTTGTGAATTATGCATTAAATCTTTTTTTAGTGTTTCCAGATAATAATACAAGGATAAAAAGATATTAAACAGATTTCTTCTCTTTGCTGTTTTACACCTGAATTTTATACGCTTAATAATTTTGGTTGTTATTTGTCTGACTCGCTCTCTTGATATATTATAACGATTTCCTGCATCTTCAAGAGTATGAATTTGGTTATCTTCAAAGCCATATCTGAATTTGAAAATTTGATTATTGCGGATGTTATAGACTTCTTTATTGAATATCGATAATAAATAATCTTTTAAATTGTAATTGTCGTAATTTTCGGGTGTGTCTGATATTATCAGATTTTCTTCGATAGGGTTTTCTTTTTCCGTTTTGTTATTTGATTCCTTTATTTTTTCGCGATAATCGTCTGATAACTGGTCGTAATTATAGAGAGAATATTTTATTGTTTTGCTTGCTTGTGTAATAATTTCATATTCTGTCGGCTTTTCATTTTGTTTTATTTCGGGATTTTCTTCTGAAGAAATCCAGAATTTTGATTTAAAATTGTATAAAGAACTGAAGGCTTCAAGGATAAAGCAGTTTCTTTTTCCGAAAGCTTTTCCTGTTTTCAGACTGTAGTGCGCCTCAATATCTTCTTTGAAAAGCTCTTCCATTTGACTTATTTTTTCTTCATAAGACAAATTTTTATTATCGTTTATTTCTAAAATTTTTAAAGCCGTTTCTTTATTCATTGTAAAGAGAATACTCCGTTTGATAATAAAAATATAAATTCACAGTCAGTTTGATATTTTTTCTCACTTTAGTGGAGACGAGATTCGAACCCAGCAATGTATAAATATTTTTCGTACCATTTGTTTATATTATTCAGCAGTAAATTAAAAAAATTAACTTACCTATGTCATTATATATTCTATCGTATAACCACAGTAATCTCAAGAGTTCGGAACCGAACAATTTTAAAAACGGCCTTTTGAATAATGATAGCAATAGAAACAACCGATTTGTAAAATCGCCAAAAGCCAATGTTTTCGGTTCGGATTAGTTTAAGTTTTGCAAAGTTTTTACAAATTATCATCTAACTCTTATTTGTTATATAATTCAAATATGCAAAAATACTATGAAAAAGAAGATATTAGGCTGTTTTTAGGTGATTGTATTGAGATTTTGGAGAAGGCTGCTCCGGAATCAGTTGATATGATTTTTGCGGATCCACCTTATATGTTATCAAATGGCGGAATAAGTTGCCAAGCAGGCAAAGTTGTTTGTGTTAATAAAGGCAAATGGGATGAAAGTAAAGGTTTAGACGAAGATTTTGAGTTTCACCAAAAATGGATTGATGCTTGTCGCAGAGTTCTTAAACCTAACGGAACAATTTGGATTTCAGGAACATATCATTCAATTTATGCTTGCGGATTTGCTTTACAAAAATCCGGCTTTAAAATCCTAAACGATATTTGTTGGTTTAAGCCAAATGCTTCACCAAATATGAGTTGCAGATATTTTACAGCAAGTCATGAAACTTTACTTTGGGCAAGAAAAGATCCAAAAGGCAAGCATACTTTCAATTATGATGCTATGAAAAATGGAGATTGGGGCGATGATGCAATCAAAAAACCAAACAAACAAATGCGTTCGGTTTGGCAGATTGATACCCCTAAATCTTACGAAAAAACTTTCGGCAAACACCCAACACAGAAACCTTTAGAATTGTTAAGGCGGATAATCCTTGCTTCAACAAATAAAGGCGATTTGATTCTTGATCCGTTTACAGGCAGTTCAACAACTGGTATAATGGCATTAAAGTTAGGGCGAAAATTCATCGGTATAGACTTGGAAAAAGAATATTTAGACCTTTCAATCAAAAGGTTTGAGCAAGAGTTTGTAAATAAGGAACTAGAATGGCAGTAGTTTTAGAAAAACTGAAAGAGGAAACTTATCCGATAGTCAAATGGGTTGGCGGTAAACGTCAGCTTATGTTTGAGTTGTTAAAAAACATGCCGGAAAACTACAACAGATATTTTGAACCTTTTATCGGCGGTGGTGCATTATTTTTTGAACTTCAACCTAACAATGCCTATATTTCTGATATGAACAAAGAGCTAATAAACCTATATCAAGTCGTAAGAGATAATGTTGATGAACTTGTTGCAGACTTGCAAAAACACGATATTTCCAAAGAGTATTTTATGAAAATCAGAAACATTGACCGTACTGAAGAATATGAAAACTGGTCTGATGTTAAAAAGGCAAGCCGTTTTATCTATTTAAACAGAACTTGCTTCAATGGAATGTATCGCGTAAATTCAAAAGGTGAATTTAATGTTCCGTTTGGGCATTATAAAAACCCAAGAATTTTAGATGAAAACAATTTAATCAATTGTTCAAATTTATTGCAAAGAACTGAAATCAAACACGCAGATTTTTCTGAGATTTTGAAAAAGGTCAAAAAGGATGATTTTGTGTATTTTGATCCGCCGTATGTACCATTAAGTGAAACTTCTAGTTTTACTTCTTACACTAAAGACGGTTTTGATATGGATATGCAATTCAAGCTCAGAGATGTATGTGATGAATTAGATACAATGGGTGTAAAATTCTTGCTATCAAATTCTGATACAAAATTAGTCAATGAATTATACGAAAATTACAATATTAAAAAAGTTTTTGCTTCACGTCAGATAAATGCAAATGCAGATGGCAGAGGCAAAATTACGGAAGTTTTAGTGAGGAACTATTAATGATAAAAGACGGAATTGGTGGTGGTAATACCACAACAGGATTGGTATTTGAAACAAAAGCAGATTTAAAAACTTTATTAAATGGTGTGCCTAATTATAGTGTTGACTCTGAAAATAATGTTTTATTTAAAGGCAAACTTGTTGGTATGATTTTTGTAAAATACGATTTATACAAATTTTTAGATAAAAATGGTGTAAGATGGCAAGATTATTTGTCAAAAAGATTATTGCCTGATGATTCAATTTATGTAATTTTAAACAACACTTTTTATGTAATCGAATGCAAATATCAACAAGTAGGTGGTTCTGTTGACGAGAAATTACAAACTTGTGATTTTAAAAAGAAACAATACAAAAGACTTTTAGCGTCTTTGAACTTTGAAGTTGAATATATATACATATTAAATGATTGGTTTAAAAAACCAGAATATAAAGATGTTTTAGCATATATTCATAGTGTTGGTTGCGATTATTACTTTAACTATATTCCACTACAAAGATTGGGTCTACCTATTTAAACTAATATTTTTACGTGTAGAAACTTTTAAAATGACATTTTTTATATAAGTGTCTTATATTTTGATTTTAAAATGAAATATTAATTTTTAATTAACATTTTTTAAAATTATAAAATCATAATATAAACTTAAACATGTAAATTATTTTAGAATAGGGAGGAGTATCTATGACAGAATTTAAATTAAAAATAAATATAGGTGATGCTTCAATAGAATTAGAAGGTGATGGGGTTTTAGTAAAAGAAATTTTTAAAGATTTAAAAGAAACAGGATTAGGAAATTTGTCCGCAAACATACAACCTTTAAAAAAAGAATGCATACCTATAAGCAATGATGTTATAGAACCAAATGATTTTTCTGAAAATGAAAGTTGTGTAGTATCAGAAAAATTTCCTCCAATAAAAGATTTGATTATTCAAGGAAAGCTTAGCAATGAACAAGACAAATTATTTGTCATTTCTTTTTATTTGTCAAATTATGGTAGAGATGTTGTTATAGAAGATAGTATCAGAGACAAGTTTAAAGAAATGAATTTGTGGACAAAAACCGCTAGCAGTAATTTTAAAACAAATCTAAAAAAACTTATTGGAGATAAAAAAGTATTATCTTCATATGGCGAAAACAGTTACTCAATTACTCAATGTGGACAAGAATATGCAAAAACATTGATTTTTGCTGAGAGTGTAAAAACTGAAAGCAGAAAAAACAAAACAATTAAAAATGTTAATACAAAGTATGAACTTGTTGATTTGGGTTTAAATGAAGAAGACAAAAAAAATATTATAGATTTATTTTCAAATAAAGAAAATTTAAATAACCTTGAAAAAACGGTAATGGCTGCTAATTGGTATAAAACCAAAAAAAATAACAACACAGTAAACAAAGACATTGTATATTCAATACTAAAAAATGGAAATGTAAGTACAGCATTTAGTATTCAAGATGCTTTAAATAATGCTAAGAAAAAGAATTATTTTTGGAAAGGTCAGAACAAAGGCGAATTCCAGATCTCGCACATTGGTGAGGAATTAATCTCAAAATATTAACAGAATAATCACAAGGATAATAAATGGATACATTAGAATTATTTTATAGTAGAATTCCACAGGAAGTTAGAGAAACAAGTAATATTATTTTGTATTTTGTATATTATTGTCAAGAAAAGAATTATAAAGTAACTCCAATCCTTATAAAACATTGCTACGAAACATTATCAATAAAACCTTATTCTAATATATCCGCATATCTTAATTCAAAAGCAAAGCGCAAAAATCCAATTTTGCTAAAAAATAAAAATTGTTTTAGAATGTCGCGTAAATTAAAAGAAGAAATTGCAATAAAACTAAATGAAATTGTTAAACTTCCAGTTACAAATAATTTGATTCCTATAAATATATTTGACAATACAAGACAATATATTATTTCAACAGCTGAACAAATGTGCAAATGCTACGATTATGGTCTATATGATGCAGCATTAGTGATGATGAGAAAATTATTAGAAACTTTAATTATTGAATGTTATGAAAGATATGGAGTAGAAAATGAAATAAAAAAAGATGGTCATTATTTATTTTTAAGTGAACTTATTCCTGCTTTTTTAACATCAACACATTGGACTGCGGGTAGAAATATCGCAAACAATATACCAAAAATTAAAAAATGGGGTGATACAAGTGCTCATACTCGAAGGTTTATTGCTAAAAAAACAGATTTTAATGATTTTAAATCCGAACTAAGAATTGTATTAGAAGATATTGTCTTATTGATTGATTATCCAAATTGGAATATTGAAAGTAAGGGTAAAAAATAAATTAGTTTTATTTATCAAACTATAAAAATGCCGAAAAATACCAAACTGTTTGTGAAATTTTAAAATTTTGATTAATTTTCTTGTAATTCAGTTATAATGCACTTTCTCGGAATTGGAAATTGTCGGAAGTTAAACGGAAGTTTCAAAATGGTATGGTAGAAAAATCTCAAACTTAAAAATTAATAGAAACTATTGTAAACATTGCTTTTTGGCGATTTCTACCAAACTGTCTGGGATTTTCAAACTACTTGTGAAAATATAAAAAAAGTCCAACAAAAAAAGGTCGGACTTTTTATAAATCAGCGGGCGACGAGACTCGAACTCGCGGCATTTTGCTTGGGAAGCAAACATTCTACCACTGAATTACACCCGCATAACTCAATTATATACCAAACAATTTTTTATGCTATACTATTTTTTGAGGTTCAAAATGAATAAAATTGTTAAAATACTTTTGATTAACTTAATAATCTTTTTAATCGGTTATATTGCAGTTGATTTTTATTGCTTTGTTAAAGATGTCAGATACCATGGCCGTCTTTATGCGCTTTCCACCCCTCTGACTGCCGTAAAATATTACCTCAACACCTATAGCCGAATTTTCTATTCCGAAAAAGATTATGAAAACATTTTCATCTACGGAACTCAGCAGACTTATTTTCGTTCCCCCCTCAACCTCGAATCAAAGAAAAAGCCCGTAATGATCATGGGCTGTTCGTATGCCTACGGCAGTGACCTCAATCCCCGTCAGTCTTTTATGGGCAAGCTGGTAAAATACGCAGACCGTCCTGTATATAACAGAGCCATTTCTGCCCGCGGTGTCAACGAAATGTATTTTCAGGTAAGGACGAAAAAATTCTATTATATGTTCCCAAAACCCGAATGGTTCATCTATGTCTTTATCCCCGATCAGATAAGACGCGCCCAGCTCCCCTGCAGTATTGTCGATAACGGTGTTTATTTTGACGAAAATTTTAATATAAAACCGAACTTCAATACCCCACTGGTTTATACCTTTAAAAACTCAAAAAACTACATTAATAACCCCGAATACATAAAACACTATTTATCCGTTATGCACGAAATCAAAAATGAAACCCAAAAACAATGGGGTGATGATATTAAATACCTCTTTTTGTTCTATGATACAAACGACTTTTTATATGAACAACTAAAGCCTTCGCTCTCTCAGGATGGGTTTATGTGTCTTTCACTTAACGATTTGACCGATGTTGATTTAACCCGGAAGGAATATAAAGCGCCCGATAATGCCCATCCTTCAGAAAAAGCCTGGGAACTTCTAACTCCTTTGATAATCGAAAAAACAGGGATATAGGTTATAAATCGTTGCAACAATTATTGCTTCACGCCTTCAAGTCGTTCGCTTGTTTTTGTTGTTCACAAAAGCACCGCTCACTTTTTTCGGCGCTACTTCGTGTCTCCGCTTCGCTTCGCACTACGCAAAATTGTTTTTATAAAGATATGTAAAATTACTACATTCATAGTATGATTTTTTTGGCACTTTATTAAACAAAGTGGTATAATAAAAGTAGGGACACACTTTCAAAAAGAAAGTACAAGTAATAAAAAACACCTGAGCGCACACACAAGCGAAAGGGAAATATGGACAAAGTACAATTTCACAATGACCTTAACAGGTTAATTGAGATTTTACCTCCGAGAATCGTCAAAGCACTGAACATTAATAAAATGGACGATGCAATAGAGTTGGTTTTTGATTTGGGAAGAGAGGCGGAAGTCCGATACTCCGGCGGCGGGGTTGAATATTTATCATCGGGCTTGATTACACAGGAAGATTTGGATTTTATAACCGAAAAAATACCTCCGTTTACCACCGATAACCGCTCGGGTATTGCCGGAACTCTTCACAGAATAAGCGCCATCCGAAACAGGCAGGGAAAAGTAATCGGTCTGACCTGCAGAATAGGCAGAGTTGTTACGGGAACAATAGCATGTATTAAAGATTTTGTCCTTCAAAATAAGAGTATTTTGTTCTTAGGACGTCCGGGAGTCGGGAAAACGACCAAATTAAGAGAAATTTCAAGGCTTGTTGCAGATGAACTCGGGAAAAGAGTTGTAGTAGTCGATACCTCAAACGAAATAGCCGGTGACGGCGATACACCGCACCCTGCAATAGGCAGAGCAAGAAGAATGCAGGTTCCTCAGCCGATTTACCAAAAAGATATTATGATAGAAGCCGTTGAAAACCATACCCCGGAAGTCATTGTTGTTGATGAAATCGGTACGGAGGAGGAAGCCCAGGCTGCAAGAACAATTGCAGAGCGCGGTGTTATGCTTATAGCAACGGCTCACGGAAATACACTCGATAACTTAATCAAAAACCCTGTTCTCTCTGACCTTGTCGGCGGTGTTCAGTCCGTAACTTTAGGTGATGACGAGGCAAAACGCAGAGGAAGTCAGAAAACGGTTCTTGAACGTGAAAAACAGCCTACTTTTGATATGGTAATCGAAATAATCGACAGAAACACACTTGCCGTCTATAAAAACACGGCAGAAACCGTTGATTATATTTTAAGAGGCTGGCCGATTAAGCCTGAGATTAGAAAAGTTGACCAAAATTACGAAAATAAAGTGCTTGAAAAACAGGCAGAACAACAGTCTCAGCCAAAACCCGAAGAGAAAAAACAGGAAGAAGATTTGGCTGCGCAGAGCCTGAAATTCAGCTTCTCCCGTCAGGAATACGTTAATCAGGTTAAAGATTTCAAGAAAATTTATATCTATGCCGTTTCAAGAACGGTTTTGGAAAAAGTGCTTGAACGTCTGAATTTGCAGGCAGAGATAACAAGAAACATTGAAGATGCCGATATTGTTATTGCCCACAGATCGTTTGCAAAAAGCGGAACAAAGATTTTGAGCATAGCAAATGATTACAGACTTCCGATCTATTATGTTCGCTCTAACTCGATGGCGCAGGTGCAGAAGGTTGTCAAAGATGCACTTCACGTTCAGGATTCTGAAACACTTCAGGGGTATTATGATGAAGCAGAAAGAGCGCTGGATGAAGCAAAAGCGGCTATTCAGAAGATTTTGGCAGGGGCGGAAAACGTTGAATTGCAGCCTCAAAATCAGCAGATAAGAAAACTTCAGCATGAATATGTCGAGCAGCATAATATGTCCTCAGAAAGTGTCGGCGAAGGCGCACAAAGAAGGCTCCGTATAGTCGGCGGAAACGATTTTAAGAATGCAGGGTAAAAGTTCTCTCTTTCGGTTTAGGGTTGTTTTATGTAAGTTGGGCTTTCCAGCCCAACAAATTTTTAATAATTCATAGCACCTTCACGAATAACTTTGCAAGCACATTTTTCATTAACAGTTAAGCATACATCTTCTTTTCTGTCGCAACCGCCCGGAATTAATTTCCCGTCACCTTTAAGTGCAAACATAAATACATCTCTGCCAAAAGTATTCGGTTTCTTTTCTCCGTTTAAATCAACCCAGATTAAACTGCAATAATTATCTGCCCAATTATTACTACTTAAAGAACAAGCAGCATTAGAACCATATATCATAACCTGGACACCGTCTCCTACAATAAATCTCCTGTTACTGGTTTGCTTATTCCAATTTGTTGAAATGTTATTACCTTGTAAATTTTTATATCTGTACGTATCTGTTAATTGATTCATACAGCCAGTGCCACCTGCACATTCTTTTACATTGTTTAAGTATTTTTTGTATTGTTGATAAACGGCTTCATCAGATGTTGCCCAATTATCTTTAGGTAAGCCTTCATTTGAAATAATTAAATTTGTTGCTTGTGCAAAGGTAGAATATGTTTTTTTTAATTTAGCAACAAATTCCTGATTATTTGTTTTATTCATCAAAGTAGGAACGGTTAAAGCAGCGATGACACCGATAATAACCAAAGTAATAAGAACCTCGGCGAGGGTGAAACCATTACTTTTACCATCACAATTATTTAGTAATTTCTTTATAGAACTTGAAAAACTACGAAAGTTTTCTTGTCTACTTCTTTTACAAAAGAAGTAGGGGGGGGGTAGGAACAGGTTTATTTTTGAAATTAAACATAAAATCCTCTCTTTCTCTTAAATCTTATTATATTTATAATACCATATTTTTCAGAATTATAACAGTTTTTAGCATGTACTTTTTTCACAAACAATTTTTTGCGTAGATACTTATTAAAATCTACGCAAATTTTGCGTTGATACCTCTTGAAATTGCGTAGATAATGTTGTATAATGTACGCAGAAAGTGCGTTGATTTTATGAAAAAATATATTTGGCAAAACCCGAAATATCCTGATTTTACTTACAATAAAGATGTTATTATGCCTTTATTATCTCTCGTCAGGCTAAAACAGGGAATGTTAATCGGCAAAATGCAAACTGTCGGGTATAATAATAATCAGCATGCAAAACTGAACGTTTTAACTGAGGATGTTATAAAATCAAGTGAAATAGAGGGGTTAAAACTGAATGTTGAGCAGGTTCGCTCGTCTGTTGCAAAGAGATTAGGCTTAAATATCGGCTCTGATATTTATATAGAGCGCGATGTTCAGGGTATAGTTGATATGATGCTTGATGCGACAATTAATTTTAATGAGCCGATGACGGTAAAAAGATTATTTAGCTGGCAGGCATCAATGTTTCCGAATGGCAGAAGCGGGCTGTATAAAATTAAAACTGGCACCTGGCGCGATTATAAAAAAGGGAAAATGCAGGTTGTCTCAGGTGCTTTAGGGCATGAAAAGGTTCACTATGAAGCCCCTGACGCAGAGGTTATCCCGAAAGAAATGTCAAGATTAATTAATTATATTAACAGAAAACAAGATACCGATTTAGTCATAAAAGCCGGAATTGTTCATTTATGGTTTGTTATTATTCACCCGTTTGAGGATGGCAACGGCAGAATAGCAAGAGCCTTAACGGATATGCTGCTTGCAAGAAGTGAAAATTCTCAGGACAGATTTTATTCAATGTCCTCTCAGATTAAAAAAGTCAGAAATTCTTATTATAAGGTTTTGGAAATAACCCAAAAATCTTCGGTTGATATAACTTCCTGGCTTAAATGGTTTTTGGAAAATCTGATTATTTCAATAGATAATTCTCAATTATTGATTAATGATGTTTTAAAAAGAGCAGAATTTTGGGATAAGAATAAAACTCAGGTTTTCAATGACAGACAAATTAAAGTTCTGACGAAGTTGTTTGATAATTTTGAAGGTAAGCTGACGGCTAAAAAATGGGCGAAAATTTGTAATTGTTCCCACGATACAGCTAACAGAGATTTAGCGGATTTGGTAAACAAAAATATTCTTAAAAAGTGCGGGGAAGCTCGGGCAACACATTATATTTTGGTTTAATTTTAAAGAAAGATATTTTATGAAACAATTTTTTATTAATAATAATTCCGATAAACTGATTTTATTTTTTACGGGCTGGGGGTGTGATGAGTTTGAGTTTGAACATCTTAAAACCTCTTGTGATGTCCTTCTTTTCTATGATTACACCGATTTAAACCATAACTTTGATTTTTCAAAATACTCTGAAATTAACGTTCTCTCTTTCTCTGCCGGTGTTTTTGTCGGCTCTGTTTTTAAATATGATTTTAAAATAAACAAAAAAATTGCTCTGAGCGGAAATCCCTATCTTTTTGATGAAAATTTAGGGCTTTCAAAAGAAATACAAAAGATTTTATTTTCAATAACCCCGGAAACCCAGGAGGAATTTGTTAAAAATTATCTTATATTTTCTGATGAAGAATACAAAAATTTCCACCCGTCAGGAAGAACCTTAGAGAGCTGCCAAACAGAATTTGAAGCCTTAAAAGAGATTTATCAGAAAGAAAAGAACAACATAAAAGACGATTATGATTATGCCGTAATCGGTGAATATGACAAAATTTTCAGTCCTGAAGCCCAGAGAAAATACTACAAAACCAGACTTAAAACAGTCAGAAATGCAAGACACAATTTATTCTTCCAAATTAAGAGCTACAGTGATATTCTGAAGTTTTAGAAGGTATATTTTTCAAAATCAAAGGTTGTGGAATGGTTATCCGAGCCCCCGGTTTTGATGAAATTATATTTTTCCGCCAAATCGATAACGAGCTTTTCAGAGTGGAATTTCAACAGGTTTTTCAGAAATCCGATGTAAAGATAGTAGCACTCAACTCCGTCGAGCCCTATTTCTTTGAGTTCTCTGAAGAGAGTTTCTAGTGAAACTGCCCAGTAGCACGCAGGATGCGCCAAAACAGCAACTCCGCCCGCTTCTTTTATTGTTTTTATTGCTTCTTTTGCGCTCAGAGTAGTGAACATAAATCTGAGCCCAAAAGATTTAACACAATTTTTATTTCTTACGCAAAGGGTTTTGATGTGGTCGTTGTGAATATCAATTCCATAACCGAGAATATGCACCAGAACACCCTTGTGCCAGCAGTCAAATTCTATTCCGGGGATAACAAAATCGTTTCTGAGAACGTTTGTTTTTAAGTATCCGCTGACTGTGTTATGGTCTGTTATAGATATAAGTTTATAATTTTTTTCTTTTGTGATTTTTACGATTTCCTCCGGGTAAAGCGCGCCGTCAGAGTATTTTGAGTGGATGTGTAAATCCGCCTTTGATAAAAAATCATCTTTTGAGAGTGACCGTAATTTTTCTTTTAAATCAGAATAGTTCATTTTCTTCCTCATTTATTCAAAATTATGATATTATAAAAATAAGAAAAATTCCAGATGAGTGATTTAGCATGGGAAGAAAAAAAAGAAAAGTTTCGCTGAACGCATTTAAGATATTTTTTACCTCAGTAAAGGTGTATTTTTTATACCTTGATAAATTCGTGAAATACCTTATGTTTCCTGTTTTTGGACAGATTTTCGGGTTGATAGCCCTCTTTACCGTTGCTTATTTGTTTACGGTAAATATGACAACTCTCGGGGAAAAGATACCGTTTTTGCTCTCTGAAAGGAATTTAATTATCACCTATTTATGTTGTTTAGCGCCGTTTTTCGTTATTTTTCTGAAGGCATTTTATGAATATCTCATAGCCTTCAGCGCACTCAATTCGGTTTGTTATATAATAACCCCTAAGAAAAAGGTTCAGGAAATAACCTTTGATACCCATAATGAAGCCATAGAGCGCAGAATTTTTCACTATATTGTTTTATTATTCCTGTTTACCTTAATCTCGATTATTTTAACCGTTCCTGTTTCGTGGATATTTATTCCGTTTTTTGTACTTGTATTCCAGGTTTTCGCCCTTGAGCAGAGCGCAGGCGCAAGATATTCGATTTCAAGAAGTGTCGATTTGGTGAAAGGACACTATATTCAAACCCTTATTGCTATTCTTCTTGTTGTTATTTTCACCTATATTTTTATCCCCGAGCTCTTTGTCTGGGCATTTAATTACTTTAAAATTACTCAGTATCTTATGATACCCGTTGAAAAGTTCTTATCAGCCATGCCCATTGATTTTGATTCGGTTAATGCTATGCTGAAGGCTAATATGATGCCGATGACACTTGAAATTACGGAGTGTTCAAAGAAAATTGTCGATGTAACAATATACACGATATTTCTAATGTTTACCCTTCCTCTGAGGTGCTGTACCTTCACTAATTTGTATGCCGCACTTGACATTGATGCGATAGGAAGAAACGCGGAAGAAAAAGAGGACAAAGAATAAACAGATGTTTAAGTGCAAAAAGTGTAACAGTAAGGATAAATTTGAACTCATGTTCAACCCTGATTATTTGGGGCCGAAGAACTTTGAGACCTCATATAA
The DNA here is from genome assembly GCA_017541465.1 of bacterium. Classification (GTDB taxonomy): domain Bacteria; phylum Cyanobacteriota; class Vampirovibrionia; order Gastranaerophilales; family Gastranaerophilaceae; genus RGIG6874. The sequence continues at coordinate 24,613 of JAFXYZ010000017.1, read as the reverse complement.
CGAAAATGGTGATATAGTTATCAGTGTTGACGGCTACACTTTTGTCCCCGATTTAAATTTTATGAATACTCACGCAGTGTGCCGATATTGCGGGAATATTTACTGTTGGGACTATGAATAAAAGAGGAAAAATTTTACATATTTCCTCTTTAATAAATTTATGTATAAAACGTTGCAAATGCAACTAAAGTTACATCTTTATTGTTCTTATTCTGTTTGTTTCTTTTGACTGTTTTTTTGATTGTTGTTTTGCCTTAATTTTGGCTTCGTTGAGTTCTTTTTGAGTCGGTCTGTTCATTCTTTCGTTATAAATTCTCGATGCCATATTAGGATCGGTCATCTCTTCGTAGTTCTTTGTGCCGTATAGTTTTTTGGCGACATTTTCTCTGAACTCGGCAGAGGATGGATCTTTGTTCGGATCATACTCTCTGTTCTCGGCTTTGATTTGTCTTGACAGGGATTTATCCACGGATGCTTTTAAATTGTCAAAATTTGCCACTATGTACCAGGTGCCTGCCACGAAAAGTATAATAGAAATCAGAGAGCTGAGACCTTTCATTTTCATTTGTCCTTTCTGTTTGTCCTTCTTTTAATATACACTTTTTTTTCTTAAAAATAAAGGGATATAGACTAAATAACCGATAAAAAATGCCCCCTTTTTTCTAAGGGGGCATTTATGTTTAAAAGAAAATTATTCTTTATTTGCAAGCATTTCTCTGACTTTAACTTCAACTTCCTTGAGAACAGCCGGGTTTTCCATGAGAAATTCTTTTGCTTTATCTCTTCCCTGTCCGATTTTCTCATCGTTATAGCTGAACCATGCACCTGCTTTTTTGATGATGTCAAGACTTACTGCCATATCAAGTATGCAGCCCTCACGGCTGATACCTTTTCCGTAAATAATTTCAAATTCAGCTTGTCTGAAAGGAGGTGCAACCTTATTTTTAACAACCTTTACTCTGACTCTGTTTCCGATTTCTTTATCGTCTTTCTTAATTGTTTCAATTCTTCTTATATCAAGTCTTATACTTGAATAGTATTTGAGTGCCGTACCGCCGGTTGTTGTTTCGGGGTTTCCGAACATAATACCGATTTTTTGTCTTAACTGGTTAATAAAAATAACCGTTGTATTTGTTTTGCCGATAATTGCGGTTAATTTTCTCAGGGCTTTTGACATCAGACGAGCCTGCAGACCCATTTGTTTGTCTTCCATAGCGCCTTCAATTTCGTCTTTCGGAACGAGCGCTGCAACAGAGTCAACAACTATAATATCAACGGCAGATGAACGGACAAGTTCTTCCGTAATTTCAAGCGCCTGTTCACCTGTGTCGGGCTGAGAGATTAAGAGTTCATCAACATTAACCCCTAAGTTTCTTGCATACTCAGGATCAAGAGCATGTTCTGCATCAATAAATGCTGCGATACCGCCTTTTTTCTGGCACTCAGAAACAATGTGCTGCGCCAAAGTTGTTTTACCGCTTGCCTCAGGCCCGTAAATTTCTATAATTCTTCCTCTCGGAATACCGCCGATGCCTAAAGCTACGTCAAGTGAAAGTGCGCCTGTCGGGATAGCCTCAACATAAACCGCGGGTTTATCCCCGAGTCTCATTATTGCGCCTTTTCCGTAGGCTTTTTCTATTTTTTCGAGAGTAGAGTTTAAAACTTTTTTTCTCTCTTCGGAAACATTAACTGTTTCTTCTTCTTTTTCTTTAACTGCCATATTTTTCCCCTGTCTTTTAATTGTGTTGAGCAGGTATGCCCAACCTACATGTTGTCGGGCTAAAGTCCGACCTATAATATTTGTTTTGGTTAATTTTTGAGCATGTAGGGTAGACTTTAGTCTACCATTATTTTGTGCGTGTTTTGGTGCAAAAAATTGCACCCTACCATAATTATACACGACTTATAGGGGCATGGGAATAAGGTTTATATTTATTTATATTTTCTTAAAAAAAGAGTGAGACAAACTCACTCTTTTAAATTTTTTATTCGCCCGAAACGTCTGCGAGGGTTTCAGGGGTTTCCCCGTTTGCTTCACTTTGGCTTGCAATTTCCTCTTCTTCCCAGTTTTCTCTCTGAACTTCGGGGGAGGTTTGAGAGGTCTCTATTGTTGTTGTTTCCGAAATTTGTTTATTGTAAACACTTGTAACATAAACAAAAAAGGCTATTGTAAACAACAAAAGCACTCCTAGAGTTATTACCATTCTTTTAAAAACCATACTAACCGGCTCCTTTCTTTCTTTTTTGAGTTTTTCAATTATATTTTTTGAATAATTTATTCTTAAATTATCCGAATAATCGCTGAAGGTTTTTTGGAGTTTATTTTCAAGCGAATATGCTTCTCTAAGCCCTTTTTGTGCGGGTTTTGAGCGCAGAAGATATTTTCTGAATCTGACAGCATCATTATAGGGAAGTTCATTATCAATATAAGAAGAGATGTTTGAATAAAAAATGTCGTGTTCTTTTACAAGGTTATTCTGCTCCATTATTTCAAACTCTTCGAGAAGGTTTTCATAAGATTTCCGAAGATTTTTGATTGCGTCCTTCATCTGAACATACTTATCCCTGCACTCGGGACAGTCGATGAGATGACGTTCCACCAAATTTTGCTCTTCACTACCGAGCCTGTTTTCAACATAAAGAGCGATGAGTGTGTTTATTTTTTTGCACAGAGCTTTGTCCAAAATATATCCCTTTCTTTAATTCAAATACGGCTTCAGGTGCTCCTGAAGTTTTATTCTTGCTCTTGAAATTCTTGATTTGACCGTATTGACGTTTGTTTTTGTTATTTTTGCTATTTCCTCATAACTTAGCCCCTGAATTTCCCGCAGGATAATTACTATCCGAAAATGGTCGGGAAGTGCATAAATCTGGTGTTTTATAACCTCACTCAGTTCTTTTGAGTGAGTTTTTTCTTCGGGTACTTCTTTCGTGTCGCAAATTTCAAATCCGTGGTCTTTATTGTCCTCATCCTCTCCCCAAAAATTTTCAAGAGAAATGTTTATGTGTTCCTTGTGCTTTTTTCTTTGTTCATCATAGAAGAGGTTTGAAACAATATGCCCGAGCCAGGAGCGAAACAGCTTCGGGTTTTTCAGGTTTCCTATATTTTTTGCCATCCTCAAAAGTGCCTCCTGGGTTAAATCATAGAGGTTCTCTTTGTCCGCGTTAAGATAATAAAACGAGGAATAAATATTTTTTTGGGTGCGCCTGATTAACTCCTCGAGTGCATCGTAGTCGTTGTTTTGCGACAGAATAACAAGCTCTTCTTCTTTTGTGTCTTTATATTTTTTTCTGAGAATATCTTTAAGCAAAATAAACCTGTATTTAAACCATTTCCAGTTTAAAGATAATAAAAAGATGCTTCTCTTCCCTCATCATATCAGGTATAGACAGTGGGGCAGTTTATTCAATATAGCAAAAAATCTTTTTATGTGATTTTCTGTAAATAGTATTAAGGAGAATATAATGAGAATTACAGGTATTTCAAATGTCAGTTTTAAAGGAGTTTATCTCTCAAATTATTTAGAACCCGGAAAACAGCGCGAGCTTGGAAAACAGGTCAGAGATTTATTAAACAAATCAGGCATGGCAGCAGAATACGAAAAACAAAATAAAGATATCCTGATTGAAAAAGGACCTAAAAACGGCGTCAGTATTGTTTTAGCAAAATATGACATTAAACGAATACTCAATGACGATTATGAAAGATGGAACGGAAGATTTTAGAGATGTAGGTCAGGCACTGCCTGACAGATTCTTACTTTCTCACCTTCACAATAGCGCAGGCAGCGGTCATTCCGGCACCGAAAGCACTCAAAAGAAGTGTTGAATTATCTTTTATTGTGCCGTTTTTCATAAATTCTGAAATAACACAAGGAATTGAAGTTGCAGACATATTTCCGTATTTTGCAATATTTGTCAGTACCTTATCGGAAGAAAGATTCATTCTCTCGGCAAGTGCTTCTATCATTCTGAGATTAGCCTGATGAGGTATGAAAAAGTCAATATTTTCCATTGTCATATCTGCGCTTTGAAGGGTATCCTCGATAATGGCAGGGATTCTTTTCATAACGTATTTATAAACTTCTTTACCATTCATAAAGATAACTTTGCTTGGCTCTTCTTTCGGTTTTTCGTGCAGAGGACAAAGGGTTGAAGATACATTCAGAGAAATAATTTCTTTGTATCTTCCGTCAGCATATAAATTAATTGTTTTTATGTCGTCCTTACCGTCAGGGGAAACTTCAACAATAGTTGCGCTTGCGCCGTCACCAAACAGTACGCAGCTGCTCCTGTCTTCCCAGTTGACAAATTTATTTGTTGTATCTGCTGCAATTACCAAAACTCTTTTATAAATTCCTGCACCGATACTTGCTCTTGCAAGCTGAAGTCCGTAAATAAACCCTGAGCAGGCCGCAACAATATCAACGGCACCTGCATGTTCAAGATGAAACGCATATTGAATTTCACAGGCAACACTCGGATAAGGTCTTTCAGGCGCCGAGGTTGCTGAAATGATTAAATCTATTGTATCAGGGTTGATTTTTGTTGAATCAAAAAGTTTTTTAACAGCCTCAATAGCAAGTGTGACGGAGTTTTCATCTGCCGAAGCGATGTATCTTGTCTTTATTCCAGTTCTCTGGGTTATCCATTCATCGCTTGTATCAACTATTTTTGCCATATCATCGTTTGTAAAAGCCTGTTTTGGTACGGCAAATTCCATTCCTCTTATTGCAACAGGTATCATTAATTTCTCTCCGTTCTTAGTTCTTTGCCTGCCTTAAAAGCCTTTAAATTGAGTTCAACAAGGTCGGCTTTGTTTTTAGGAAGCATATCTTTTATGATTTCTTCAACGTGCGAAAAATCGACATTATCAAATAATGTGCTCAAAAGTCCGAGAGCTACCATATTTGTGACTTTAATGTTTCCTAAATCACTTGCCTTATCTGTTATATCAGCTTTAATGTATTCTATATTTCTCTCTTCTTTTATATCTTTAATCAAAGAAGTGTTAGCGATAATTCTTCCGCCGTCTTTTACCTGAGGAAGAAATCTGTTGTAGGAAATATCGTTCAGAGTTAAAAGAATATCTGTTTGTTGTTTGTGAACAGAAGTGACTTCTTCATCGCTGACGACTATTTCGCAGTTGACTGCGCCCCCTCTCATCTCTGAGCCGTAGCAGGGATACCATGTTACTTTTTTGCCGTTCAGCATAAAAATATTGGCAATAATTTTTCCGCAAAGCAAAACACCCTGTCCGCCAAAACCTGCTATAATTAAACTCTTTTCCGATGTTTGTGTCATTGTCGGCATTATTTCATTTCCCCCGTAACATCTTTAAATACTCCGAGAGGGTATTCCTTCATCATATTTTCTCTGATATGTTCGTTTGCCTGTTCGGGCGTCATTTTCCAGTTAGTCGGGCATGGTGAAAGTATTTCGACAAAACCGTAACCCAGCTTTTTAATCTGCACCTCACATGCTTTTTTTATGGCTGCCTGAGCCTTAATAATGTTCGGAACACTGTCAAGCGAAACTCTTGCACTGAAGGCTGTTCCCTTGTATTGTGCCACCTGTTCGGCTATTTTTACGGGATAGCCGTTCAGTTTTTCGTCTCTTCCGTACGGAGTTGTAGTGGTAACCTGTCCGATTAAGGTTGTAGGTCCCATCTGACCGCCAGTCATACCATAGTTTGTATTGTTTACGCAAATGGTGGTGAGGTTTTCACCTCTGATACCCGCATACATTGATTCTGTCATACCGATAGCGGCATAATCACCGTCACCCTGATAGGTAAAAACGAATTTATCGGGGTTAATTCTCTTAACACCCGTACCCTCTGCGGTTGCTCTGCCGTGAGGACATTCAAGTGCATCTATATCCAAAAAGTGGTATAAAAACGCGGTGCAGCCGACACCGACCATACAAATTGCGTTTTCTCTCAAATTAAAATCGTCTATTGCCTGGCATAAAAGTCTGACGGCAACACCATGCCCGCACCCGGGACAAAAAGTATATTCCGTATTCTTTTTTAAACTGTCAGGTATCTTAAATACTTGCTGCATAAACATCTCCGAGTGTTGTTTTAATTTCGCCGATTATTTCATCTATATCAAGCCAATTTCCTGCAGGGCGCCCGATGTGTCTGACATCTTCGCATCTTGTTGCAACGATAACATCGTTAATCATCTGTCCCATATTCATTTCGGCGACTATGAATTTTTTGGTTCGTCTGCTGAGTTCTCTGAGCCTTTGTGTCGGGAACGGATAAAGAGTTTTCGGTGTAAAACTGCCGACCTTTAAGCCCTGACGTCTTGCCTCTTTAACGGCTGCCTTGACGTTTCTCGATAAACTTCCGAACGATACAACTATTAAATCGGCATCATCAGTGAAGTTTTCATCATACATAACTTCATTTTCTTCAATTTTCTTGTATTTTTCAAACAGCTTATAAACGTGTTCGTTGTGCTGTGCTTCTTTCTCTGAAAGTGAACGGATAAATTTGGAACTTCTACCCTTTGCGCCCGTAAGAACCCAGGAGGAATTATCAATTTTTTCATAAGGGTGTTCGATGAAACTTGCAGGCTCCATCATCTGCCCTAAAAGCCCATCTGCCAGAATAAATACTGGGTTTCTGTATTTTTGGGCGAGATAGAAGGCTTTATGAGTGAAATTAATACATTCCTGAACATTCGAGGGAGCAAGCACAATGATGTGATAATCACCGTTTCCGCCGCCCTTTACCGCCTGATTATAATCTGCCTGAGAGGGATAGATGTTCCCGAGCCCCGGGCCAGCTCTCATAACACTTGCAATAACGATAGGAAGCTCTTGCGCGCAGGCATAGGACAAGCCCTCCTGCATAAGTGCAATAGCACAGGACGCAGATGAGGTCATCGGGTGTCCGCCCGAGGCCGCAGCGCCTATACACATATTAATTGAGGCAATTTCACTTTCGCAGCATACATAAGCTCTGTTGTTTTTCGGCATAATTCTGCTTAAATACTCGCCTATTTCCGTCTGAGGAGTAATCGGATAACCGAAATAACTGTCGCACCCTGCATCAAAAGCACTTTGTGCAATTGCAATATTACCTTTAATCAATTCCTGTTTCATTATCTGTAAACTCCCGTAATAGCTAAATCAGGGCATACAAGAGCACAGCTTTTGCACCCGATACACTGTCCGCTGTCAACAAATTCGGCAACTTTTTCCCCTGTTTTTCCGGTCTTTTCCCCGACCTTTATTGTCTTTTTAGGGCAGGCATTGATACATAAATAACAAGATTTGCATTTCTTCTCATCGATAGTAATATAAGCCATCTTGCCCCTTTCTCTTTTTGAAAATTTCTCTATCTCTTTTTCAAAAATATATTATGTCGAATATAGAACTAAGTCAAGTAAAGTTTCTTATCAATAAAGGTTTTTTAAGATAATAGATGAGTTTAAAAAACAAATTGAGGTTTAAATTTAAACCTCAATTTATTTGTAAATTATATGTTTGGTATTTTGCCAACAAATATTTAGTAATTCATTGCACCTTCACGAAGGACTTTGCAGGCGCATGCTGTACCAAATTCGTTTTTATTGCATAGTCCATCAACATCACAACCAGCAGGATAAAGTCCATTTTTCTTTATGACAAATACAAATAAATCTCTTCCATACACATTAGGTTTTTTCTCACCATTTATATCTACAAAAATTCTTTCACAAACATCACTTGAACCCATATTATATAAATTTTCATTAACACATAAGGGTTGTCTTATATCTGTAAACATAACTTGAACACCATCTGCTAATACTAGTTTTCTGAAACCTGTATTCTCATTCCAATTATTTGTATCTCTTTCATTATTAAGAGCATAATAACCACCATCAACTAACTGCGAAAAACATCCGGTCGATGCACTACACTCTTTTGCATTATTTAAGTGTTTTTTGTATAAATTATAAACATTATCAATTGTTGTTATCCAGTTATTAGCAGGACCTTCTTCCGCAATAATTAAATTAGTTGCTTGCGCTAAAGTTGAATATGCTTTTTTAAGTCTTGAAACAGTTTCCTGATTATTTGTTTTATTGATTAAACTTGGAATGGTTATTGCTGCAATAACACCGATTATAACAAGTGTTATAAGAACTTCAGCGAGAGTAAAAGCAAACATGTTCCCTCTTCTCTGGTAGAGGTCTGGGGTGAGGGTAGTTTTTTTGAAATTGTTGGGCAAGTATGTCCAACCTACACTACTCTCTAAACCATTATTTTTGTGGGGGGGGGTAGGAACGAGTTTATTTTTGAAATTAAACATACTAAAAACCTCTCTTAATTCTCTGATTAATATTTATATTATCAAATATTCCCGTTTTTGACAATTTATAACCTTTATTTATCGGTAGACTAAAGACTACCCTACTGAAAGCCCAATTTATATTTTTATATCTTTTACATCTTCTCTAAAATCCGGGTGAAATCACTTTCTTTTTCGCAAAGCATTTTCTTTTCCTCGTCATTCAGGTTCATTTTGCTGATGTTATCTCTCATTTGGGTAAAATATTCCTCTTTAAATTCGGGTTTAATCATACTGTAATAATACAAAAGGTCGTGTACCTGATAGAGAAGAAGTTCGTTTTTAAGAACCTCATAAGCCCCCGTATCCTTCATAATCTGTTCAACATAGTCAAACATCTTCATTCTGTCCATAAGTCTTTTGTTGTTGTCGGATAAAATTGAACCTTCTCTGTTAAACCTGTAAACATAGAGTTTTTCAGGGATAAAGAAAATTCTTTTTGCGTGGAAAAGTGCGCCAAATATAACTTTATGATCCTCAAAATCCACCTTTTCCGCAAAATCAATGTGGTTATCAGTTAAAAACTTTCTCAGATAAAGTTTATTCCAGACGCACATCGGGTATGAAAAAGGTGATAAATCTCTCCAGTTAAAGATTTTATCTGTCGGGATATTTTTGAAGTTTTCCTCGACAAAATAGGGAAAAGCCTCCATCTTTTGCTCTTTTTCGTTATACCCATCCGGCATACACATTGCAATATCGAGCTCTTTTTCTTTCAAAAGATTATATAACCGCTCGAGCATATTCTCTTTTATCCAGTCATCAGGATCAACAAAGGCAATGCATTCCCCTGTCGCTGCCTTCAGTCCTGTATTTCTTGCAACTCCTGTTCCTTCGTTTTCCTTATGAATAACCTTTATTCTTGCATCTTTTTTCTTATAACTTTCTAAAATATCATAGCAGTTATCGGTTGAGCCGTCATTAACGCAGATAATCTCAATATCATAGAGGGTTTGGCTGATTAAACTGTTCAGACACTGAACAAGATATTTTCCGACATTATAAATGGGAAGAATAACTGAAACCTTTACGGGGTTTGTTTCATCGATAACAGAGGTTGTTGTCTGAATTTCAGAGATTTGTTCTTTTTCTTTCTCTTTTAATTTCTCTTCAAACTCTTTTTTTTGTTCTTCGAGAAGTTTTTTCGTATTTTCGATGTGCCACTCAGCCGTTTCTTCCTGCCTTCTCAGAATTTCCCCTTCATACCAGTCTCTCTGGCTGATTAATTTTTCCTCATATTCCCTTTTTTGCTCTTCGAGTCTGGCTTTGAGTTCTTCTTCCTTTTTTTGTATATTTTTTGAGAGTTTAAATTCATACTCTGCTTTAAACTTTATTTCAGCCTGTCTGAGTTCAAATTGATGTTTTGAATTTAAAAAATCAATTTCACTTTTATGCAGTGAATTTTCTATATTTTGTTCAAAATCGTTATCAGCCATAATTAAACCCTTTTGTTATTTCTGCGCTCAAGCACAGAGAACACAAAATCAAATTCAAACCTGAATTTTGAGAAGAGGACAACGAAAAGTTTATCCTTATCGTACCAAATATCATAATATTTCGGGCGCTTTTTGATTCTGAGTGTTCTGTGGAATTTCTTTGAGTGGATAAAATATACGTTTTGTTCGTGATATAAAATTTCCATTGTTTTATATTTCCAGCTCTCGACAAACTGATCGTGTTTAAATTGTTTATAACCCCCTTTTTTGATAGAGGTTATAACGTCATAGAGATACGGAAATTCTTTGTCGACATAGTTAAAATCAAAATCAGGGTTGTTATAGAAAATATCAAAGTGCTGTATTGCTTCGCAGAATTTAACCCTTAATTTCGGTTTAATTGTCTTTAATCTGTAGAGAATATCCTCTGTCTTTTTTCTGAAAAATTCATATTTTATTTCGTCAAAATACTCCTGCTCTTTCATCGAGTTATAAATCAGAGTTACGATTTTAAAAATATGGAAGTATTTTTCATCACCTTTTGTGATAATTGAGTTTTTGCGGTTTATTCTGTAATAATAGAGATAATCTCTTACTATAGTTACTCTTTGGGTTTTAAAGAAAATTGAAAAGAAGAAAGGTCCATCTTCAAAAATCAGACCATCGGGGAATTTTGCCCCTAGAGAATCGATAAAACTCTTTCTGTACATCTTATTCCATGCCATAACACAGACATCACAAAGGAAATTTTTTGTGTCATAGTGCGAAAAAACTCTGTTATCAAACGAGGAATCAAAAAATTCAAGAGTGTAATAGGGGTTTGAATCGTCATTTTGCTGAAGTTTGTTGTCAAACTGATGAACTGCGCAGATTGAAATATCTGCGTTATTCTTGGTTATACTGTCATAGAGTTTTTCGCAAAATCTTTCATCTACCCAGTCATCAGAGTCGATAAAAGTGATAAATTCACCTCTTGCGACCTCCATGCCTGCATTTCTTGCAGAGGATAAACCGCCGTTTTTCTTTGTGACAATTTTAATTCTGCTGTCTTTTTTTTCGTATTCCTTCAGAATTTTTGGCGAGTTATCCGTAGAACCATCGTTTACACAAATAATTTCAAGGTCTTTTTCGGTCTGGTTTATTATTGAATCAAGACACTGACCTAAATATTCTGCGACGTTATAGACGGTGACAATAACGGAAATCTTAGGCTTTTCTTCCATTTCTGTCCTCCTTTTTTGTCAGTCCTAAAAAGCGCAGTAACTTAATAACGGGCTTTAGTTTTCTGTAAAAATTATTGTAATCTTCTTCGAGTTTAATGATTTTTCTTTCGTACTTAACCCTTTGTTCGTTAAATCTCTTGTCAAATTCCTCCGTCATAGCTCTTTTTTCTTCTTCAAATTCTGCCTTCAGGTTATGAACGGTTTCAAGATTTTTGTCGAGAAGTTGTTCTTCAAGATTTTTAAGTGCTTTTTCAAAACGGGCTTCAGTTTCAGCTTTTTTAAACTCGTTTTCTTTTGATATTTCTTCCTTCTGAAGATATAACAGTTTGTTCATTGTTTCTTCAAAAACACCTGTCTGGTTTGTCAGGTTGTTATAAACTTGGGTAAATTCCCTGTTAAAATGCTCTGACCAACTATCAGTTGAAGTTTTGAGCTCGTTAAACTGAGTTTTTATTTGTTGGGTTTCCTGGCTTATTTCACCTGTTTTATAGTTTATGTAATTATAACTGTTGCCGAGTTCAGAGTATAATTTGTCGAGTTTTTTATCGGTTGAGCGCAGGGTTCTTGTGAAGAAAAGTGCCTGACGGGGTTCGAGTTCAAGCCAGAAAAGAACTTCATCAAAGAAAATTATTCCCCTGTTTTTGAGTTCGCTATCTGAAGAAAACCCGATTTTTTCCAGAAATTCTTTTGATTTAAAGAAGTATTTTTCAAAATATTCTTCCTCAATTATCGAGGCTCTGTGGAAAATATCCTCGACCAGCCAGTTTATAACAGGTGTTTCAATTTCGGAATAAAAAGTTGAGTTTTTAATGTGTTCAAAAGCTCTTTCAAGCATATCAATTCTGTTCAGAATTTTATCCCCGACATTCTGCATGGTTGAGCCCGGGCGGTTTATTCTGTAATAGTAAAGGTTATCATTTACTATACTCAGATTTGTGCTTTTTAAAATTGTTTCAAAGAAGAAAGGTAAATCTTCATAGATAAACCCCGCGGGAAATCTGATGTTTAAATTCTTCAAAAACTCAGTTTTGTATATTTTATTCCAGATAGCAACATTAAAGTTTAAAAGATTATCTTTAATTTCATAGGGGTTAAAGCTCTTATCAAAAAATTTTTCGAGTGCATTTAGCTGATAATAGCCTTCAAACTCTTCTTTTTGGCTTTTTTCATTAAACAAAATTGTTTTGCACATTGAAATATCAGAGTTTAATTCTTCTGCTCTGTTATAGAGTTTTTCAAACATTGAAGTATCAACCCAGTCATCGGCATCGACGAACCCTATGTATTTTCCTGTTGCGTTTTCAATTCCGATATTTCTTGCATACCCTTGTCCTTGCCTTGTTTCAAGGTTGATAATTTTAATTCTTCCGTCATTTTGGGCAAAATTCCAGACAATATTCCCTGAGCCGTCATCAGAAGCATCGTTGATACAGATAATTTCTATATCACCTAAAGTCTGGTTCACAACAGATTTGAGAGAAGTTTCAAGATACTCCTCAACATTGTGAAACGGTATAACTACTGATACTTTAACCTCGCTCATTATTTAAGCCTTTCATCTGTTTTGGTTTTTTGCCTTTATGAAATTTTTTAACCACGGAAATTAAAGGGTTTAATAATCTGTTTAATTCTTTAAACTTCATTTCCATATCAAGTAATTGCTTTTCAAAATCAAGCTGCTGGGTTCTTTGCTGTCTGTTCAGGTCGGAATTCATTTGTTTAATTGCTTCCGAGATAAGAGCTCTTGTGTTGTTTATTTCATTTTGTGCAATTATTCTTATGTTTTCAATTTCGCTGTTTTTTATCTTTTCAAGCTCTCCTTTGATTTCCTGTTTTATTTCGTTTGAATTAGGAAGAACTATTTCGGATAAAATTTCATTTTTAGTGTTATTGAGTTTTTCAAGAAGCTCTCTTTCCTGCTTTTCGCGGTGCTCCGTCATTAACTCAAAAAACTTGTCATTGTTTAGTTTTAAGTGTTCAAGTAATTTGTTAAAACTCATTTTAATTTCTTCAGAATTATTCAGAGATAATTCTTCAAAATGAGAAAATTGTGAGTAGAGTTCACTTTTTAATTTTTCCTCTTCGGCTCTATATAGTTGGGTGTTTTTATTAAGATTATCCGTTATCTGAGAATAAATATTGTTTATTTTTGTCTCTGTTTCTCTTGCTTTATTTTCAACAAGAGTTGTTGAAACACTGCTCAAATCATTGATTTTTTTGTCTATGTTTTGGGAAAAGAGTTCTTGTTGTCTATCAAAATTATCTGTTATTTTATTGTAAAATTCATTTATTTTATTTTCAGTTTTGCTTGTGAGCTCTTCAGATTTTTTGTTTATTTCACCATAGACATTTCCGATTTTCTCATCGGTGGTCCGGTTAATAACATTCTTTATTTCTTCAGCTTTATTATTTAATTCTGTATTTGTATAATCATAAGTTTTTTTGATTTCGGAGTTTGTATAGTCATAGTTTCTTGTTATTTCACCATAGACATTTCCGATTTTCTCATCGGTGGTCTGGTTAATAACATTCTTTATTTCTTCAGCTTTATTATTTAATTCAGAGTTTGTATAATCATAAGTTTTTTTGATTTCGGAGTTAGTGTAGTCATAATTATTAGAAATTTCCTTATAGACATTCCCGATTTTCTCATCGGTGGTCTGGTTAATGACATTTTTTATTTCTTCAGCTTTATTATTTAATTCAGTGTTTGTATAATCATAAGTTTTTTTGATTTCGGAGTTTGTATATTCATAATTATTTGTTATTTCAGAGTAAACACTGCTGATTTTTTCGTCTGTTGACTGAACAGAAGAGGTTATTGCGGAATAAACCGGACTTAGTTTTCTCTGAAAAATTTCATCCTCGGACATAACATATTTGTTGTTTCCTCCTATGTGTCCTTCAAGAAATCTTCCGAAACATTCATATTTATATTCTTTAATTTTATAAGCCCAGTTCGTAAACCCGAGATAATAATAGTATTCTTCAAAAATCGGGTGTTCAAAAGGATCCGTCCAGGGCTTAAATCTGCCTGCGAGATGAAGAATATTTGCGGTTTTTAATTGTTTAACGAGTTCATAATAATTATCGTGTCCGTAGAGGAAAAACTGAAAATTCCATTCGTTTTTGAGCTCTTTGATTTTGTTTTTGCAAATGATATTTATAACATCCTGATCCTGCCAATAAATCTTTTTGGCATTCTTAACCGTATAGTCAAAGAGTTTTGTTTCAAGGTCATCTTTTCTCCATAAATCAAGATTAATAAGAATGACACCTGCGTTAAAATATTTGTCCAGTTTAAGCCGTTTTGCTTCCTGTTTGCTTTCGGCATCCGGAATCATTGCGCAGTAATAATCTTTTAAATCGGTATCGAACAGGGGTTTTAGTGACTTTCTGACGATAATATCGCAGTCAATATAGAGCAGTTTTGAAAGGTTTTTAAAGATACTCCCTATTTTATACCTGAAATATGTCGGAAGAGTAACGTGGTAGTGCTCCATATTTTTTTCGGTTTTGTTTAAAAGTTTGCAGTTTTTAAATTCTTCGGCATCTACCTGAATAAATTCAATATTAAAATCTTTTATTTTCTTTAAGTCTTCAATTTTTTTTCTGTTTTCTTCATCGATACCGCTGTTCAGGACATAAAAATTAAAGTCTTCATCCTCGAGTGAATTTTTGAGAATGGAAACAAGGGAAACCCCAAGCTGCTCCATGTAGTTATTATCAGCACTGAAACAAATATTGAATGTGTTTTTCTTCATACCAAAATTCCGATAATCCTTTTTTGATTTTACAATAATTACAAATAATAGACAACAAAAAACAGAGATAAGTTTTACCTTTACCTCTGTTTTTTTGTTTTATTGAGTTATTTTTTAAGCCGTTACTTTTCTGTAAACACACTCAACAACAGTATTAACAATAGTTTGTTGTTCTTCTTCCGTCAGTTCGGGGAACATAGGAAGGGACATAACCATGTGCGTATTCTTTTCGGTAACAGGCAAATCGCCTTCTTTATATCCCAAAGATTTGTGAAGTTTCTGAAGGTGAAGAGGAACGGGATAATAAATCATAGCACCTATACCCTTTTCCTGAAGCATCTTATAAACTTCATCTCTGTTTTTAACCTTTATTGTGTATTGGTGATAAACGCAATAGGTGTTTTCAAGCTCTTTCGGGGTAATGATTTCAGAGTATTTTTCAAAGAGTTTATTGTATCTGTATGCGTTTTCTCTTCTTTTTGCGTTCCATTCATCGATGTAAGGCATTTTTACTCTCAAAATGGCAGCCTGAATTTCGTCAAGTCTTGAGTTTACTCCGAGTTCATCGTGGTAATAACGAATAGCGCCGCCGTGGTTTCTCAGAGCCAAAATTCTGTCTCTTAACTTTTCATCATTCATGGTAATCATTCCGCCGTCGCCCATACCGCCGAGGTTTTTGGTCGGGAAGAAACTGAAACAGCCGAAATCACCGAACGAGCCGACTTTCTTTCCTTTATACTCCGCACCGATAGCCTGGCAGCAGTCCTCAACAACTTTGAGGTTGTGTTTCTTTGCGATAGCCATAATCTTATCCATATCGCAAGCCTGACCGTAAAGATGAACAGGGATAATGGCTTTTGTCTTTGGTGTTATAGCAGCCTCAATTTTGTCTGCGTCAATGTTGAATGTACCTTCAACACTGTCAACAAAAACAGGAGTTGCACCTGATAACCCGATTGCACTTGCCGTTGCAACAAAGGTGAAAGCGGTTGTGATAACTTCATCGCCTTTTCCGATGTCTAAAGCTCTCAGAGCCAGATGAAGCGCATCTGTACCGGAGTTTAACCCTAATGAAAAATTAGTGCCGACATATTTTGCAAACTCTTCCTGAAGAGCTTTATTGTTAGCTCCAAGAATATATGAGCCTGATTTTAAAACTTCAATAACGGCTTTTTCAATCTTTTCGCCTGTCTGAAGATATTGTCTTTTTAAATCAAGAATAGGAATCATATTATTTCTCCCCTTAAACTGTAACCTAAGTATAGTTTACCACGAGGATGCGGTGTCTTTATATAATCTTAATA
This sequence comes from bacterium, assembly GCA_017541465.1. GTDB lineage: Bacteria > Cyanobacteriota > Vampirovibrionia > Gastranaerophilales > Gastranaerophilaceae > RGIG6874. The sequence continues at coordinate 8,536 of JAFXYZ010000017.1, read as the reverse complement.
ACAAAAATTTAAAGTCCCTCTCCGAGGGAGAGGGATTTAGGGAGAGGGTTTATTAAAAAATTTGTTATAAATTGTCAATAATCCAAGATGTTAAAAAATTTAAAATTGTGGTATTATAAATTTAATCAGAGAATTAAGAGAGGTTCTTAGTATGCTTAATTTAAAAAATAAATCCGCTACCCCCCCCTATAAACAAGGTTTTACATTGGCTGAGGTTTTAATTACGCTTGTTATTATCGGTGTAATTGCTGCTATGACAGTTCCTACATTGATAAACAAAACAAATAATCAGGAATATGTTTCAAAACTCAAAAAAGCCTATTCAACACTTGCTCAGGCAACAAATTTGATTATTGCGGAAGAAGGAACACCAAGAGTAGATAAAGGTGGTTGGGCAACCTCTGGTGGAAATATTTATAATCTTTATAAAAAACATTTAGTCAATGCAAAAGAATGTGGTTCGAATACAGGTTGTTGGCAACAAAGTGCAACTTATGGCAATTCTATTCGGAATAATGATAATGCATATAATCTTGTATTAGCAGATGGTACACAAGTTTATTTTGATACTGTATCTGAAGATTGTAGTAGTCAGGATTGGAGTGGTTCTGATAATGTTTGTGCCTCAATTCATTTAGATATAAACGGTGCAAAAAAACCAAATAAAACAGGTAGAGATGTTTTTATTTTTGTAATTAAAGAACAAGGTCTTTATCCTGCAGGTTGTGAGCATATTGAGGAATGTACAGACAGTAACCGTAACGGAACAGCTTGTGCTTGCAAAGTCCTTCGTGAAGGTGCAATGAATTATTAAAAATTTGTTGGGCTGAAAAGCCCAACTTACAGATTATTAGTATATTAATTATTAAAAGTTTTTTGCCTTCTTTTTTTTAAAAAAGAAGGCTTTACCAATACTTAACACTCTATTGTTTATAAGTTGTTTTTATAATATAATCTATCGCAAAGTTATTAATGTGAAGGGTATTAAAAATATGGCTTATTGTGAAGAAAAAACAGGGTTTGTTTTAAACGAAAATTCAAAAAAAATCCTGAGAGATGCACTCAGAGTTTTAGGGAAAAAACATCTTGCTTTTATTGCTCATGCGAACAGTTATCCGTCAAATGATGGCAAAAACTCGGGGTTTGGTACAAGCAACTCTGCTGCCGCCAAAAGATTAATTGATTTTGTATCAGGTTTATTTACCGATTTGCAGCTTGGACCTGCGGGAAAGACTAAATCTATTGACGCATCACCTTATACGGGAACGATTTTCTCAAACAACCCCCTCTTTATCGACCTTGAACAGTTGGTTTCAGATGACTGGTGTAACCTTCTTTCTTATGAAACCTATCAAAATGTCGTAAACAATAATCCTAATAAAGATAAGGCAAAAACTGCTTATTCATATATCTTTGAAGCACAGAAAAAGGCACTAAGAGAGGCTTTTGAAAATTTCAAAGCAAAACAGCCAAAAGCTATGGTGACGGGTTTCAGCGAATTTAAGGAAAAAAATAAATTCTGGCTCGAAAAAGATTCACTCTATGAGGCACTTTCTATCGAGCACAATAATGACTACTGGCCGATGTGGAATTCCGATATGGATAAAAGACTGTTCAACCCCAAAAACGAACAGGAAAAAATAGATTTTCAGTTCAGAATTAATGAACTCAGAACAAAATATTCTGATGAAATTGAGTTCTATTCCTTCTGTCAGTATATCATCTTTGTTCAAAACGAAGCTGCAAAAAGCTATGCGCTTTCAAAAGGGCTGAAAATGATAGCAGACAGACAGGTCGCTTTCTCTGACAGAGACACCTGGGCATATCAGTCAATGTTCTTAGACGGTTGGTGTCTTGGTTGTCCTCCCGATTACTTCTCGGAGGATGGTCAGGCATGGGGCTTCCCTGTTATGGACCCTGAAAAACTTTTCAATCCTGACGGTTCACTTGGCGAAGCAGGAAAACTGATGAAGGCACTTTATGTAAAAATGTTTACCGAAAACCCCGGCGGTGTCAGAATTGACCACATGGTAGGTCTTATCGATCCCTGGGTTTATAAGGCAGGTCATAAACCAAAAATTGAAGAGGGCGCAGGAAGGCTTTATTCTTCCCCCGAACACCCGATTTTATCCCGTTATGCCATCGCAAGAATGGAAAATATCAACGATGAGGTTGAGGCGGACAAGGAAGAAAGAATTGTAAACCTTGACGATGAGCAGGTTACAAAATACGGCAGATTTGTTGAAAAAATCGTTATCGGTGCGGCAAAAGAAGTCGGGCTGAATAAAGATGCTATTGTTTGCGAGGACCTCGGAACCCTTACCGGCCCTGTTGTTGCGGTAATGAAAAAATACGAGCTTTTGGGTATGAAATTAACTCAGTTTGTTGTTCCCGAAAAGCCAGAACACCCTTACAGGTGCGCTAATATAACACCTCACAGCTGGGCTATGGTCGGAACTCACGACAATGAGCCTATCAGTATGTGGGCAAATGCTCAGATAAATACTCATGAAGGGTATCTGCATGCCAAAAATCTTTCCGAGGACTTGTTTAAAGAGTTATCTGAGCAGGACAGAGAAACTATTGCGGTAGAACTCACAAAAAATTCCGACTTCCTGTTTGAAACAAAACTGGTTGAACTTTTTGCGTGCCCTGCCGAGAATATTCAGTTATTCTTCACTGATTTCTTCGGTATTTATGATGTTTATAACCGCCCGGGCACATCAGGTGACGGCAACTGGTCGCTTCGCATACCGAATAATTTTGAAGAAGTTTATCAGCATAACCTTAAAGAGGGCAGAGCAATTAACCTTCCAAAGATTTTGAAGCTCGCAATTCTCGCAAGAGGAAAAGAGTTTGCGGAAAAACACAAAGACACAATTGCTCAGTTAGACAGTATTGCATAGGACAGACAAAAAATGTATGAATTAAAGGTACAAAGTTCGTTTTCAGCAGCTCATCATCTTCTCAACTATGATGGTGAGTGCGAAAATCAGCACGGACACAACTGGCAGGTCGAGGTTTTTGTAAGAGGGGAAGAGCTCAATAAGTCAAATTTGCTTATTGATTTTAAACTTCTCAAGAAAACTCTGAACCAGACACTTGATTTGCTTGACCATAAAGATATAAATACACTCGAACAGTTTAAAGACGTAAGCCCGAGCAGTGAGGCTATCGCTAAATTCATTTATTATGAAATGAAAAAGACTGTTCCGATAGTCTCAAAAGTCGCGGTCTGGGAAACAAACAACTCCTGCGCGGCGTATTTTGAATAGGGCAGAGTAAATGGAGCTTCTTCATTCATTATTACTCGGGTTTGTTCAGGGCTTGACGGAATTTTTGCCCGTTTCAAGCTCGGGGCATCTCGTCATTTTTTCGGCATTATATAAGTTTTTTACCCATAAAGAAATGGCGGCTGCGACGAGTGAAGAGGTGTTTTTGGATATTATTCTTCACCTCGGCACTTTGATTGCTGTTCTTTTCTATTTCAGAAAAGATGTTTTGAATATTTTAAAAGGGCTGTTTACGTCTGTAAAAACCAAAGATTTTAATTCTAAAGAGTCAAAACTCGGGTTATTTCTGATTTTGGGAACATTTTTTACCCTGCTTGTCGCGTATCCTCTGAAGGATATATCTGAAAAACTTGTTTCGAGTCCGAGGATAGTGTGTGGTCTGTTACTCGTGACGGCTACTGTTATTTTGCTGAGTGAAATTATCGGAGCTAAGATTCAGAAAAGAGATGAGCTGACCTGGAAACAGGCAATTATGGTCGGTATAGCGCAGGGTATAGCGGCATTTCCCGGGGTATCGAGGTCGGGAATGACAATTTCAACAGGGCTGTTTTGCGGTTTAACCAGAGTTGAAAGTGCAAGATTTTCGTTTCTTTTGTCTATCCTGATTATTGCGGGAACGTCAATATTTTATCCGATTTTGGAAATTGATTTTTCGGTTCTGAAGGGCTTCAGCTGGCTTTCAATTTTTGGCGGTTTTGTTGTTTCAATGATTTCAGGGTATTTGTGCGTTAAATATTTTATGGCATTTTTGAATAAATACTCAATGAAAATCTTCGCCTACTACTGTTTCTTTGTCGGCATTTTAGGGTTTTTGTTTTTTGGGTTTGTAAAATAGTTTTTACACCATAATCTCTGATTCATATTTATAGGTAACGAAAGCGATTTTGTTGTTTGCTTTTTTGACGTATTTTCGGTTAGTGTATATAATCGGCACTTTCGTTGAATTTTTTGATGAAGAATATTGTTTTGTGAGTCTTGCGGCTTTTAATATGACCTCATCAGGCACTGTTTCACCGTTTTTGTTCTTCTTAATCAAAACGTGCGCCCCTGCGCCGTTCAGAGGGTGGAACCATAAGTCCTCGGGTGATGAAATTTTTGAGAGCAAATAGTCATTTTGCCTGTCATTTTTCCCGACATAGATTTTAAACCCTAAAAATTCAACCATTTCTAAATTTTTGTCCGATTTTTTCTGGTTGTTTTGCTTAGTTTGTTGGGGCAGAAGTTCTTTTGAAAGAGTTTCAAGCAGTTTTGCATCTTCTGTTTCTTCAGCTTCTTGCCTCTTTTCTTCCCAGTATTTTAAACTTTTAAGGGTTTCTTCCAATAACTCTTTTGATTTTTCGCTTGCTGATTTTGATTTTTTATAAAGAGTATAGTAGTGCTCTGCATTTTCACTTCCGCTTTTGTTTTCGTCAAGGGAGATTACAACCTCTCTGCCGTTAAAATCAACCGCTCTGAGTGCTTTTTCCCCGTCTTTTAACTGATAGAGGTTTGCCATAATCAAATCGGCCTTTTCTTTGTTTTCCTCAATAGTCCCTGTTTCAAAGGCAAGTTTTTCCTGCTTTTCTTTTAATTCTTCAAACTTTTCTATCTGCTGATTTATGTGAGAGAGAAGTTTAATTTTTGTTGTATTTGCTGCTTTTTCGCTCTGCTGATATGTGAAATAATCGTCAATCATTTCGTTTGTGCTGTCATATTTTTTTGCATTTTCAATATCTAAAAGCGAAAACTGTTCAAAATCGTTGCTGACTGAAGGTGAAACAGAGGAAAGAGAAACAAGATTTCTTAATTTTTCATAAAGCTCATGTTCGTTTTCTGACAGACCAAAAGCATTTTCAACAATGACGTTTGTGAGGTAGTAAAACTCTTCGCTCAGATTTTTGTTTTCTTTTAAAACCGCCTGAAACTCTTCAAAACTCGTTTTGAGTAAATCTTTTTTTCTTTGTTTTTTAGGGTAGGAATAGGGAAGAAGCCCTGAGAGTTCTCTTTCCTTGCTCTTTTGTGCGCTGACGTTGTGGCAGCAGCCTGCAATTACGTTTGTATCATAATTATAGAGAATTATGTTACTGTATTTTCCCATTAATTCAACAGCAAGACAATATCTGTTTTTTTCTTCTTCCGAAACATAATAATCAAAATATATTTCAAAAATTCTCTCATATTTTGGCACCTGAACGTCAGTGATTTTAACCCCGTCCATATACTTTCTTAAAAGCATACAGAACATCAGCGCTGATTTTGGGGCAACAAGAGCGCGTTTTTTCTCGTTCTCTTCGCTCATAAAACAAAGGTGAAAGCATGAGGGGTTAATATTAATGTATAATTTTCTTGTTTCACCTGATTTATGAAGCTGAAGCATAACTTCAGCTCTTGAAAACTGTTTGATTTTCTGTATTCTTGCGCCGACAAGAAAATCTTTGTTTTCCTCCAGGAAGGCTTTTAACGTCAGTGAATCAAAGTTAATCATCGTTTTTTACTGTAAATTCATTTCCATTTCACAGACAACCATATTATCAGATTGTCTTGTCAAAATAAAGTAGATGGTATTGTCGTCTTTTTTGTAGGCGCTGCATTCAAGCACGTCATCTAAGAAGCATTCCTTCTGGAACTGAACCTTAAAGGATTTCATAACGCAGCTTTCGATGAAGTTATCCGACAGTGTTGAAATAGCAAAATCAAGATACCTCAAATTATTGAGATGATGATTAAAATCAATATCAAAAATACCGACTTTATAAGTTTTTGAGCGGATAAATTCCCCGCCCTGAGGCTTGATAAACTTTGTATGCTCGCCGAAAACAAGGTTTTGATTAATGTCTATACAGCCTAAAGTCGGCATCGGGCAGACAGGTCTTTTTGTTTGGGTATCGAGCAGGAACCAGATGCTGTCGCCGTGAACGATAACTTTGTCCTCGTGCAAAATCTCAAACTCTGAGAAAATCTTTAGTTTGCCGACCTCTGAGAACCAGAATTTAACTGTTATATCCTCGCTCCACTTCGGCATTTCGCCTGTGTATTCGACCTTCATCTGAGCAAGCACCCAGATTAAGTTTTTATCGATAATATCAAAAGCGGCAATTTTATTGTCTTTGCAATAAAGCGCGTAAGTTTCCTGAAAAAATCTGACCGCATCGATTTTCTTTAACTTATACTCTGAATCCATCTCAACAGAGCGGATGGTGTATTCCTTTTGATAGGTTTTTTCCATTGTCATTTCCATAATGTTTCCCTCTAGTGTATTTATTTTATATTACTACAAACAAAAAATATTGATAAATCCTTCTTAATAAATTAAAATAAAAACAATATTGAGGGGTAACAATGAAAATTTCAAAAACGGCTTTAACTAAAAATAATAATCCGATTATACTTCTTGAAACGGAAAACAAAAATTTTAAGAAAACAATACTTTTTATAGGTGTTTTCCATGGCGATGAACCGCAGGGGGAAGCGCTTATTAAGAGATTTATAAAAAATTTGGACGAAACAAAACTGGTGAACAAATTGTTGTTTATCCCCTGCCTGAACCCTGACGGTAAGGATTTAAACACAAGGCAAAATGCCAATAGGGTTGATTTAAACAGAAATTTTCCGACTCAAAACTGGGAGGTAGTCCAAAATCCCGATTATTTTGGGGGCGACAGACCTGAGAGCGAGGCGGAAACAAGGTTTATGGCAGAAATTATAGAGGAATATAAGCCAAGTTTTATTCTTTCTTTTCACGCACCGTTTGAAATAGTTAATTTTGACGGGCCTGCGCATATTGAAGCGGAAAAAATTGCGGAATTATGCGGTTATCCTTCCCAAGGCGACATCGGATATTCAACTCCCGGGAGTTTTGGAACTTATGCAGGGGTTGAAAGAAATATCCCTATAATAACCTTAGAGCTCTCTGAAACCGAAAGTATAGACGATTTATGGAAAAGAACCGAAAAGGTTTTCGAATACTGCGCGCAGTTTTGATTAAAACAAATCGCTGTGAGTTCCCGTTCGTGTCAAAGTCAAAATGAGCAGATTATCCTCAATTTTGTATATTAAAAGCCAATCGGGTTCAATATGGCACTCTCTTTGCCCCTCGTATTCTCCAGTCAGTTTATGGTCTTTGTATTTTTCGGGTAATTGTTTACCGTCAACCAATAAATGCATAACTTCTGCAAGTTTATCAAGATTATAGCCTCGTTTTTTTGCTAATTTTAAATCTTTTTTCATCTTGCCACTAAAAACAACTTTTAACATTATTCTTCATCCAACATTGCTTTTATTGCTTCTTCAACTGTGTCATAAGGACCATACAGATTTCTGTGATTATTAACATCATCAATAGCCTGAAGGGTTTCGGCATTTGGAACTTTCAAATTAACATCAAACGGCATTCCTTTATATCTGACAAAGGCTTTCGCAAAGATGTTTATAGCGGTTGACATTGTCAACCCGAGTTCGTTGCAAAGAAAATCGAACTGTTTTTTGAGATTTTCGTCTATTCTTATATTAATATTAGTCTGTGCCATAATGTTTCTCCTTTTATTACATTATGACACATTTTATTTACATTGTCAATAAATTATAAAACAATGTATAGACAATGCTTGTTTTTTTTATAAAGATAAATTGTAAGTTGGGCTTTCAGCCCAACATCATAAAGTTTATTTCCCGATACAGAAATTCTCAAAAATATTGTTTAAAATGTCATCGGTGATGACTTCTCCGCTGATTTCTCCCACGCTCATCAAGGCAGATTTGAGGTCTATTGATATTAAATCCTGCAAGTCTCTGCTTATGGTTGTTTCAAGCGCCTGAAGAAGTGATTTTTTCGCATTTTCAAGACACTTTTGCTGACGTTCGTTTGTGATAAACTCTGTTTCTAAATTGTTATCACCCAAAACAATATCTTTAATTTTTTCTTTTAAAACCTCAATATTTTCCCCGCTCACAGCCGAAAGACAGATGCTGTCAGTGTCTCTTTTGTCTGTTAAATCTGATTTTGTGCCGATTTTGATATAGTTTTTATCCTTAATCAGCTCAAAAATGGTTTTGTCCTCATCTTTAAACCCCTGCGTTAAATCGTACAAAAACAGGACAATATTTGCTTCCTCAATGTAATTTTTCGAGCAGTCAATTCCGATAGCCTCGACCTTATCAATATTTTCATCGCTTCTTATCCCTGCAGTGTCCGAGATAGTTAAGGGAATGCCGTCAAGGTTCAGGGTTTCCTCGAGTACATCTCTTGTCGTACCTGCAATATCGGT
>JAFXYZ010000016.1 GCA_017541465.1 bacterium | reverse complement strand
GTAGGTGTAGGTGTAGGTGTAACTTCTACAGGTTTACCATTTACCAGCATTACATAGTCAAAATCAACCAAATGGAATTTAGTTCCTTCGGGTAATCTTGATTTTCCTTCTCCGTCAACAAATTTTATTGCTTTTGCTCTGTCTAAGTTCAGAGTTGAATTTTGGATAATTTCTTCAATTGATTTGTCTGTTGTGTCGTATCCTTTGTTTACATCAAATGCACCATATTCAAAGTGTCTGCCGTTAATATCCTGGGGTGCTGCGTAGATGTGAAGGTTATCATAAACGATTTGTTTTGCGATTTCGTCCGAAACCATTTTGCTGCTTGCGGTTGATGTCTGAAGTGCATAAGCACCCGTTTTGTTGTCTATTGTTGTGTATCTCTGACCTGTAACGGGATCAATGTAGAACTGAAGAGCGCTGGTTAAATCGATGATGTCGCCTTTTGAAATTGTGAAATTAGCTCTGTTGGTAGCGCCTAAATCATATTCCATATTGTTTCTTTCGCCGTTGTATCCGACAGGGTATAACTGCCAGGTTAAGCCATCTTCGAGAGCTTTGTCCAGTGCGGCTTTTGAAATATTTGCGCTTGCGCCGTTTTCAACGGAGTGTGCCGTTACAACAACAGGAAGTTCAATTCCTTCTTTTTCTGCCGTGTTATATTTTGCAAATCTTCTTGCATCGTCAACAGTTCCTGTTATTTCCATAGGTTCTGTCAGGTCTTCTTCATAGAGACTTGTATTTGCGGGAATCTGAAGGATTTTGCTTATTATAAGTCTTTTGTCGGCTTCGGTCATTTTATGTGTTTTGTATTCGTTTTCAACAAGGTCCTCTAACGAAGCATAAGTATGTTCTTTAGGGTTCGGATTATTCGGATTTACGTTTGCCTGATTGGCTGAAGGAGTCCAGGTAAGCTGGTCCTCTGCATAGCTTTGATTTCTTAAAGGTGCCTGCTGGAAAGGAACTTCATTAGGAATAAGAATTTCCGCAGGTCCGTCATAGTATTGTAACGGCATGTCTAAAACTTCCGAAAAATCAATATCTTTTGTCAGATCTGAGGCATTCGTTTTTTGGCTGATGATACAAGGGTTTGCGTTGATAATTTCAGCCGCGCATTTGTTTCTGAGTGATTCAAGCTCCTCTTCGGAGTTTGCAAAACTTGCGTAATTGTATGCTTTATCAATAATCTCTCTTAAAGTGCTTGCTTTATGAATATCTGATGAAGGTTCATCCGTCAGGGTAACTATATTGTCGCCATCTTCGTAAACCGAGCGGATTATGTTATCCTGAACACCGTTTTCAAAGTAAAAAATACTTGCCGCAGGAATTGTTCTCTCTACATCGGTGTATGGTGTAATCGGTGTTTTGTCTATTGGTGACTGCAGTGCAGATGCTGTAACATTAGCGGGAGAGGCAACCGTAATTGCTGCTGCCATCATCGCTGCGGCTGCTTTTGCACCACCGGGTAGTTTTGTCGATTTTTTGTCGTCTTGTCCAAAACTCAACTGTGATGAGTAAGAAGCCGGTTTTGAACCTGATGTTTGCATATTTCTTAAATTATATGCCTGAATTGGTGTAATTTTCATTTAATAACCTTTCTCTAATTTATTCTTGAATGCTGGATACTTCAACACTTCTAAAAATAAATTTTGCCATGCCCTCAAAAAAAATATAATAATTCGTTAACAATATGAAACAATTTTATAAAAAAGAAATAAATCTTGTAACAAATGTAACAATATTATATAATGGTTATTATTTCAGGAAAGGAATTTATAATGGACTTTTTTAGTGTGGAAAATCTGACCAAAATGTACTTCTACATTGGTATTATTGCTACCGTAATTTATGCGGTAAAACTTGTTATTTTTTCTCTTTCGGGCGCGGATACCGATGTTCCCGAGGGACATATCGATGTAGATGGTACGGACTCTGATGTTGCGTTCAGCTTCCTGTCTATCCAGTCAATACTCGCCTTTTTTATGGGCTTTGGCTGGTCGGGACTTGCAATGCTCAAAAGCTCTTTTGCAGAAAATATAACAATGGTTGCCGTTGTTTCGGCTGTCGGCGGTTTCATTTTTATGGGGCTTTCTGCTTATATAACCTATCTTTTGAGAAAATTAAACGACAGAGAAGTTTTTGATATGCAAAAAGTTGTCGGTACGGTAGGAAAAGCCTATTCAATTATTAAACCGCACTCAATGGGCAGAATTGAGATTGAGATTAATTCAAAATTGTCCGTTGTCGAGGCTCAGAATAATACTGACGTTGAAATACCTTCCTTTAAACCCGTCAGAGTTGTTAAATACGAAAATAATATATTGTATATAGAACAGGAATAATAAGGAGACTAAAATGCAAGAAGCAATCGGAATGTTACTATTTTCGGGTGCGTTAATCCTTATCGGCGCAATTATTTGGCTGATGAACAGGTACAAACGCTGCCCGTCGAACAAAATTATCGTAGTTTACGGTAAAGGAACCGGTACAACAACCGCAAAATGTGTCCATGGCGGCGGTGTTATGATTTGGCCTTTAATTCAGGACTATTCGGTACTCTCACTTGAACCGATGACTACTGAAATTGACCTTAAAGGCGCACTTTCAAAGAAAAACATCAGGGTTGCAGTCCCTTCAACCTTTACCCTCGGTATTTCGACAAACCCAAAAATTATGATTAATGCTGCAGAAAGACTTTTGGGCTTAACCAAGAAGGACATCATCGACCAGGCAAGCGATATAATCTTAGGTCAGCTCCGTCTTGTTATTGCTACTCTTTCTATCGAAGAAATTAACCAGGACAGAGAACAGTTCCTCGATTTGATTAACGCAAACGTTAATACTGAGCTTAATAAAATCGGGCTTGAGGTTATCAACGTAAACATCAGAGATATTACCGATGAATCGGGGTATATCGATGCTATCGGGCAGAAGGCTGCGGCTGAAGCTATTAACAAAGCTAAAGTTGAAGTTGCACAACAGGAACAGCAGGGTGCTATCGGTGTTGCCGAAGCTAACAGAATTAAAGAAGTTCAGGTTGCCGAACAAATTGCTCAGTCAAATATCGGTACAACAAATGCCGATAAGGAGCAGAGAATTAAAACCGCTCAGATTGATGCTCAGGCTGTCGAGGGTGAAAACGTTGCAAAAGCAAATATTGCGGAATACAATGCTACTTTGGCGGTCAAACAGGCAGATGCCCTGAGAACAGGTGAAGTTGCAAAAGCAAATGCTGAAAGAGATGTCCTGCTTGCCCAGAAGGAAAGAGAAGAAGCAAAATTAAAGAAGGAAGAGCTGGCTCAACAGGAGGTTGAAAAACTCAAAATTCAGGTTCAGGCGGATGCAGAGGCTGAAAAACTCAGAAGAATCGCAAACGGTGAAGCTGACGCTATCAAAGCAAAATATTTTGCGGAAGCTCAGGGTGTTAAGGCAGTACTTGAAGCGAAGGCAGAGGGTTATAAAAAACTTGTTGCCCTCAGCGCAGATAAGCCTGAGCTTGCAACAAGCTTCCTGATGATAGAAAAAATTCAGGATATTGTTGATAAACAGGTTGAAGCTATCAAGAATATTAAAATTGACAAGGTTACTGTTTGGGATGGCGGTGCAGGTTCTCAGAACGGTTCAACTACTGCTAATTTTCTCAGAAACCTGATTAAATCACTTCCTGCGATGCACGATTTAGCGAAACAGGCGGGAATAGAACTTCCCGAGGTTTTGGGCAAGGTCGATGACAGTATCGCGGCTGAGATTAAAGCTGAAGAAAAATCTGAAGAAACTTAATTAATAAATTAATAAAATTTAACTCCACATGATATTATATAAATATATTATTATGTGGAGTTTTTTATGTCTGAATTAAAGAAAATGCTCAAAGGCGAATGGTATAATGCAACTGACAGTGAACTTCTGGAACTCAGAGGCAGGGCAAGAGGGCTTGTCGAAGAATATAACACGCTTTCCGTAAGTGATTTAAAATCTCATATAAAGGTTCTCAAGCAACTTTTCAAAAAATCGGATTCAAAAACTTTTATTGAACCGCCCCTTAGGTGTGATTACGGGTTTAATGTGTCTGTCGGAAAAAGGTTCTACGCAAATTACAACCTTGTTCTTCTTGACAGCGCAGAAATTATAATAGGCGACAACGTTATGATTGCTCCGAATGTTTCAATTTATACCGTAAACCATCCGCTTCACCATACTGACAGAAATAAATTTTTTGAACAGGCAAAGCCCGTCAAAATAGAGGATAATGTCTGGATAGGCGGAAATGTTGTCATTTTGGGCGGTGTAACGATAGGAAAAAATTCCGTCATCGGTGCGGGAAGTGTTGTCACAAAAAATATTCCCTCAAACTCACTTGCCTTCGGAAACCCCTGCAAAGTAGTGAGGAAAATTACCTCAAAAGACAGGATAAAATTAATTGATTAAAATGTGACAGTAAATGTCGGCATAGTTATGCCGACCTACTGTTATGATTTTTTCGGAAACCATTGAGTGTCCTGAAGCTGTTCGGGCGGGCACTGATTAAACATTAAATCCTTCTGCCATTGAGCAAGAGGACGAGGTCTGTTCCATTTTTCTCTGTATTTCGAGTTTGTAATCGTTGTTCCGAAATAAGATTTATCCTGAACGGCATAATAATTACCGAGGTTTCTGATTTTAAGGTGCCTTGGATATATTTTGTCTTCAAAATCGGGAACTGTTATATCTCCGACAGTGCCGATATAATACTCTTTTTCAGGCTCTAAACCATCGAGTTCTTTTTGTATTTGACCTAAATCAAGCTCGTAAGCACCGCCCAGGTTTAATATGGCATCTTTCTTGACCAAAACCTCATAAGATTTCGGGACAGGATAATTCTGAGGTCTGTTTGTATAGTCATCGTAGGGCGCAACCTTTGTGCCGTAGAGTGTCATATCCTTGACATAATAACCTTTTTTGTCGGAGGCTTTGCGTATTTCAAGATAGTATGGAGCTTTATCGCCTATCCACTCTTCAGGTATTTTTAAATCGCCCTGAGGTCCTACTGTTATTGCCGCTCTGTCACCTTTAAACCTGAAAATATCCTCAAGCATATCGTTATCGAGCCCAATATACAGATGTTCATTGTTCTCGTTATTTTTTGGACTGTTACCTAACAATAAAACGGTTGAGCTGCTTGCATAAACCTCTTTGTTTCTCGGCAGGTATTTCCCTTTAACCGCAACAACGGAGGGGTTAGCTTCGGTTTTCTTTTCTTCGGGCATTTTTATATCACAGCTTGCTGTATAAAAACGTTCTTTATGCTCTATCGGCATTAAGTGTATGGGGGGTATAATCATAATCTCTTATTCTCTTTTTTGTGGGTACAAAAAAATAATGTCCGAACATGATTTTTTTTGTTATCTTCGGACATTATTTATAATTTATTTGTTTAATTATTTAGAATATGCAAGCCTGAACACGTTTTTCAACTCTGTCTTTTCCGAGGAGTTCGATGATTACACCGAGGTCTGCCCCGTGGATTCTTCCCGTGATAGCGGCTCTCAGTGCCCACATTGATTCTTTCGGTTTTATTCCGTGGTTTTCTTTGAAGTAAGTTCTTATATCGGCAAGCTGTTCGTGGAGTTTTTCGGGGTTATCGAAAGCCCAGTCTTTGATTTGTTCGTTGATATATTTCAGAACCATTTGTGAATTTTCTGTTTTGATGACTTTGTCCATAACATCACCTTCAAATTCAACACCTTCACCGAAGAAGTATTTAACATCGTTTGTGAGCTCTGAAAGAACTGAAATAGGCTCGCGTGTTGAAGCTATCATCTTTTCGAGCTGAGGTCTTGTGTATGAATTTAAGTCATAGCAGGAAATGAAAGGAATTGCAAGGTCGGTTAACTTTGAAATATCCATTCTCTTTATATACTGACCGTTCATCCAGTTCAGTTTGTCGTATTCAAAAATTGAATTTGATGATGAAATCTCAGTCAGTCTGAAGTCCTGAGCGATTTCTTCGAGGGTTTTAATCTCAACCCCGTCAGAGGGTGACCAGCCGAGAAGTGCTACGAAGTTTAAAAGTGCTTCGGTTAAATAGCCCTTTTCAACGAATTCAGAAACGGCAGTTGCGCCGTGACGTTTTGAAAGTTTGCTTCTGTCGGGTGCAAGTATCATTCCGAGGTGTGCAAATTCGGGAACCTGAGCACCGAGTGCTTTATAAATCATAATTTGTTTTGCGGTGTTTGCGATATGGTCCTCACCTCTTATGATATGTGTCATTTTCATTTCCATATCGTCAACAACAACGGCAAAGTTGTAGGTCGGTGTGTTGTTTGATTTCATAATGACGAAATCACCGATTAAAGAATTATCAAAATGTAAATCACCTTTAACGAGGTCATGGAAATTAGTTTCGCCTTCGGGAACTCTGAAACGGATAGCAGGGATTCTTCCTTCTGCTCTGAATTTTGCCTTTTCTTCCTCTGTCAGATTAGCGCATCTTCTTGAATACATGTGAGGTCTTTTGTTTTTGATGGACTCTTCTTTTTCGGCTTCAAGCTCTTCGGGGGTGCAGAAACACTCATAAGCCCAGCCTGATTCGAGAAGTTTTTTTGCGTATTTCGGGTAAATATCAAATCTTTGTGACTGTTGATAAGGCCCGTAGTTTCCGCCTACATCGGGACCTTCGTCCCAGTTTAAGCCTAAAGCCTTTAAACTGTCATAAATATTTTGTGTGTATTCCGTATTTGACCTCTCTAAGTCGGTATCTTCAATTCTTAAAATGAATTTACCGTTGTTCTTTCTTGCAAAAAGGTAGTTAAACAATGCCGTTCTTGCAGTTCCTATGTGGAGGTTTCCGCTTGGTGACGGCGCAATTCTGACTCTTATATCACTCATTTTTTTCTCTCCGTTTTCTGTCTTATATTTTTATTCTATACCAAACAAAAAGAGATAACACAAAATCTGTTATCTCTTTTATGAATATTATTTTGAATAATTTTATATCAATACATCAAACATACGGCAGACATTTTTCTCGTAGCCGAGGTCATAGTACTTCGCGATATAGTTCTGTATTGCTTTTGAATATTGTCCCATTGTTGAATCGGTCGATACACCGAGAGCTTCATTGACTATGTTAAAAGCATCTTTGCCGGCTTCCGTCAGTTTTTTGTTTTTGTCAAAACAGTAGGGGTTCTTTTCTATCATCGTTTTTCCGGAAACAGGGAAAAGCGGTTTTAAATCTTTATCGTTTAATTGCTTTGAAGCAACATTATAGGCTGAATTAATTGTCTGAGCGAGTTCAGAGGCAGTTGCATCGCCTACCTTCTTGTTGGGGCTGACGAAAACTCTTCTCGCCGAGAAACTTACGGGGGGTATCATATTTCATTATCCTTAACTTATTAACTGCTTATTTAATATAACTGATAAATTTTAGTTGCGGAATTTATAAAAATTTAACTTATTATTTTTTAACATTTGCATTTTTTTCTTGAAGTGTTACTATGGTGGCACTATTATAGTTTTGTTATGCCTTAATTAGTTGTAAAAGGCAAAGCAAATTAAAGACTTACCCACCGAATGAGTCAGAATTAATTAAAAAAGGAAAAAAGAATGGCAATTAACTTACAAAACAAAGGCGAAATTATAAAAAAATTCGGCGAAAATGCTAAAGATTCAGGAAACATTAAAGTCCAGATAGCACTTTTGAGCGAAAAGATTTTACAATTGACCGAACACCTGAAAACAAACGCTAAAGATTTTCAGGGCAAAAGAGGTCTGTTGATGATGGTCGGAAGAAGAAAAAGACTTCTTTCATATCTTAAAGAAAAGAACCTTGAAGAATACAGAACTATCATCAAAAAACTCAATATCAGAAAGTAGTTTAATTCTGTTTATATCAAAAAAAATCGACCTTTTTAGGCCGATTTTTTGTGTTATTTGACGATAGCGCATTTTTGTCGTATGCTTTTGTAAACGTCATGAATTAAGAAAGGTGCAAGTAAATGAGTTCAAAAAGATATTTGTTTACCTCTGAATCAGTTACAGAGGGGCATCCCGATAAGGTTTGCGACCAAATCTCAGATGCTATTTTGGATGAGTTTTTAACAAAAGATAACCAGTCAAGAGTTGCAGCGGAAACAGCCGTCACAACGGGTGTTGTCTTTGTATGCGGTGAAATTACCGCTAACTGCTATGTTGATATTCCCCACGTAGTCAGAAGAACTATCGAAAATATAGGTTATACCGGAAAATCCTCGGGCGGTTTTGACAGTAAAAACTGCGCTGTTCTGACAAGTATCGATGAACAGTCAACCGATATTGCCGGCGGTGTTAATAAAGCATTTGAAACAAGAGACAACAACGCAAGTACCTCCGAAACCGAAACCGCTAACCTCGGCGCAGGTGACCAGGGTATTATGTTCGGCTTTGCCTGCAACGAAACAAAAGAATATATGCCGCTTCCTATCAGCCTGGCTCACAAACTGGCTTTCAGACTTGCTGAAGTCAGAAAACAGGGCATTTTGAAATATTTAAGACCTGACGGAAAATCACAGGTTACCGTTGAATACGTTGATGATAAACCCGTCAGAATTGATACCATCGTTATTTCAACCCAGCACGATGACGAAATCAATGGTGTTATTGATAACAGACAAATTCAGGAAATCATTAAAAACGATATGATAGAACACGTCATTAAACCAGTTTTTGAAAATTATGATCTTAAACCTGATTCAACAACAAAATATCTGATTAACCCTTCGGGAAGATTTGTAATAGGCGGACCTCAGGGTGATGCAGGTTTGACGGGAAGAAAAATCATCGTTGATACATACGGCGGTTATTCAAGACACGGCGGCGGTGCATTCTCGGGTAAAGATCCTACAAAAGTTGACCGCTCTGCTGCTTATGCCGCTAGATATGTTGCTAAAAACATTGTTGCCGCAGGCCTGGCTGACAAGTGCGAGCTTGAACTCGGTTATGCTATAGGTGTTGCACAGCCCGTATCAATTATGGTCGATACCTTCGGAACAGGCAAAATTTCAGATGACGAAATCACAAAACTCGTTGAAAAGAACTTCGATTTAAGACCTGTTGCTATTATTAACCAGTTTGATATGAGAAACCTTCCTTCCAAGAACGGCGGAATGTTCTATCAAAAACTCGCTGCATACGGACACATGGGAAGAACCGATATTGATGTTCCCTGGGAACACACAGATAAAGCAGCAACTTTAAAAGAACAGGCTGCTTCAATCTGCGGTTAATAAAATTGTTAATATTGAAAAACACCAAACGTTTTTGTTTGGTGTTTTTTTATCTGCCATTGCGAGCCCGTTAGGATTTGAAATCTAGTCTTTTTAAGAAAAATGTGTAAGTTTGGCATTCGTGCACAACAATTAAATGAAATTGATGTTAATTTTTTACAATATTGTGGAAATATGATAGTATAAAATTATAGATTGTAGAGAAAGAGAGAATTTTATGCAAAATTTAAAAAACAAAGTTATTCCTACCCCCCCCCTATAAAATTAATGCTTTTACACTTGCCGAGGTTTTGATTACTCTTGTCATTATCGGTGTTATTGCTGCAATAACAATTCCTGCTTTAATATCAAAATATCATGACGAGCAACTCAAAACTCAAATAAAAAAGTCTTATTCAACGATTTCAAATGCACTTAATTCGACAATAACTAATTTAGGATATGTTCCTAAATGTTGGTATTCTGACGATACGGATACAACTTCCGGGTTAAATCGTAACGAACAGAGTGAATGTGAGTTATTAATAGGTGAAATTGTTAAAAAATTAAATGTAACAAAGTATTGTGAAAATAATGCTATTGATAATGGTTGTATTCCTGAATATTCCGAATATGGTTCTACAGGATGCCAAGGCTTTTTTTCAAAGAATTCTTTTAACAACTCAAGTTCGGCTTGGATATTAGGTGATGGCTCTATTTTTATCAGTTATGCAAGAAGTTGGCTTGTATATTACGATATAAATGGTTTTAAAGGTCCTAATACTCCAGGGAAAGATGTTTTTGCTTTGTTAATTGATCGTCCGAAATTAAATTCAAATCAATTAAAATTTTCTGGTTGCAGTTGTTCTCCTGGTAAAAATTTTTCTGATGCCTTGAAAGATGCTTATAAATAATCTTCAAACTTCTTAATTTTCTTGTCAAACACTCTTCTTGGTATAAAATATTCTTAGGAGTGCTTTAAGATGAAAGATTTAAGAGTTAAAATTTCGGGTACATCAGGTCAGGGAATAATCAGCTCGGGTGATATTCTGACCTATGCCTGCGCAAGAAAAGGTTATTACGTTACTACCTACCGTGCGTTTCCGTCTGAAATACGAGGTGACGGAAAGTGTTATTATAACCTGAGAATTTCCGAAGAAAAAGCGCTCACCGTTTCCCCCGAAACCGATATTTTAATTGCTCTTGACGATATGACTGTTTTTGAAGGACTTAATCAGCTCGCCTCAGATGGTGTTGTGATTTATGATACCGATGTTATAAAAGATGAAATCAATGTCAGTGAAGGTGTTATCCTCTATGGCATTCCGATAACGACTATCGCAACGGAGGTTTCTGTTGCTCAGGCAAGAAATATGGTCGCTCTCGGTGTTGCCGTTGAGCTTGCAAAAAACTTAAATCTCGAAGAGCAGATAGTAAAAGATATTGAAAGAAGATATAAGGCTAAACCTCAAACCGTTATTGATTCAAATATAAAAGCGTTTAAGGCAGGGGTTGAGTTTGCAAGAGAAAAACTCACAAGAAAAGATAAATTGTTGACCGCGCAGATGAAAACCTCCGGACAAAAGCTCATTATGTCGGGTAACGAGGCAATCGGGCTTGCCGCAATAGCTGCAGGATGCCGATTTTTTGCGGGTTATCCGATAACTCCCGCCACCGAGATTATGGAATGGCTTGCTAAAGAACTCCCAAAATTTGGCGGAAAGATGATGCAGTGCGAGGACGAAATTGCAGCAATAAATTATGCTTTAGGCGCCTCCTTTGCAGGTGTTAAATCAATGACGGCAACAAGCGGTCCGGGGTTTTCCTTAATGCAGGAGGCTATCGGGCTGGCTTCAATGGCTGAACTTCCCGTAGTTATTGTTGATGTTCAAAGGTGTGGTCCTTCAACAGGTGTTCCGACAAAGACAGAGCAGAGTGATTTGGGCGCGGCCCTCTATGGTTCGCACGGTGATGCCGCAAAAATCGTACTTGCCCCGATTAACGTTGAAGATTGTTTCTATCAGACGATTAATGCCTTCAATTTCGCCGAAGAGTATCAGGTGCCTGTAATTCTTCTCTCTGACGCGTCTTTAGGACCGAGAAGAGAGTGTGTTGACCTCATTGATATTCAAAAACTCGTAATCAAAAACAGGCTTAAACCTCAGTTATCCGAAGGGTGTGAGTATAACCGCTATGAAGATACCGAAACCGGTATTTCCCCGATTTCGACACCCGGGGATAAGTTCGGGGCTTATGTCGCAACGGGGCTTGAACACACGGAATATAACGCGCCTACTCCAAAGCCCGAAGTTCATAAGCAGATGACAGAGAAAAGGTTCAGAAAACTCGAAACCGCAGCGGGTGAGTTCTCAAAAGCTCATTCCTTCGGAGATTCTGACGCAAAGATAGGTATTATAAGCTGGGGTTCGACCTGCGGTGCTGTTCTTGAGGCTATTAAAATGGCTCAGGCAGACGGAAAGAAGGTCGAGGCGCTTTATCCGAGAACACTCTATCCCCTTCCGACAGAGTGGATAAAGAATTTTATCAGGGAAAAAGACGTTATAATTGTCATTGAGAATAACTACAATGCTCAGTTTAAGTCCACCATTGTTGAAAGATGCCTGCATCTTCATCAGGGTGTTCAGATGATTGAGATGCTGAAGTATGACGGAACTCCGTTTACTCCCGAGGAGATTTACGACAAGTTCTGTCAGGTTCAGAAGAACTATGACGAAACCCAACGGCTTGCGACAAACAAGATTTCAAGATTTTAGGTGTTTATTATGGCAGAAGCAGATGTAAATCAGTATAAAGGTAAAGTAAAACCCTCGTGGTGCCCCGGATGCGGAAATTATTCCGTTATCACGGCACTCAGGCGTGCGATGGCTACATTAAACTATGTTCCCGATGAAACCTCGATAATTTCGGGTATCGGTTGCTCGAGCAGATTTCCGTTTTTTATGTCAACTTATGGTTTTCACACTATCCACGGGCGTGCGCTTCCTGTTGCGATAGGGCATAAACTGGCAAACCCGAAACAAAACGTAATCGCACTGGGCGGTGACGGAGACGGGCTCAGTATAGGCGGAAACCACTTTATCCACGCGGGAAGAAAGAACCCTAATATAACCTATATTATGATGGATAATGAGATTTATGCGCTCACAAAAGGTCAATGTTCACCGACATCAAGGATAGGCACGACAACAAAGTGCAACCCTTATGCCTGGACAGCAGATAAGATTAATCCTGTTCTTCTTGCGCTTTCGTTCAACGTTTCCTTCGTTGCAAGAAGCTACTCGGGGGATATTAAACAACTCGAAGAGCTTATTACTCTTGGACTGCAGCACAAAGGTTTTTCGTTTATTCACGTAATTTCCCCGTGCGTACAGTATAATAAAGTTACCTCTTTTGACAGGATAAAGGAGCTGGTTAATCCTATCCCTGAAGAACATTCGACTGAGGACAGGCTTGACGCGATGAGACTTGCGTTCGACAATGATACCCTCTACACAGGGCTTTTCTATTCAATTGACAAGCCGACTTATGAGGAAAGGGTTGATAAGGTTATCGAAAAGGCAAAGGCAACCGTTCCAAACGGTGCAACTGTCGAAGAAATTATGAAACAATTTACTTAAAAAGGAGATATAATGACAAATTTCAGACGAATTTTACTGATAATTCTTGCTCTAATCGGAATTGCGCTTTCGGTTGAGCTTACGAATGTATATATAAACGCAAACTTTATTGAAAATGCCCAGCCCAGTATTTGCGCGATAAGTGAAACAATAAACTGTGACGGAGTTGCAAGAACACTGCATTCTCAGTTCTTTGGTGTTCCTCTTGCTCTCTGGGGTTTGCTTTTATATCTGTTTATCTTTATTGTTTCTTTTGCGGATAAACTCAAAGATACAAAACTGTTCAGGTTTATGGAGGTCTTTAAAAACCCTCAGTCATACATCTTTTCAATTTCCCTGCTTGCCTTCATTATTTCAATGGGGCTTGCTGCGGTATCGTTCTTTGAAATACACATGATTTGTATTTTCTGCTTTGTAACGTATTTTCTTGATTTTGTTATCGCTCTTTGCGCAAAAGACTATACAAAACCACTTCACCACGAAATTGCTGAGAGTGTAAAAGACTTTGCTGATGCGCTTAAAATTAAAAAATATGCTGTCACCTTCGGCATTCTTGTTATTTTGTTTGCAGGTGCGCTCTGGTATTTTGATACATCGTCAATAATGGCACCTCAGGTCGCAAGAGACAGAGAAATTCAGAGCTTTTTGAAGGATTCCTTTAACTCTGTTGACGGAAATATTTTGGGCGATGAAGATGCAAAAATCGTCATTGATGAATATATTGACTATAACTGCGGAGGTTGCTATTTGATGAACCTCAATTCTCACAGGGCTGTTGTCGAGCTGAAGGGGATAAGAGTTAATCAGCACAACCTTCCTCTTGACCAGGAATGCAATAAATATATGCCCCATCCGGGACACAAAAATTCCTGTCTGAAGGCTAAATATGCGCTTGCCGCAAGAAAACAAAACAAGTTCTGGCACATGAACGATTTGTTGATGTTCAAATCGCCCGAAAGTGAAGATGATATTTTAGGTCTTGCTCAGTCGATGGATATTGATGTTCAGAAGCTAAAGGCTGATGCGCACAGCGAAGAGGTTGCAAAAGAGCTTGAAGCTGAAATTGAAACAACCGAAAGACTTCAGATTAACGCAACTCCGACCTTAATTATCGGTATAAAACGCCACACAGGTTCGATGTCATACCCCGAATATAAGGATATGCTTCTTCAGATGGGCGCTCAGGAAAGATAGGTTTAATCAAAATGAGAGAAAAGGTTTTGCTTCATTGTTGCTGCGCCGTTTGTGCGGGCTATTCGATAGAAAAACTTTTCTCTCTTGATTTTGAGCCTG
>JAFXYZ010000015.1 GCA_017541465.1 bacterium | reverse complement strand
TTTCAGATAGTAAAACGAGGCATGGTTAAGATTGGATTAATAATTGAAAATATTATAACAAATATGATATATTATTTATTATGAAATATATATTCAAAATTTTTATCATATTTATTGTTCTTTGGATATTTTGCTTGTTATTTACAACCCTTTTGAAATTTGATATAAAATATCCATCTGCTACATTTAAAAATACAAAAATGTGTCTCACATTCTTTTCTATAAGACAATTAGATAAGATTAATTTGCATGAATCAAGAATTGCATACAAAATAAGATATTCCTTATTTAATCAATATAAAAATGCAAATCAATATTTCCCTAAGGATGAATATTCCGGCATTGGTTTGTTTTACTTAGTTGATGATGAATATAACTTATTTAAAAATAAAGAAATAAAGCATACTAATGAATTTAACAGTTACAAAGAAAAATATATAAGAGAGTTAGACAAAATACTCTCTGAGTATTATGAAAGAAATACTGTTAAAGCAAGAATTGCAAACAGAACCACTTGGCAAACAAGGGTTTGGGCTATACCGAACAGAATTAATTTATATCAAAAATTATCTCTTTCTTATATCTATAATTCTGATTTGTCTGCAAATAAAAATTCATTGAAGAAATTAAAATCTATTTTAGTCACAAATGACTCAATAATTAATGAAACAAAACTTGTTCATTTTCCGACATATAGTGGTGCTACCTTTTCAAAAGAATTTAAACAAAGAAATCCTCAATTTCTTTTTCAATACTCAACAAATATAATAAGAACAGAAAATAAATTAATTCCCGAAGTTATCTGTGATGATAAATTTGTTATTGATAAATATATTGAATCAATAGATTTAATGAAAAACAATAAAAATAAATCGTTTAACTATATTTTATACTCAGACACAGCAAAATATATAAATGATTTATTAAAAAACAAATGTCATATAAAATAAATATTAAATCTCCCTCTCCGAGGGAGAGGGTAGGGGAGAGGGTTCAACAGATTAACCAGTATATCTTAAATTATTGATTGTTTCTGTAATTTTCTTATAAACCCCTTCTATATTGTTATCTATATCATTATTCCAGAAACGAATAACTTCATATCCTCTTGATTTTAAGTATTGAGTTCTTTCTGAATCAAGTTGAATGTTATGTGGCTCATTGTGTTGTCCACCATCAATTTCTATTATTAATTGAATATCAGTACAAATGAAATCAACAATATATTTCCCAATTGGATATTGTCTTTTGAACTTTAAATTTTCAATTTTATGATTTCTCAATAAATTCCACATTTTTCTTTCCTGAGGTGTTTGATTTTGCCTGAGTTTTTTAGCTAAAATATTTCTCTCATTCATAATCAAAAATTATATCATTTTTAAACATTACGGGCAAAACCCTCTCCCTAGCCCTCCCCCTCGGGGAGGGAACTCTATACAAAACAAAAGCCCCTCGAAAAAGGGGCTTTTGAAACATTTTGTTTAATAAAATTAAACTTCTTCCTCTGTCTGTTCTTCGGAAGTTTCTTCAGGTCTTTCGATGTCTTCTTCATCGATGGCATATTCTTCAGGTTCAATATCGAGCTCCTGTTCTTCAGCCACGTCATCAACCTCTTCAATATCTTCGCTTTCTGCAATCGGTTCTTCTTCTGCTCTCGGGCTTCTTTCCATAGCATCAGCCTGAGTTTTGCTCTTAATATCTATCTTCCAGTTTGTTAATTTGTGAGCAAGTCTGACGTTCTGCCCTTCTCTTCCGATAGCAAGTGAAAGCTGGTCATCTGGAACGATTACAAATGCTTCTTTTGAGTCCTCAATGATGTCAACCGAGATAATTCTTGCAGGTGAAAGTGCGTTTACAATGTATTCTACGGGATCATCAGAGTATCTTACAATATCAATTTTCTCGTTTCTGAGCTCAGAGATGATAGTCTGTATTCTGCTTCCTCTCGGCCCTATGCATGCTCCTACGGAATCAACTTCGGGATCGTTGCTCGCAACGGCGATTTTTGTTCTGTAGCCTGCTTCTCTTGCGATAGATTTGATTTCAACAATACCGT
The DNA here is from genome assembly GCA_017541465.1 of bacterium. Classification (GTDB taxonomy): domain Bacteria; phylum Cyanobacteriota; class Vampirovibrionia; order Gastranaerophilales; family Gastranaerophilaceae; genus RGIG6874. Next base: position 27,165 of record JAFXYZ010000015.1, on the reverse strand, counting down.
CCTCAATTTCGGGAACTTCGAGTTCAAACAGCTCTTTTACTATATCGGGGTGTGCGTGTGAAACGATTACCTGTGGAAGTCTTGAAGTTTCTTTTACGTTCAGAACGAATACTCTGATTCTGTTTCCCTGTTTGTAGTATTCCCCGGGGATTTGTTCCTTTTGGGGCATAATAGCATCGGTTTTGCCTATGTTTACTATTACGTTTCTGTTTTCAACTCTCTGGATAGTACCCGTTGTAAGAGAACCCTTTTTCTCAAGAAATTCATCAAGAACGAGTTTTCTTTCAGCTTCTCTTATTCTCTGGGTTATAACCTGTTTTGCACTCTGAGCTGCAATTCTGCCGAAGTTTTCAGGGGTAACGTCAATCTGAATTTCGTCACCGATTTCGGCTTCGTCGCCGGCATATTCTTTTGCTTCATCTAAAGACATTTCGAGGTCTGCATCTTCAACGTTTTCAACCACGAGCTTTGTTCTGAATACACCGATTTCACCCGATTGCTCGTCAAAAATAGCTTCAGCATTGGGTACTTCCTTCATTTTTATGTGCTTCTTATATGCCGTAACCATTGCATCCTTCAAAGATTCGATTACGACTTCTTTTGAGATACCTTTTTCTCTTTCAAGTTCTTCACAAGCCTCAAAGAGTGCTGTTCCAATTTTAATCATTTCCTTTTCTCCTATATTTCACTTGAATATAATCTTGCGTTTATTATTTGTTCTCTTTTAATTAAATGTTCCTGTTTATCTTTGTATAAAAAGACTTTCAAACCTTCATTTTCGTCAAAATCGACAATCCTTGCGACTATCTGGTTGGTGTCGGGGGTGTCATCTATCGGGGTTTTGAGTTTTAAAAGAATGTCTTTACCCTTAAAAATCAGATATTCCCTGTCAGATTTGATTTTTCTCTCTATCCCCGGGGAGCTGATTTCGAGGTTGAATTTGAAGGGGATAAGCTCATCAAGAAAGTCTGACATACTTCTTGAGATGTTTTCGCAATCGTCAAGCGTAACACTCTTTTCGGGGGAATAGATGAAAATCCTCAAAAACCATCTGTGGTTTTCTTTTGCTAAATCAACCTCAACGGGAAGGAAACCGTAGCGCATAAGGGTGTTATCAACAATGGGCATAATCTTTTCCATTATTTCGTGGCGGTTGATAAATTCCTGATGTTCGCTCGGTTGATGGTCATTATAGTTCTTTTTTTTCAAAATCTTCCCTTTCAAACTTCCTTAATATTCCTTTGAGACCTGTGTTTTGTGCCAACCCTAAAGAAATAAAAAAAGAAACGGAGTGCCGTTTCTTTTTGTCTGACATGATTATATTAACATAAAAAATATAATTTTAAAGTCATATTCTCTATATTTTAAAATATATTAATTAATAGTCTATTTTTCCTTCTCTAATAACCTTGCAAGCACATCCCCAACCGAATGTAGCTGAAGGTCCGTTGCAATATCCGGGATCATCACAGCCCGCAGGATACAGTCCGTTTTCTTTTAATACGAAATAAAATAAATCTCTTCCAAAAACATTTGGCTTTCTTGCCCCGTTAACATCAACTAAAATACCTGTACAAACATCAACAGAACCTACATCACTCAGTCCTCGTCTGCATTGTGTATCTAAACTATTTACACCTACTCCGTCAAAAAGTATTTGTACCCCATCAGCTAAAATAAGTCTGGCATGTCCTGTATCATTATTATAATAAACATTTCTTGTACCATCTAAACTTTTATAAGTTTGTTCAAAGCAACCATTTTCACTACCACATTCTTTTGCGTTCACTAAATATTTTCTATACATGTTATAAAAATCTATGTTGGATTTTAACCAACCGCCGTCAACCGCTCTTGGTTTCCCTTCTTCAATAAGTATTCTGTTCGTAACTTGAGAGAGAGTAGAGTATGCCTTTTTTAATCGAGTAACATATTCCTGATTATTAGTTTTATTCATCAATGTCGGTACTGTAATTGCAGCAATAACACCGATGATGACGAGAGTTATCAAAACTTCGGCAAGAGTAAAAGCATTACTTTTACTAGAATAATAATTTTGTAAATTCTTAATAGAACTTGAAAAACTATTTAAATTTTCTTGCCTACTTCTTTTATAAAAGAAGTAGGGGGGGGGTATGAATGATCTTCTTTTTTAAATTATACATAAATTTCCTCTCTTTCGTGTCTGATTTTTAATTATAATATCATATTGCCCATTATTTGTAAAACTATAACCTTTTTAATCCAATTTATTTTTAAATTTAATTGTAAACTTTCATTACAAAAATAATTAAAATTTGAACCATTTTTTAAAGCCTGATTTTCATGTTGCCGATAGAAAAATTGTTGATAGAAATTGAAGAATTATGGAGTTGTTTTGAAAAAGGTTTTAGTTGTTATAACGATAATATTTTTTGCGATAATGCAGATAAATTTGGCGCTTGCTTCAAATTTTTCTAATTTATCCACCTCATCAGAGATACAGGCTGCACTTTCAAGACTTGAAGCAGTTCATGCTACAAGAGCGCTGGCTATATTAAACGGTGCAAACCCTACCAAAAAGCCGATAAGGATAATGTTCAGAAACCTTGCGGTTATGGGCTACGGCACTTGTGAAGCAATAACTGCAAAGACTGATAAAGGTTTAATCATCTTCATAAACGCAAAACACAAAGGCAATTCCCCTGAAGCTCTTGCCTGTTTAATAGCTCACGAAACCGAGCACAACGAAAACACTCAGACCTTCGAGGAAGAGTTAAGAGCCTGGAACACTGAAATAAACACCTGGCAGAAGATGACAGAATACAACCCCAGTGTAAAAGACGGCGGTACTGATTTAGTAAAAAGACTTAACTACATAACAAAATTATACAAAAGAGGTAACAACTCAATGAGCGAGATACAGGGTGTACTTGCCAAAAACCCGGCTTACTCAAAGTTATCAAGAGGTTAATCACAAGGTACAATTTCCATATAACAATTTCTACAATCAAACTTCAACGAAAACTCTTTCCCGCTTTTCTCTATCAACACTAATTCTTCTTTAACTCCGGCGGGATTGAGTTTTTTGCATAAGCCGAACTGATACCTCAGACAGTATTTTGTTGTCATAACGGGCTTACCCCTTAAATTTGTTCCGCTCTCGGCACCTGTTTCGTTTATTTTTACTCCTCTTTTTTCATAAAACTCTTTTGCACTTTTATTTATGACATTCCCCCTGAAATCAAGCTCTTTTATAGGGTATTCAGCTTTTTTTAGAGGTTTTGAAAGGGAAGCAGGGTAATTCTTTTTTCTTATCTCTCTTAATCTCTCAACGAGTTCTTTTCTTATTCTGTTGATGGTTGAAACAGGGATAAAAGGCATAATATCAAGTTTTTCCGTTATGTTTTTAACCTCAAATTCCGTATCTTTGAGCTTTGAAAAAGAAGTTTTAATTGATAAAACAGATTTTTCCCTGTCTTTTGCTTCTTCAAACCCGTTTTTAACAAGCAAAACCGCGCTGTTATCTTCACTGTCAGAGAGGATAAACATGAGGTTATTGTCTAAACTCCTGATTTTTAATTCAACATCAATATATCTTTTGATTTTTGCACTGTTTAATTTGTCCTCAAACCTCTTATCTGTTGTTCTGAAGAGCTTTATACCTTCTTTTATTCCCTCTGTAGTAAGAGGATAGACTTTATTTCCTTCAGTCTTATTGATATGAACACCTTTTAAATTGTTGAAATTGTCGAAAAAGCAAACTCCGTCTGCATTATTGAGAGGGTTATTTTCAAGTTCAAAATAATTCTTATAAACCTTTTTTATTTTCCCTATGTATTCCCCGAGCGCATTCGGGTAGTCTATTGTCGGTATTTCTTTATTTCGTTCGTCTATAAAAAATTCAGTGAAGCCTCTGTTGAAGGTTTTGTTCAGGTCAGGCTCAAAATCAGTCTCAATTCTGCCGACAGAAGATTTTTTCAGCCCTTTTTTCCTTAAAACTTCATCGAGTTTTTTTCTGTAATAGAGAACGACATTTTTTACATATCCTTCATTTTTAAGCCTGCCTTCGATTTTAAAGGAGGTTATTCCGGCATTGATTAAATCTTCAAGTCTTTCAGATAAGTTGAAATCTTTTAAACTCAGAAGGTATTTATCTTTTGCAATTATTTTTCCGCTTTTTGTTTTGAGTGTGTATTGTTTCCTGCAGGGCTGGGCGCACTCCCCTCTGTTTGCACTGCGGCCGCCTAAATAATAACTCATATAACACTGTCCTGAGTAAGATACACACAGTGCACCCTGTACAAAACTTTCAAGTTCTGCATTTGTTTCTTTTGATATTTCTCTAATCTCAGATAAAGACAGTTCTCTTGGCAGAATAACCCTTGAAAAGCCTGTATTTTCCAGAAATTTAATTTTCCTTATTTCGTTATTATGACACTGCGTACTCGCGATTAAAGGAACAGGCGGAAGTTTTTGCTCTAAAAGCCCCATATCCTGCAGGATAATTCCGTCAACCCCGATTTTAGAGAGTTTATTTATTATTTTAACTGCTTCGGGAAGTTCTTTATCATAGAGCAGGGTGTTTAAGGTTATATAAACCTTAACCCTGAAAATATGGGCATAATTAACGACCTCAACTATATCTTCCAGAGAATTGCCTGCCTGAGAGCGTGCGCCAAACAACTTATAACCTATATAAACCGCATCTGCTCCCGAATTAATCGCACTTATCGCGACATCTTTATTGTTTGCGGGCGCTAAAAGTTCATAAGCTCTAGCCAATTCTGTTCTTTATCCCCTGTCTGATTTCAAGAACATCAACACCAAGCTGAGAGAGTGTTTTCATAGCAAGTGAGGACTGGATATTACAAATTGCAAGAAGGACATCGTGTGCTTCAATCTTGTTCTTATTCTTTGAATTAGCTATTCTCCAGGCATCCTCAAGGACAATCTTCGCTCTCTGGCTGAAGGAAATGTCTCTTTCGGAGTAATCACCCGATACACCGAGAAGTTTTTCTATAGTATCTCTAGCATCCTTCACTGTTATGCCTAAATCCTTGAGTACATTCGCTGCAACTCCGTTGCCCTCGAGCAAAATTCCGAGCAGAATTGACTCTGTCCCGACAACGTTCGTTCCGAGTTCTTTTGCCTCTTCTTTTGCAAATTTTAAAATAGTCAGCATCTGGTTTGTCTGCTTTTCAAGAGGTCTTATGATTCTCTCTTCAAGCAGAGTTTCATTGACATTAAGCGCTTTAAAAATCTCATAGGCTATACCGCTTTTTGATTTTAAGAGACCTAAGAGAATATGTTCGGGTTCAATTTGTGCGCTTCCGAGTTCTCTTACGGTTTCGAGTGCTATCATTAAAGTTTTGTTTGCGTTCGGGGTAAAGATAATCTCTTTTTCGTTTCTTTCTGTCGGGTTAGCTGATAATTCCGCAAGTTTTTCCGAAAAAGTCTTTGCATTAACCCCAAAATCTTCGAGTGTCTGAAGAAGCTGAGTGTTTTCACCTTCAAGAATACACTGGATAATCTGCTCGGTGCCTAAAATCTCATATTCGCTTGTCGTTATCTTTGCGGCAGCTTTTTTAAATATGTCCGATGACTTTGAATCTTTGAAGAGAGATAGAATGTAGTCATATTTATAATTGTTTTTTCTTCTGTCCGTACTCTCGGGGTGGTGTTTTTTGCTTGAAGAAGAGTTGTTCAGAATACGATAGAACATATTCTTTGTTTTTTCTATGTCAAACCCTTTTTCGATTAAGGTCTTAGGAACTCTTAACTTCGGTTCTTCTAGAACCGCAAGCAAAATGTGCTCAGGGGTAACGTACATAGCCCCTAACTGTTTCGTCAGAGAAAGTGCGTGGTAGAAAATGTTTTTCGTATCATCTGAAAAGACAATAAACTCAGACGGTGTATGTGATGAGCGCTTATGAATGGTTGTTTCTATCTCATCTCTTAAATCCTGATAGTTAATCTTGTGCATAGTGAAGAGCTTTTTAACTATCCCTGAAGAGTTACTGTCAAGAAGAGCCAGAACGATATGCTCAGGGTAAACCTTCTCGTGGTTTAACTCAATAGCCGTAATCTGGGCTGATTTTACTACTTCTATTGCTTTTTCGGTAAATTTTTCAAACAATTTTCTGCCTTTTTTTCTACTCGTTTGTTTCTCTATTTTACATTATACACACTGATTTGTCATTAGTATTCGGTAAAAAAAATTTAAGTTTTGTTTAAAAAGCTGAAAAATCTTAACATGTAAATGAGTTCGTGGTAGAATTTTTTTAAGAAAGAGGATATATGCACGATTTTTTGCTGGCAACACTTCACATGAAATCAATGAGTATCTTTGAAGCCGGAATGTTAATCTGTTTCGGTGCAAGCTGGCCTTTTGCGGTCAGAAAGACTTATCTGACTAAATCAGTAAAAGGAAAGAGCAAATTTTTCCTGTTTCTGATTATTCTCGGTTATGTTTTCGGGATAGTTCATAAGGTTATGTATTCGCTCGATTTTGTTATCTGGCTCTATGTTATTAACCTTCTGCTCGTTGCCTCTGATTTATCGTTGTGTATTAAATATAGTAAAGGTTTAGTGTTTAATGAAGAAAATAAGTAAATTTTTATTGTCGTTTTTGTTGTTATTCTCTGCTTTAACCCTTTTTGCAAATGCTCAGGAGGAGGAAGTAAAAGCAAAAGAAATTAAGACAAAACCGCTTCCCGAGATGATTATTGATGACAAAAGCTCAGAGGTTGATGAAAAAACTCAGTCACTTCTTGATAAAATCGGTTTCGGCAAGTTTGTTGATGAAACCTCTACAAAAGAGATTATGAGCTTCTTTAAAACCTTCCAGAAATACATGGAAAAAGGTAATCTTGATAAGTTAAAATCTCTCTATGCAGATGATTTTGTTAATAATGACGGGTTTAATAAAGATACTTATTTTGATTTAATAGCTCTCGTTTCAGACTTATATGATGATGCTAAATATACAATGAATGTGGTCTCTGTCACAAGAAACGGTGATTTTGCCTATGCTCTTGTTGAGGAAGAGGCAAATGCGGTTACGGCTGACCAGTATAAAGAAATTAACGGAACGGGAATTGTCCGCTCTTCTTCAAAATACCTCTATCATCTTTCAAAAATCGGCGGTAAATGGAAAATCTGCGGGCTTGATACCTTAGCAGAGCAGACTTCTCTTCTCTATGGCGATGCAAAATTTTTGAATTACGATATTAAAGCACCTGCTATGGTTAAAGAGGGAACCAAATATCCTATCAGCTTTACGGTTTCGCAAATTCCAGATGATGCGCTTTTGATTGCATCTCTGACAAACGATCCTATTGTTTATCCCCAAAAGAATAATAAAGAAGTCTTCAGAACCTTTAAGAAGAAAAATAATACTTTAGAGAGAATAGTAACCGCCAACAAAGACAGATATAACGAATATGCGACCGCTTCTTTGGGTATAACCAGAGCAGGCATAGCAAAAGGCGATGATATTAATATGATTAAGATTTATATGACAGGTATGGCATTTGTTATGACAAGAGTTAATGTTGAGCCTGTCCTGAACCATAAGGTTGAGAAGCCCGAAAAGAAAGCAGATAATGGAAAAGCTGAAGAATAAAATAAGTTTATCTGCCGTAAATAACTTCATAATAATGACTTTGGTGTTTTTATGCGTTATTTGTCTTTTTAAATACCTTATCATAGAGGTCGTTATTCCGAGCACTTTAAAAACTTCAAACTTTCTGATTTCGCTCTCTCCGATTAAAAACTCTGGGGCTGCGTTTTCTATTCTGAGCTCAAAAACGACTTTTCTGATTTATATTTCCTTCTTTGTTCTTGCGGGAATTTCTCTTTGGGTTGTTTATTATTCCAAAACCCTCACAAAACTTGAAATGCTCTCTGTTTCGCTTCTCGTTTCGGGTGTTTTGGTTAATCTTTATGAGAGAATTGTCCACGGGTACGTCTTAGATTATATAAAACTCAACTTTATATCCTTCCCCATCTTTAATTTTGCCGATGTTGCCATCGTTTCCGGGGCAGTTTTGTATGCTTTTATCCTTTTTTCAAAGAGGGATTAGATGGAAAAGAAATTTTCTTTTACGTTTGAAAATATCGGGCAAAAGTGCCGTCTTGACTCTTTTCTCTCTGGGCAGGCGGAGTTTTTGTCGAGAAGTAAGGTTCAGAAATTAATCGATAATAATCAGGTCAGAGTAAACGGCAATATTGAAAAAGCCTCTTATAAACTCAAAACCGATGATGTCGTTGAGGTTTCTCTCAGTGATGATTTGTCCTTCACGATTGAAGGTGAGAATATCCCTCTCGATATTGTTTATGAAGATGATAATTTGATTGTTATTAATAAACCAAAGCAGATGCTGACTCACCCGACTTCAAAAGAATTAACGGGAACACTTGTCAATGCGCTTTTATACCGCTATGGCTATGAGGGGCTTTCAGACATAAATGGAATTTTGCGCCCGGGAATTGTTCACAGGCTCGACAGAGACACCTCAGGGCTTATTATGGTTGCAAAAAACAATTTTGCCCATAATTATCTTGCAGAGGGGATAAAAAATAAAACAATAGTTAGAAAATATATTTCGGTTGTAAACGGAGTATTTTCTGAGGAAACGGGGATAATCGACAAACCTATAGGCAGAAGTTTTTCCCAGCCAAAGAAAATGGCGATAGTAGAAGGCGGAAAACCTTCCGTTACTTTATACAGAGTTCTTGAAACCTTCAAAGCCCATTCTCTTATTGAATTAAACTTAAAAACGGGCAGAACACACCAGATAAGAGTGCACATGGCATCAATAAACCACCCTGTTGTAAACGATTCTTTATATACAGGGCTCAGGTTTAAAGTGACTACCACAGGCCAGGTTTTGCAGTCTTATAAATTGACATTTGCCAAACCCGATAATAATGATATAATCAACTTAGAGTTGGAATATGACAGTGATGTAAAAAGAGTATTGAACTGTCTGAGGAGTTTAAAATGAACAAAGTTTTAATAAATACAATCGTAGCACTTATAATAATTGCCGTTATGATTTTCATACTTGTGGCAGCCTGGCAGAATTATACGGCAGGTTTCCTGTGTGATGTTAAAGTGCCGTTATTTATGAAAGATCCCGTTAAAACAACAACTGCGGCTATTATGCTTCTTTCCTTCGTGCTTGGCGGTATGATTGGCGCTGTCTATGTTATTAAAGTCAATAACGACTGTGATGATGCTATTAAGTTCTATAAGAAAAAACTTAACAGAATAACCCAAAACTCTGATTCGGACACTGCTCTGATAGATTCTCTTCAGAGAAAAATTTCCACTCTTGAAATTGCGCTTGAAAACGCACTCAAAGATAAAAATCAGTAAGTTATTTCAGCTTCAGAACGTTTGCTTCTGCGGATAACTGGCTCTTACTGTTTATCCAGCCGTTATAGAGGTCCATATAGATTTTTTCGGTGTCTATATCGCCTAAGAATTCTATATGCTGTTTTTCTTCTTTTAAATCGGAAGTTTCGACATCGTTATAGTGACTGCTCATATAAACGGGAGTATCGTCTCTGCCCGTTACTTCTTTTGCTATTTTTGACGCGTATTCCGCCATTTTGTTCCTTATTTCTATACCGACTTCGTTTGAAGGCTTTGATTTATTGTCAATTTCGATATTGTCAATAACAAAGGCGGTCTTTCCGTTTCCGTCTTTTATTAGGTAGCAGAGCGCATTACCTATTGTTTTTCCCGTGTGATTATTCTTAATTTCAATAAAATTATAAGCCGTATTAGTTAAATAATGAGGCATTGCAGAGGAATTGAAATCGCCTATTGCGATACAGCAGGTCGAATAATTGCCCTGGAAAATGTCGTTTTCGGGCTTTCTGTCCCACATCTTTATTGTTAAATCAAGATTTTTTGAGAAGTTGACATCGGGAGTCTGTGCAATATCGTTTATACTGTTATTTAAGTGGCTCAGAATGGTCAGAGTATTTTGCGCTTTTGCACTGATTTCAGGGTTTTCGTTTCCTGCATTCTTCTGCGCTCTTTCCCAGACAGTGCTTAACTGTTTTATTGTATTCTGAGTAAATTCCGTCAAAAGGCTTTTGCTCATTTGACAGTTTGAGGGAACGGTGAATTTATCTTCTTTTATATATTTTGAAAGCTGTTTATCTATGAATTTCTTCGCGGGAGTTTTTCTTAATTCTTCAATATCCTCCTGAATTTGCTCTGAAATCTGGAGCATTGCCTGTGCGTTTTTATCCCTTGAAACAAAATCAATGGCTAAATCTTCGTTCGGCTTAACCCATGCCTGATAATTAAGCCCTTCTTTTTCAAATATTTCTTTTGTATTTTTGTTCGCCTGTCCGCATTTATTTGTTTCATCAAGAATATATTCATCAAAATTGTGAGTAAGCGAATTGACGAAGAAATCTCTTAAATATTCATCATTAGACATATCGTTTACTAATAAATGCAAATGAGGGTTGTTCCAGGCATAAATCTTTTCGGGAGGTATCTTAGAGAGAACATCTTCACTGATTTTTGTCTGTCTTATTATGTTTTTGAGTAAATCAAGTTCAAGTTTACCTATATCAACTTTTCCGCTGTTGAGCATTTCTTCAATATCTTTTGTGTTGAAATCGTTTTGGGAGTACGCGCTCAAAATCTTTATAAACTGAATTTTCTGCGCAGGCATGAACGGCTTTCCGTCCTGATTTGTTGAATTGATAAGACGTTTTAAAAGCGCTGTCTGTTCTTTGTTAAAACTGCCGAGGGTATCGAGTATTTCTGTTGCATGGGCGGTTCTTTGCCTCATTATATTGTTAATCGTCTCTTTGTCAAAGTTTGAGGCAAGAATAGCCATTGCTCCCTTGTGCTGAGAGAACATATAGTCGATTTGTCTCTTTGCATCCTCGGGATTATCAAACGTGCCGTTTACATACAGCTCAGGTTTTTCAAACAGGGACTTCTTTATTGTGCAAATTTTGTTTATTGTTTCCTGAAGGTTTGCTTTGTCCTCATCGCTAAATTCACTAATTGCCTTAACCGAGTTGATATTCGGGTTATAGGTGTTTGTTTTTGCGATTGTCAGAACTTCATTTGTGTTGAAGAACGGCTCACCATCCAAATCTTTATATCTTGCCAGTTTAAAGATTTCTTCAAGTTTTTCATCCTGCATTGATGCAAGTTTCCCCGCGACATGGCACAAGTTTGATTCGATAGGATAATCTTTAAATTCATCAAATTTATCGAGCCTTACTCTATAGTTCTTTATGTCGTCAATATCCTGACCGAGAAGGTTGTCAAACTGTCCTAAATCAACATAGTTGACGTTGTATTTTGTCTTTTTATCCGAAATTTCTTTCAGGTATTTTATTGCTTCATCGCAATATTCTTCCCCTTTTTCAAGTGCTTTAACTACATTGTTTTGAGAGAAGGAATAGCCGTTTATTCCGTTATGACCTGCATTTAAAAATTTGCTCACGTAGTGCGCAAGTTTTTCTGCGCTCATATCGTTTGTAAGAATATAGCTGTGAATATTAATCGGGGTTATATAAGAATTTCCGTAAGCATTTTTGAGGGCAAAGAGCTTTGGTGCGTATTCTTTCAGCTTTTCTGTGTAATTACCTTCTTTTTGTGCCGTTTCAACTATCCCTGTATCCGAGAGCATTCTCTCTTTCGGGTTTTCGGGGTTTCTTAACTCAGAGAGCTCTTTTGCCTTTTCTAATTCTTTATCAAAATTTTTACTTTCGATTAAGGATATAATTGAGCCGTCACTTGAAAAAAGCGATTCTGAGAGTGAATTTTTAGTTTCTGTTACGGTTTTAAACTTTTCCCATTCTTCTTTTGATGCCAGTGCAAGCCTCGGAACGGAATAGGAACTTATGAGAGCTTTACCCTTATCTGTTGTGAGGGCGGTTAATTCTTTTACTCTTGAATATACTTCTTCCCCGCCTTTTGCGCAGTTTATCAGGCTCTGAGAGTCAGAGAAAATTTTATTCCCTTCTTTTGTTTTCATTCCTGCTAAAAGCGGGGTATATTTTATAATCGTCTTAAAATCTTTTTCGCTTCCTTCAATGATTTCCTTCTGTACACTTGTATAGAGAGGAATATTATCCCCCTCGGGGGTTTTCATTTTCAGAAGTTCTGCGTATCTTTGTGCCTGCTTAAAATCAGATTTTATAAATCCTTCCAAATCATATATTGAAATCTGCTTTTTGCCGTTTTTCCCTGTAATTCCTTTAAACAGTTCTGCTTTTTTGAGAGTTTCCTCTTCTTTTATCAGAGACTCTACATTACTGCCTGAAGGTCTTTCGCCTATTGATTCAAGGAGCTCGATTCCCCTGATATATCTTCCGGCATAGTCTTTTCCCTGGTCAAAGATTTTGCGCAGAGCAAAAGAGGAAACTAATAAATCGCCTTTTTCGGTTCTTTTTTCATAGAATTTCTTAGCGAGCGAAAAGGTTTCATCATCTTTTACATAAACATCCGGCAGGTTGAACGCAAATGCGCTTGAGCCGTCTTTATCCCTGGCGATTTTCCCGAGTTCAATAACCTTTTCGCACTGTTCATCGCTTAATTTTTTTATTAATTCGTTTATCTGGTAACTTCTGACACCTGAATTTGATAGCTCAGAGGCATATTTGATAAATCTTTCGCTTATTTCTTTATCATCTCTCAGGGTTTTATCCATAAAATGAACACCGAGGATGGGGTGTCCTTCGCTGTCCTTTTGCCCGAACATTTTTATTACCCGCTGAAGTTTTTCATCGTCTTTTAGAAGCTCGTGTATGTCATACAGACCTGCAACAGCCTTTTTAACTTCTTCATCTTTAATATCACCGAGGGCTTCCGCTCTTTTGCAGACATCTGCGCCCGCACTTAAAATTCTGCTTATTGTATAGTTCTCAAATAGCGGTTCACCTTTGCCGTTTTTCATTTCTCTCAGTTTATCAAGCGAGGTGAAAAGCTCTTCAGGGTTTTTATTTTTCCTTGCAATATCGAGCATTATTTCGCCGTTGAAGATAGCCTGCCCGTCATCATTTTTGTAGGACATAAGTCGGTCAAAGATTTCTTTTTCGTTCTTTTCTAACCCCAGAACACTCGCAGAAACCAGGGTTGAGAGCCCGCTTTTATTATATTTTTTAATTTCTTCAATATTGCCTTTAACGTCAAAATCTTTGTTTACGGCGCAGTTATAGAGAAGGAGCTCAAAGAGTGAATTCATATCGAGCTTTTCTTCTTTAGTTTCACTGTCTGCTTTGATAATTGCGTCATATCTTGACTTAACCTCGCTTACGGGCATATCCTCGGGAACGCAAATATATGCCATAAACAAAGCGCCGACCGTACTTTCAAAAGTGTAGTGATAATTGCCGTTTTCGTCTTTTTCGTTTATGAAAAGCTCAAGAAAATCTTTTAGTCTGTCGTCTGCCTTAATTTCTGTGTTAATAATATCCAGCAGTTCGAGTTTTTCCTTCGGCTCCTGACAAAACATCGCTGAAACCTCTGTAAGAGTTTCAATGTTCTCATCACTGCAGACTTTTTCCCCGTTGTCGTGTTTGAGTTCAAATAAGGTTTTGAAAAACTCAAATGCTTCATCGTTTTCAAGAATTTTTGCAAAATTCTCGTTCCCCTCCTCATAAATATTTTTTCCGTCTTGTGTTTTTAAGCTTTTGAGGTAGTCCAGCTTTTCGTTTTTGGTTGAAGATACGGATTTTCCAAAGGAGGTTTTGTGTATTCCCATATAATTAGAATAAAACGAAGGATTAGCCGGTGATTTGACTGTTTCACCGCCACTCTTTGAGGCAGTGTCCTTTGGCTGTTCCTTTAATTTCTTCTTTTTGATGTCTATATCGGGAGTTTCACCTGAAAATACACGCTTTGGGCTAATTTCCATACAACAATTCCTTTTCTGCAGATAATTAAATTAACGGCAGAATTTTGTCATTCTTGATTATTGCTGAAGGAATTGTTAATTTTTTTTAAGGTGTAATCAAAACTTTTATGGCTTCACCGTTTTTGTGGGCGAGCAGAGCCTTTTCTGTTTCTTCAAGTTTCATTCTTAGTGTGATTAATTTTTCAACATCCACCTCGCCTGATGCGATTAACCTCAGGGCTTCCCTGAAATATAAGGGGGTGTGGTGGAATACACTCAGCACCTTTATTTCGTCATAGTGAAGCCTTCTTGTATCAATTTCAATTTTAGAACCCGATTCGCAACCGCCAAAAAGGTGTACTCTTCCACCCCTGCGAACAAAGGTGAACATCCTTTCCCAGATTTCCGGAAGACCAACGCATTCTATTGCGACATCAAGCCCCTTCTTTTCTTCGGTTAAGGAAAGAAAGATTTTTTCGGGGTTTGGGTATTTCTTTAAATCAATAACCTCATCAACTCCTGCAAAGTCTTTTGCGAGCTGAAGTTTAAGAGGGTTTCTTCCTGCTGCGATTACCTTTGCACCTTTCAGTTTAGCCAGACGGCAGAACATTAAACCGATAGGACCTATTCCGACTACTCCGACCGTTTCGCCCGCCTTAATTTGTGTTTTTTCTACCCCGTGAACGACGTTAGCCAAGGGCTCTGCAAAAGCAGCTTTTTCAAAACTCAGATTATCGGGGAGTTTTATTAAATTCTTTTTGACAATTTGAGAGGGAATATTGATATATTCCGCGTAAGCGCCATTCAGGAAGGTTAAATTTTCGCAAAGGTTGTAATCCCCGCGCCTGCAGAAAAAGCACTTTCCGCAGGGGGCTGAATTAGCGGCAACAACTCTGTCACCGACAGAAAAACCGCTGACTTTATCCCCTACTTTTTCTATTACACCCGAAAATTCATGCCCGAAGCCCGAGGGCACTTTTTTTATCAAAACAGGATGACCGCGTCTGTAGGTCTTTATATCAGTTCCGCAGGTAAGCGCAGCTTTGATTTTTATCTGAACCTCATCAGCTTTTGGTTCAGGTATATCAACTTCTTCAAACCTTATGTCCAGCGGGGCATAAAATCTCATTGCTTTCATCTTCATAGTCTTATACACGCTTTCATGATTTTGTTTGACAAAGTATCCTCAAGTGCCTGATTTATGTTTTCAAGTTTGTACTCGTGCACTAATTCATCAAGCCTGATTTTTCCTCTCTCAATTATATCATAAGATTCCTCGAGGTCTAAGGGCGAGGGTGAATAACTGCCTATAACAGTTAATTCCCTGTAATAGATGTCATTGTGAAGGTATCCGACATTTGTTTTTGAACTTGAAAAGACGAGTATCGTTCCTCCGTTTCTCACAAGCGATTTTGCGAGTTCAACGGAACTGTCCGAGCCTGCCGATAAAAATATTCCGTCAAACCCGTATTTCGTTATCTCTTTTACCTGCTCTTTCAAATCCTTATCCGTTACTTTGAAAACCCCTTCAAACCCGTATTCTTCGGCAAGTTTTATTCTCTCATCAAGAATATCCGCGCCATAAGGTTGATAGCCGACATATCGGAGTAGCTGTCCCGTTAATAAGCCTATCGAACCGAGCCCTATCACAAGCACCTTTGAACCCTGTGTAAGTTTTAATCTCTTTACTGCTCTTAAACAACAGGCAACAGGCTCAGTAAAAATAGCATGTTCATCAGGGATAGAGTAATTTGCTTTAAATACGGTGTTCTCTAAGTGAAGCTCTGAAACGTAAATATATTCTGAAAACCCGCCCGGGTAAATGTTTGTCGATTTAAACTGTTCGCACATCGAATAGCTTTCGCCATAACAATACTGACAGTTAAAGCAGGGAACGTGATGCCCCAAAACTACTCTGTCACCGACTTCAAAATCAGTTCTGGTGTTAATCTCAACAATATGTCCGACCACCTCGTGTCCGAGAACAGAGCCGTCTTTTGCCACTCCCGTAAAGATTTTAACTATATCAGAGCCGCAGAGCCCGCAGGCATCCACCTTAACAACAGCACCTGTCTGCCCCTCTTTTAAGTGAACAGAGGGAAGTTCTTTTATTTCAAATTTCTTATTATTTAACTCAGCTGCTTTCATATAATACCTCTAACCTATTTTACAACAGAGTTAAAATAAATGTTTATTTTCCCGTAAAAGTTTTTTGTCGGTTTTATTAAGCTCGGTTTTGAGGAAATTTTTGAATAAATCGGGGCGCTTTTTGTTTGTTGTTAAAAATTGCTGAAGCCTTCGCCATTTTTCTATTTCCCCATGGTTTCCCGACAGAAGTATCTCAGGTACACTTTCGCCCATAAACTCTCTCGGTTTTGTGTACTGCGGGTACTCTAAAAGCCCATCGGAGTGCGAATCCGATACACTTGAAGTATCATCACCCAGCACACCTTCTATTAATCTTGAAATAGCATCTATCATACAGAGTGCAGGGTATTCACCGCCTGTTAAGACAAAATCGCCTATCGACAGCTCTCTTGCCTTTGTTATTTTCTTTATTCTCTCGTCAAACCCTTCATAGTGACCGCAAATGAAGATTATTTTTTCTCGTTCTGACAGCTCTTTTGCAATACTCTGGTTAAATTTTTCGCCCTGAGGGGAAAGAATAACCGCTTCATAGTCGCAGTCAAAATCGAGTGAATTATAGGCATCAATAAACGGCTGGCACATTAAAACCATGCCTGCTCCGCCACCAAAGGGGGTATCATCGACTTTTTTGTGTTTATCCAGGGTAAAATCTCTCGGGTTGACGAGGTTTAAACTGATTAAACCGTTTTCCGTGGCACGTTTTAAAATACTGTAGTTAAATGCCTGAGCGAACATTTCAGGGAAGAGTGTCAAAACATCAAATTTCAATCTATCAGCCCCTCTATGTTGTTTACAACCAGCTTTTTGTTCTTTATATCAACGACAGGCACGAGATCTTTTACAAAGGGCACCATATAAGTCTTTTCGTTGCTTGCCTTTATCATAAGAATATAATTTGCAGGGTTATCCCTGACCTCTTCTACAACCCCGATTTCGCAGTCATCAGTGTCATAAACCTTCAGATTATAAAGGTCCGAAATCAAAAACTCATCGTCTTCAAGAGTGTCTTTAACTGTTGTTTCCTCAACATATAAATCGCAGCCCTTAAACATCGTAACATCATTGATGTTATCAAACTCTTTAAACTTAACAATGGCGTGCTGCTTGTGAAACCTTAAAGAGGATATGTGTAGCTCTTTATATTGTCCTTCAAAGAGAAGATAAACAGTTTTAACCGAAGAAATAAAATTCTCTCTTCCTTTGCTGAAGCCGAGTTTTACTTCCCCTTTAATTCCGTGAAAATTCAGAATTTTAGCAACAGAAATATAGTTATTGTTGTTCTTCATCTTGCTTTTGTGTTTTAAATTCCTGAGGGGCATCTTCTCTTTCGGAGTTCCATCTGTCGAGCCCCATTTGCTTTCTGATTAAACCGATGCCGACGTGGACTCTCCATTCATCCATCTTTAATTGTGCTGCAATAATCTTGTGGCAGCCTATCGGGGGAAGCGGAAGGAGCGGCTCATAGAGGTTTTTGATAGCAAAAAGCTGATCGGGTGAAACCGCAAGTTTTCTCTTCGGGAAGGGAAGTTTCGGAAGCATCAGCTTCTGGCGGACAAGGTTGATACCGAAAAATACCTTTCTCGGTTCAAGTCCTATAGCTTCACCTATGACCTCGTGGATATTGGGGTTAGGCAGAGGAAGTGCCTTCTTATAAAGAATTTCTATCTGTTCAAGCTGTTGCTTGCTGACAAGCAGTTGTTTCGGTCGCTGAGGTCTCTGAGGGCGCTTTTTAAACCCGCCCGGACGGTTGTTATTTCTTTTGTCAAATCTGTTGTTGTTAAAGTTAGGGCGTTGTCCCGAGAAATTTCTGTTGTTCGGTCTGTTGTAGCCGCCGCCCTGTCTGTTGTAGTTATTTCTCTGGTAGCCGTCATTTCTCGGACGTCTGTCTCTGTTGTAATCGTTTCTGGGCTCTCTGTTATAGTAATCACTGTTATAAGAGCGCTGAGGACGTTGTTCTCTTTCTTCTTCATTATTCGGGGAAAATGAATATGCACCTTGCTGAGGGAGTGCGGGTTCTTTTTCTCCGCCTTCCTGATGGCTGTGTTCCTGTGATTCTCCGCCTTCATTTTTCCTTTCGGGGTATAGACAATTAGGACAAATAACTCGCTTTGGGTTTTTTGTTTCAAATTCTGCTCCACACTTAGTGCATTTGTTAATATACATTTTTGTTTCCTCTTAGTACAAATCCTTGCAGTCTTACTCTGCAATATTAGTTCTTTCCCTTTTTATGTTTTTAATACAATTCTTTTCATGCAAATAAAAAATAATTACTTCTTCCTCGTTTTAAAAATTTCTTTAAGTTCCTTTCAAGGAATCTTTACGAGTTATATCTATATTTTAATCTTAAATATAATTATTTACAAGTCTTTTTTATTACAAAGTTAACAATTTAAAATTATTTGCCGGATTTTGAAGCAAGCTGACCGCAGGCGGCATCAATATCGAGCCCCCTCTCGAGCCTTACCGTAACTTTTTTCCCGGAGGCCTCTAAGATATATTTAAATTTCATAATCGTATCTTTTTTTGGTCTTTTAAACTCTGAGAATTCGTGGGGGTTATAGACAATTAAATTGACGTTGCACTTGAGCTTGTTTATCAAAATAGCGAGTTCTTTTGCGTTTTCGGGGCTGTCGTTTATATCTCTGATTAAAAGATATTCGATAGTTACTCTTCTTCCCGTTTTTTCAGTGTATTTCGTTAAGGCTCTCATCAAATCGGGAAGTTTATACTTTTTTGAAACCGGCATGATTTGGTTTCTTATTGTGTCATTCGGAGCGTGAAGAGAGAGCGCTAGCGTGGACTGAAAATCGAGTGAAGCCAGTTTGTTTATTCCCTCTATAATTCCGCAGGTTGAGACTGTTATTCGTCTTGAACCTATCTGAAAATGCTTTCTTAAAATATCTATCGCACCTAAAATGTTGTCTAAATTAAGCATAGGTTCGCCCTGTCCCATAAAGACGACATTTGTAACCTTTAATCTTGTGTCTGCCTGAATTAAAAGTATCTGCTGAGCTATTTCTATGGCGGATAAATTTCTTTTGAAATGAAGGTTTGCGGTTGCACAGAATTTGCACCCCATAGGGCAGCCGACCTGAGAGCTTATGCAGGCTGTGAGGTTCGCTCTGTTGTCAAAGCGCATTAAAACAGCTTCAACGGGTAAACCGTCTGAGAGTTCAAAAAGATATTTGATAGTGGAATCTTTGCTGATTTGTTTATCTTTAATTTCCATATCAACGATTTTGAACTCTTCTTTTAACTGAGAGCGAAGTTCAGTCGCAAGGTCCGTTAAATCGTCAATTTTGCTGACTGATTTTAAATATAGCCTGTTATAGACCTGTTTGGCACGAAATTTACTCTGCCCTCTTTCAAGAAACAGAGTTTCTAGTTCTTCAAGACTTTTTCCGCATAAAATCGTTTTCTTCATAAAAATATTTTATCATGAAGATTTTATTCTGAATAATTTACCACGGATAATCGTCTTTTATTTGCCAGCCGTCAGTCATTATCAGTGCAGCGCACCAACCACCATATCTTGTTGTTTTACAAGCTTCTTGTTCATTACCAAGTAGAACATTTCTATTTGCAACATTTCCGAAAGAACGAAAAGCCTCTTCACCTAACCCGAATGGAGAAAATTTATATTTTGATGATATTTGAAATAGAAATACATCTCTCCCAAATTTGTTTGGTTTATTAAAACCATTAATATCAACAAATATAAGCCTGCTTTTAACATCAGATTGTTTAGGACTGATCATAATCATTGAACCATCGTTTAAAACTATTCTGTAATTATTCCCAAATAATATATATCCCGAAGTCATTTCTTCATTATTTAATTTTTTATAGGTAACTCCGCTTGTATTCATATCAATAAAGCCAAAATCTTTTGCATTAATAATATATTTTTTCAGATATGTATTATAAAAATCTTCTGCAGACAAATTATAATCCCAATTGTCCGTTAATCCATTATCTATTTCAGATAATTTAACAGCCTGAGACATTGTAGTATAAATTTTTTTTAATCTTGTAACAGTTTCTTCCTTTTGATGTTTAATAATCAACGTAGGAACAGTTATTGCAGCGATTACACCGATAATGACAAGAGTTATTAAAACTTCTGCGAGTGTAAATGCTTTGTTATAGGGGGGGGTAGGAATAATTTTTGATTTTAAATTAAACATAATCATTTCTCTTTCTCTGCTAACACAAATTTATATTACCACATTTTTCATATTATTAACATATCCTTAAAATTCATATATAATTATTCTATGAAAAAAATTGCGATTACGGGAAATATAGCTTCGGGAAAATCAGAGGTTGAGAAAATAATCTCTGAACTCGGTTTTAAAATTCTTGATACAGATAAAGTTTCTCACGATATTTTGAATAAGGATGACGAGGCAAAGAAGGAAATTCTCTCAATTTTTGGCTCTGATATTCTTGATAACGGCAGTATTTCAAGAAAAAAACTCGCTGAGATAGTTTTTAAGGATAAAGATAAATTAACCCGTCTTGAAAAAATTATCCATCCTCTTGTCTTTAAAAAAATCGGTGAATTTTTTGCACAGAATAAAAACGAAGAGATGTGTTTTGTCTCTATCCCTCAGCTCTTTGAAACCAGAACCCAGGCAGCGTTTGATAAAGTCCTTTTAATAAGCGCAAAAGAAGAAACCAGATTAAAAAGGCTTATGAAAAGAAATAATTTATCGGAAGATGAAGCCCGGTTAAGAATAGACATCCAAATGAGCGAGAGCTTAAAAATCAGCAAGTCTGATTTTGTCATCTATAACGACAAAGATTTGAACTATTTAAAAGAGCAGGTTAATTGCGCCCTTACTCTTCTGCGACTGTTGCCCTGAGCACTTCTGCGCTGTAGTATTCTGTGTTTATATTGAGTTTTGTTCCGAGCTCAAGCAGGTCATTAAGTATTTTTCTTGCCTGTTTATTATCCTGAGTTGATTTAATTGTTTTTTCCATAACCTCGGGGAAAACGGAATAAATCTTTGCAAAATATAAATTCTGAGCCTCGGATAAATCAGATTTGAGTTCAAGCTCTTCAATGTATTTGAACAAATCAAAAACCGTTTCGAGTGTATGCGAATCAAAGACCTTGATAAACTTTCTCATCCTCTTTAACAATTTTTCCGCGAAGAATTTTTCCGTGAAGGTCTTATCAATAGTTATGTTAAAGGTTTTTGCTTCGCTGATGATTTCTTTTGCCTTCAGCATGGGCTTTTCTTCCGCCAAATCAAGCTCTGCATCTCTGAATATCTTATTAAATTCAAGAGAAAGAGTAAATCTCGCCGAGAGTTTATATTCTTCGGGAACATCGAGCCCGAGTTCAATAAAGCTCAGCATAGATGCTTTGTTGTCCTGATAAGCCTGTTTGTAACTATCTGCAAATTTGCGGCGTTTAGATACAATCAGACTGTTTAAAATCTTGCGCCTGTCCTCAACAAGAACATCTCTGAGGTTGTAGTAATCGTGCCCGAATACCTCATCTAATTTTCTGATAACCTCCGTAAATGTTCCGTTTGTATATACTTCGCATAGGTCTTTTGAGAGTTTTGTGAAATCTGAGGCACTGTTAAATTCCTTCATCGCGCAGTGGAAATCGACTTCCGAGTATTGAAGTGTTGTTATTGCAAAATCGAATTTTTCCTGCGTAATCAGTGACTGCACCTCGATTCTTGCCACAATAAACGAGTTTTTGCCTTTTGAGAGCTTCTTATAAGCCAGGCAGGTGATTTTATAGCAATATAATTTGACTGTTTTATCGTATTCCTCAAACAGAGATGAAATAGCCCAAAGTGCTGCTATTTGTTTAATTGAAACAATAGAAGGTCTGACAAAACGGTTATAGACATCAGCGCCGTTTCCGAACTCTTTTATGTTGCTCTGCGCTTCAGAAAGCATTTTGAGAAACTCTGTTTCAATATCTTCAGAGGTAAATTCCTGTGCAAGCTGAAGTCCTCTTGCCGCATATTTCAAAATCTGAACGGTTTCTATTCCCGAAATTTCGGTAAAGAACCAGCCGCAACTTGTAAACATTAACAGCGACTGCCTTTGAAGCTCTAAGAGTTTTAAAATGGTTATTTTATCAGCTTTATCCAGTTGTTTATCGAAATTATCCTCAAAGAATTTGTCCGTTTCGTTTCTGTCTAAGATAACCGAAATATAGTTGTTTCTTACGTTATCCCAGTCCGGGGTGTACTCAGACATTTTTTCTTCATAAATCTGCGTGAATTTGTCTCTTAAATAGTTAAGAGACTCTCTTAAAGGCTTTCTCCATTTCTGGTTCCAGCCGTAATTGCCGCCTGTTGAACAACCGCAGTCATCACACCACCTGCCGACACCATGTGCGCAGCTCCAGGAGGAAACGGGTTTTATCTGAACTTCGTTTTCAACGGGCTCATCTTCTAAGTATTTCCCGTAGTTTGTGATTTCAAAGCCCTCGTTTTCCGCTCTTATTTTAAGCACGTAAGAGAGCGCCATATCACCGAATTTTGTATGGTGTCCGTAGCTTTCACCGTCCGTTGCTATGTTAACAAGCTGGTTATAAGGTCTGTCATCTGAAATTCCGTCTTTAAGTCTTGATATAAACTTGTTCCCGTCTTTTAAAAGCTCATCGAACGCGACAGATTTTGAAATAGAACCATCATAGAAGAATAAATAGATAAATTTTTTCGGGTTTTTCTTTGAAAAATACTTGTAAGCGCACCCCGGATCAATATTTCCCCAGGATACATCCTTCCATTCTTCCTCACCGATTTTTCTGACCTTTGCAGCCTGATAGGGCGACAAAACAGTGAATTTAAGCCCTAAATCCATTAAAACTTCAAGTGTGTCTTCATCGGTTGCGGTCTCAGCGAGCCAGATGCCTTCCGGCATGCGGGCAAACCTTGTCTGAAAATCTTTAATTCCCCAAATAACCTGAGTGTATTTATCCCGTTCGTTCGCTAACGGCATAATGATATGGTTATACACCTGCGCAATTGCGTTTCCGTGCCCTTTAAACCTGGCGCAGCTGTCCATATCAGCCTTTATAATTCTTTCATAAGTATAGGGCGCAAACTTTTCCAGCCACGAAAGAAGGGTAGGACCAAAGTTAAAACTCATAAGAGAGTAGTTGTTTACAATATCGAGTATTCTGTTTTTGTAATCAACGATTTTAGATACGGAGTTTGGTGTGTAGCATTCCTGCGCTACTCTTGTATTCCAGTCGTGCGCGGGTGAAGCGCTGTCCTGCTGCTCAACGTATTCAAGCCATGGGTTCTCTCTCGGAGGCTGGTAAAAATGCCCATGGATGGTTAAATATACCTTCTTTTCTTTATCCACTCTCAAAACTCCTATGCCCAAGAATAAAAATTAAAAATTATTTTTTGTCGGTTTCTGATTTCGGGTTAACCTTTGATATAACTGACATTGAAACAATATCGCCCCAGGGATCGCCAAGCGCGGTCGAGAAAATATTAGCTTCTATTTTGACGGTATCACCCTGCTCCAAATCGACATATTTTTCAGCCATTTTGCGCTTCATAAAAAGTTTGAACTCTGAGAGCGGAATGACGTTGTTTACATCATCTCTCATAATTAAAAAGCCTATGTAATCTTCAGATGAGCGCATCGCCTTTGGGTAATCGAGCCCGAGAGAAGAAAACGCAACAAATTTAGAGGTAAAAGTTATATTTTTATTAAGGTATTCAGAGGGCTTATTAACGACATCAACAGGTCTTAACCCTGATATAACCTCTACATTTGCACTCTTAACGGGTGTCTGAAGGTTCGGTTTATCCTTTTGTTGCTCTGCCGCATTGAGAGAAACCGACATTGTATTCAGCCCGAGTATCATCATGACGGTGATTATTATTGCTTTATAATTATTAGACATCTTATTTCCTAATCTCCAAAATGTTTATAGTAAACATTTTAACATATAAAACCGATTTTAGACATATGCAGTTTTACTATTTATTTTTGCGCAAAAGAATAGGCCACTAAACATTGAAAACCGAGTAAAAATAAATCTTTTTTCGAACCCCGAAAATAGCGCCCGGTTGTTTAATAGCCTACATTTCTACTATATAGCATCCGATGTCCTTTTTCATTATGCCAAAGAATAGTTTTTTTGAAATTTCTTAATAAATTTTTCCTAATTCTGAAGAATTATTTGGCATCCTTAAACATGCGCGATTTATCTATTTTTTCGATAGTGGTCATAGACGCTATTCTGAGGGCCTTTTTCTGCTCTGCTGTTGTTATTATCTCAACTATTGCGGTCGGAATAAAGGCAACAATTGCGCCAAGCGCCATAGAAAGTTTTTTCATTTTCCCGCTTGTAAAGTGTGCGCCGACCTTTGAACCTAAGAAAGCTCCGAGCGCTGTTGAGGCTATTTCAAAGGGTGCAAGTGCTATTTCAGAGATGGCTTCAACACCCTGGGCAAAGTGTTTTCTGTTGTCGGCTTCGGTGTGAAGGGTAAATAGAGTATTCTTTCTGAGCATTTCGGCTTCTTTCTTCTGCTCCGGGCTCAGAAGAATTGATTTTTTGAGTTCATGCCGTTTGTTTAAATCTTTTAGTCCCGATTCCTCAAATTTTTCATACTCTTTGATATCTTTGAGCATGCCTTTTAAGAAATTAAAGAGGTTCTGTTTTTTCTTCTGTTCAGGGGTTACTTTTGTAAAATTGACGGGAACATCGACAAAATTTTCCCTGTTTTCAACGTAGTTTTTGAGGTTTTTGTAGTGCGTTGCCTGAATTGCGTTGTTTTGAAGGTTTGCTATATTTTTATTTAATACAAGATAGGTTACAAGCGGGATAAGTATTTTAGCCCCTTCTCTTATTACGGGGTTCTTTATCTTTAAGAGGTCTATCAGTTTATCAGAGATTAAATATTCAAGAAAACCACCTACAAATAGTGAAGAATAGCCGACATTGACGATTTTTTCCATGCGCTCTAAATCGTCCTCTGATTTTAAATCAACCTTTTTGATTATGTTCTCTAAGATTTGTCTGTTCTCTTTTGTTGCGATATATTTGGGATTTGCGAGTTCTTTTTCAAACTCCGCCTTGTGCTGAAGATACTCTGCGTTCTTCATCGTGAGGTCTTTTGTCTGCTTTAGTGATTTTCTGACGTTTATTCTCTCTAAAATCTTTGACAGAAACGGGGTTTTGACTTCTTTTTCTTTATTAATAGGGTTATTTTTATCGAGGAGTTGTTTTGTTATTTCGTCCTCCTGCTCAGGTGTTAAAAGGGCGTAGTCTGTGTCATTGTTAAATTTTTCGGTCAGACCTTCAAATTTTGCCCTTCTTGTTGCGCCGAGCTGAGATTTTATCGACTTAGTTACCCCTCTTGCGTATAAAGCCCCTGATACCGCAACGGCTAAACCTGTGAGCACACTTGAAAGTTTAAAATTCCCCGCTCCGATTTTTATTGTTTTCTTTTGGTAGTTTTTTAGTGCATTGGCTATATTTTGGGTTGATTTTTGCTTTTCAAGTATGGGAATGAACTTTAAAACCGCTTTTGGAACGGTTGCGAGTGCGCTTACTCCGGCAAGGAGCTGAACATTAAAGGTTTCAAAAACGGCTTCAACGTCTTCTGCTTTATCGTAAACGTAGTTATCGAGCATCAGAATATTTTGGGCTACCGTTTTTGCTTTTGCCTGTTTTCTTATTACATCTTCGGTGTTTAAATCGGCATGCTTTCTGTAGAGTTGCTCTCTTGCATCCCTTAAATCCTCTCTGGCTTTCCATTCTCTGTATCTGCCTTCAAGTTTTATATATGGAAGTTTCTTTGCTAATATTTCCATTTACGCATAAATCACCTGTCAATAATATTGTGATTATTTTAAAATAAAAGGTTTTATTTTTTGTTATTATCTTTCATTATTTTGCAATAATTTTACAATTTTAACCCAAAAAATTTTGTTCTTGTTAGAATTGAACTATATACATTTTTAAGTGAGACATTATGGCAAAAGAAGTATTTTTAGGAATAGACGTCGGTTCAGTAACGACAAAAATAGCACTGGTCGATAAAGAAGGACAGTTTGTTGACGGCTGTATGACAAGAACGGCAGGGAAACCCGTAAATGCGGTTCAGGAGGTTATGACAAAACTCTTAAACCAGGCAAAAACAGATTATGAAGTTTTGGGTGTCGGAACGACAGGAAGCGGAAGAAATTTAGCAGGCGCTTTGGTTAATGCAGATGTTATCAAAAACGAAATTACTGCCCACGCGGTAGCTGCAAGCACTTATATTCCTAATGTTCAGACTATCCTTGAAATCGGCGGTCAGGACAGTAAAATTATTATTTTAAGAGACGGAATTGTTACGGATTTTGCAATGAATACCGTTTGCGCGGCAGGTACGGGAAGTTTTCTTGACCACCAGGCAATAAGGCTCGGTGTCAGAATTGAAGATTTCGGTAAACTTGCACTTAAATCAACTTCACCCGCGAGAATTGCAGGGCGTTGCGGTGTTTTTGCCGAAAGTGATTTGATTCATAAACAACAGCTCGGGTATCCTGAGGAAGATTTGCTTTATGGCTTGTGTCAGGCGCTTGTCAGAAACTATTTAAGCAATCTCGCACTCGGAAAAGAAATTCTTCCGACAGTTAGTTTTCAGGGCGGCGTTGCGAGCAACGAGGGTATGGTTAAAGCCTTTGAAGAAATACTTAATATGAAGGTCGTTGTTCCCGATAATCATCAGACAATGGGTGCAATCGGTGCCGCACTCTTAGCTATGGAAAACTTTAATTTTAATAACGTTCAGACGAAGTTTAAGGGCTGGAGGGTTGCTGATACAAACTATAACTCCTTTACAACCCAGTGCAACGGCTGTTCTAATAACTGCGAAATTATTACCATTATTGAAGGTGAAATCCCCGAGGACACGAGAAAAGTCGAAAGAGAACGAATAGTCGCACGCTGGGGCGGCACATGCGGAAAATGG
Organism: bacterium; assembly: GCA_017541465.1. Lineage (GTDB taxonomy): Bacteria > Cyanobacteriota > Vampirovibrionia > Gastranaerophilales > Gastranaerophilaceae > RGIG6874. The sequence goes on along the minus strand of JAFXYZ010000015.1, from coordinate 188 downwards.
GATATAGTTTAATAAGTTTTAAAAGACGGTTTTTATGAACCGTCTTTTATTTTGTGTGTTATTTTTTTACAAAATGTGGTATTATAATTTTGTATTACTATTTATAAAGAGAGAAAGTCTATGTATATAAATAATATCTTGGCTACCCCCCCCTATAACAATAAAGTTTTAGAAAACCCTAGCGGGCA
>JAFXYZ010000014.1 GCA_017541465.1 bacterium | reverse complement strand
TACTGTCTGTTTAAGAAGGACGATCTTTCCCATCTTCCGGGGTTAATCTGAACGTTGCCGTATTTACCTTCCAAAACGACAATCTTAACTTTACCTTTCTCAACCTTTTGCGGCGGGAGGTATGCTACGGTGGACAAATAACCTTTTCCCTGGTAATAGTCCGTAATGTCGTTTGCTGACATAATCAAGTCGTTGATGGTAACTCTCTGACCGATTTTAAAGTCAACCAAACGCATAAGAACGTAGGTCGGGAATACCGTATTTCCCTCAATCTCAACATCTCTCAGAGTAAACTTAACCTGTTCGGTGTTGAGCAAATCCATCTTCTGCTTAACGTCCTCTTCAATAACAGCGGGATCTTTTGTCGCTTCATACTTTACCTGTGCCTGGTATTCTTTAAGCATAGTAAAGTTTGAATTGTCGATTTGTCCCGGGTCATAACTTCCTGCTCCTGACATGATTTCACCGAAGGCAGGAGTTGCAAGTAGCGAGGACATACCTGCAGCAATCAAAAATAATTTAAAAGTATTACTATTCATCGCTTTTCTCTCTTTTTCGATAATTATACAAATTAATAACTATTATAGTCCAATTAACTATATGATACTATAATTCGTTCGTATGAAAAATAGAAATAAATTTATTTTGCTAAAAAATAATTATTTTCTTAACAAAACTTAAACATGTTTTGCCATGCCGGTTTAAATCCTTTTCATATCAACATATTCTATAATAATATTATAAATATATAAAAATGAACTCTTTTCAAACTTTAGTATAAAGTTTTGTAAAAATACTAACAAAAATATTTATGTTGAGTTATTTTAATTGTCAAATAGATATGTATGAGCATGTAGTCATGTAAAATATATAGATATTAAGACTTTAGGAAATGGAGAAGAAAAAACACATGAAAAAATCACTGAAAACGTTTATTTCTGCCGGCATTTTGTTGAGTGCGGCATTAATAACAACAAACCAAAGTTTCGGTCTTGATGCAGGTACACTTCCCAGTTTGAATTCTGCCACAAACGGATCAACATCCATCAGCGGTTCAAAAATGGATGTACATGTAACTGCTCCTCAAGGCGGTCTATCAACATTCAACTGGAATACCTTCAACGTAGGTTCAAATGCACAGGTTAACTACGAATTTAATCACGCTAACCAGACAGCTTTGAACGTTGTTTCAGCAACAGGCGGTATGTCTCAGATTTACGGTAAAATCACAAATTCAACAGCAGCAAGCTGCGCAAACTGTGATTACACCGCATCAAGCAAAGTTATCCTTTTAAACCCCAACGGTGTTTTATTCGGTAACGGCGCAAACGTAAACTTAAACTCCTTCACTGCTTCAACAATGAACGGTGTTTATGATGTAGCGAACAAAAAACTTTCCTTAACAAAAGGAACAAAAGCAGATGCAAGAATCATTGTTGACAACGGCGCTCAGATTTACGGCGACAAAAACATCGCTTTCGCAGCTCCGAATGTTGAAGTTTACAACGGTTCAAAACTTACTACAAGTATCGGTCCTAACGTAGGAAACGATTCATACGGCAAAGTAAAAATCGTTACAGCTGACGGTGTAAATTATAACTACTACAACAACGGCGCTATCAGACAGGTAACTGATGTTGTTAATTCAACAGACAAAATGACACTTTTCGTAGGCGGTAACATCACATCAGGTAACATCGACCTTCGTAATATGTCAACAAATGCCGCAAGTGAAATCAACTTAAACAAGGCAGTATTAAGAGCAACTCAGGCAGTAAGCGGTAATGACGGTAACATCTACTTAACAGCCGCTAACAAAATTGTTGCTGACTCAGCTGACCTTCAGACTTCAAATTACAGCAGCGCAGTTACAGGCACTGGTGCAAACATCAAATTGTATGCAGGCAACAAAGTTTCTTCTCTTGATTCAACATATAAATCAGCAGGCAATACAACATTTGAATCAGTTAACTCTGATGCCGTTATTGACCACAACACGGTTAATGCAACAAAAGATGTTTATGTAACAGCAAAAGGCAAAGCCTCCGTTCAGAATAATTCGGTTGTTACAGGTAAGAACGTTTATATTTCAGGCAAAGAAAACGGCCAGGTATATAAATCAACCGTTACAGCTACCGAAAATGCTAAGGTTTCCGGCGACAAAATTGCTTGGGTTGGTAATTCAACAGTTACAGCAGGTAAGACTTTAGACATTATTTCAAAAGACGGAAGCATCAAAATCAACGATTCAACACTGAAGGCTAAAGATATTAACGTAACAAGTGCTGGAAGCATTTGCCCCGAATGTATCAAAAATTCAACCTTCACTGCTGATAACAATATCAACTTAACTTCAACACAGAACAGTGTATTGTTAGAATCACTCTCACCGTTCATTTACGGCAACCAGCTTAACCTCAAGGGTGCTAAGAACGTTGAAGTTAACTCAAAACCCAGCTTAACAGTTAAGAAGGTTAACATCGATGCAGGTGAAAACGTATTCTTAACATCTTCCGAAGGTTCAACAACCGTTGACAGCACAACAAACTTCGTAAATGCAAAGAACATCTACATCACAGGTAAAGATGATGTTAAAACAACCGGTACCGTTGATGTTAAATCAATCAAAACAACTGTTGTTGCAGGAAGAGATGTTGATGTAACATTAAAAGGTGTTGATAACAAAGACAAAGGTATCGTTGTTAAAGGCGGTAACGATGTTAAAATTACAACTCCGGGTACATTGTCAGTATCAACAATTATTGCAGGAAGAGACTTAACAATCAATTCCGACAAAGTTGTTGCAGGTAAAGATTATACAACTGTTGATTACCCTGACAAAGCAACAACTCCTCGTTCATACATTGAAGCAGGAAGAAACTTCACATCAAATACAACAAACGACAGCTTTGATGTAACTTATTCTTACAACAGAACAGATGACGGTCAGTATAACCAGAACCACTTAATCGAATATGGTAACGGAACAGAGAAGATTTTACTTATCAATAAGAGACCTGTAGAAGCTCCTGATACTCCGTCTTTACCTTCAATCAACCCAGGTGGAGAAAGTGATGCAGTTAACCCCGGTGATGAAGCTGATTGTGTAACACCTTCAACTCCCGTAGATGTTCCTCAGGAACCTGCAGTTGATCCTTCAAACCCCGGTACTGATCCTTCAAACCCCGGTACTGATCCTTCCAACCCTGGAACCGATCCTTCTAACCCAGGTACGGATCCTTCAAATCCCGGAACCGATCCTTCAAACCCCGGAACTAACCCCGGTACAACAGAACCCTGCGAAAACCCTGCAACAGGTGACACTGTATCAGGCGAAGAAGCACCGATTCTTCAATTATCAAGCATTTTGAACAGCGTTTATGCAACAAACTCAAACAACAATAACGCTAATTCAAATCCTTAATAAATTCAAAATTAAGACAGCGGATAACAAATCCGCTGTCTTTTAATTTTGTAACAAATTGCAAAATAAATAACTTTAGTATAGTATTATATTTATGTTAGGGTTATTAATAAAAACTGTAAACATTTATTAATATAAATAGCAAATTATTTTTTCTCAGTAGTTAAAATAAACATAGTAAGTCATGTAAAAGAAAAAAGAGGAATAGAAAAAATGAAAAAATTGTTTAATACAATAGTTTCAGCAAGTGTATTGTTAAGCACTACACTACTTATGACACCGGTATCCTACGGCTTGGATGCAAACACTCTACCCGTCTTAACTTCAGCAACAAATGGTTCGACCAGTGTAAGCGGCAACAGAATGGATGTTTATGTTGACGCTCCCCAGGGCGGACTTTCAACATATAATTGGGGTTCCTACAATGTAGGTTCAAATGCACAGGTTAATTACGCATTCGGTCACCAGAACCAGACAGCACTTAACCTTGTTGCAGCATCAGGCGGTATGTCACAGATTTACGGTAAAATTACACAGTCAACAAACTGCCCCGGCTGCGATTACTCAGGAACAGGCAAAGTTATTTTGTTAAATCCTAACGGAGTATTCTTCGGCAACGGCGCAGATGTTAACTTAAACTCCTTTACCGTTTCATCATTTGATGGTGTTTATAACAAAGACACAAAAGTTCTGGAACTTACAAAAGGCGCTAATTCAGGCAAAGTCGTTATCAATGACGGCGCAAAACTCTATGGTGACAAAAACCTTGCAGTTGTTGCTCCCAACATTGAAATTTACAACGGCTCAAAATTAACAACAAACGTTGCACCAAACGTCGGAACTGATTCTTATGGTAAGATCAAACTTGTTACGGCTGACGGTGTAAACTTCAATTACTACAATAACGGTGCTATCAAACAAGTTGCAAACGTTAAAAACTCAACCGACAAGATGATGCTTTTCATCGGCGGTGAATTAACTTCAGGCAACGTTGATGCAAGAAATATGTCAACTAACGCAGACAGTGAAATCAACTTAAATGGCGCTGTTATCAAAGCTACACAGGCTGTAAGCGGTAATGACGGTAATGTTTACTTAACCGCAAGCAACAAGGTTGTAGTTGATAATTCAAACATCAAAACTCAAAATTATTCATCTGAAGTAACAGGCAACGGCGGAAACATTTCAATTTACGCAGGTAACAAAGCCTCCGTTAAAGATTCAACTTTTGACAGTGTAAACAATGCACTTGTCGGTTCGGTTAACGGAAATGCCGTTATCGAAGGTTCAAACGTAACCGCTAAAAACATCGCAGCACTTACTGCTGAAAAGGGTATTGCTTCACTTCAGAAGAATGCAACTTTAAAAGGTAAAGAAGTTTCCGTAATCGGCGGCAAGAATGCACAGGTTTATAACTCAACAATTACGGCAACAAACAATGCAAATATCACAGGCGGTGACCTGGCTTGGGTTGCAGGCTCTAAAGTTGGCGCAGGTGATACAATTAACGTAACATCAACAAACGGCGATGCTCAGGTACTTTCTTCAATACTCAATGCTAAGAACATCAACGTTACAGGCAAAAATACAATGAAGGACATCAACTTCAAAGATTCTACTTTGACTGCTTCAAACGATGTTAACATCACTTCAACAGGCGACAGCATTGACTTTACAACAACAGCACCCTTCAGACCCGGTAACTACTTAAATCTGAAAGCTGCTAAAGACATTAAATTAACAAAAGCAGATACTTTAACGGTTGATAAAACCTCCTTCAACGCAGGTAAAGATGTTTATCTTACTTCAACCGGCAGCGACGTAGTTGTTAAAGACACAACCAAATTCATCGCAGCGGATAACATTTACATCAACGGTTACAGAGATGCAAAAACTTCAGGTACCGTAAACTTAAACAGAATCAAAACAACTATCAATGCAGGCAGAGATGTTGATGTTACAATCTCAGGTGCCGATGATCCAGAAAAAGGTATCATTGTTAACGGTTGCGACAATGTTACGGTTACAACTCCCGGTACATTATCAGTATCAAGCCTTGTTGCAGATACAGGTAATATGACAATCAACGCAGACAAAGTTATTGCAGGTAAGGATTACACAACATTTGATTATCCTGACAAAGCAACAACTCCCCGTTCATACATCGAAGTTAAAAACGGTAAATTTATTTCCAACACAACTCATGACAGTTACGATAACACTCATTCCTACGATCCTATCGTAATCGATGGCAAGAACTACAACCAGAGACACTTAATCCAATACGGTAACGGTGCAGAAAAGATTTTGTTAGTCAACAACATTGAATTCACACCTGCTCCTACTCCCGAACCGGTTAATGTCCCTGACGTAGACGGACTTGAAGCCTACAGAACACTCAAACTTCCACAACAGGCAGATCAGGTCAGCAAAGTAGCTCCTATCGCAGATAACAGAACAATTATCACAGACGTATTCGCAGCTGCTAGCCAAATCGAAATCGTAGAAGATGACGAAGACTAATAAATTCAAAATATAAACAGACAAAAGGGATAAGAAAAACTTATCCCTTTTTTTTATGTTATGCTACAATATAATCATTGGTTAGTTTTATTAAGGGATAGGCATGAAAAAGAGTATTTTAGTAGTTGTATCGTTATTATCAATAGGCTCATTCGCTTACGGCAGTGCAATTGTTTCAACTCCTATGGTATCGGGAAGCTCAATGGTCCGACCTATGCAGTCGGGAATTTCATCGGGAAGTTCTATAATGAGAAACACCTTTAACACAAAATCAAATATTCAGGGTGCATACAATTCGGTTGATATTTATAAACAGTTTCTTGAAGATAAGGGCAATATAGACTATGCCGCAGACGCGTTCAGAGAGAGTTTATCCGCAGGAAGATACAGACAAGCCGTAAATATACTAACCGAATATTATATCTCGTCTAACGGCAGCAGAGCGGCTCTGAGTTATGAAAATATAAGTTACCTCAATTCTGTTCAGTCATCACTTGAGGAGGAAATAAATAGTTCAACGGCAAATGCTGATATATATGCACTTATGGGCTCTATAATACTGATTAAAGGGGACAGAGACGGCGCTATCAGTTATATAGCAAAAGCAAAAGACCTCAGCCCTGCCAAATACACCTCTCTGCTCGGGAAAATGTATTACATCAACGGTGATACAACAAAAGCCTTTGAGCTTTTAAATGAACAGGTGCAGAAATTCCCGTCAGACTATGAAGCGCTCTATTACAGAGCAAAAATACTGGTTAAACAAGGCAATATAAAAGAAGTTGAAAAAGACTGCAGACAGCTATTGATGATGAACAAATACACAACTGAAGTTACTGCACTTCTTTTCAGAATTTTAGACCAGCAAAACGCATCGGATGAAGTAATTATCAACACTCTTCTTCCGAAGAACAGAGGTATTTCGGTTGAAAAGGGGTATGATATTCTTATTTCAAAAATGATTAAAATAAGAGAATACGATGTTGCAGGGAAAATGATACAAAATTCAGAGAATTATAACCCTGAAAACGTTGATCTTTATTTAACCGCAGCAGAAGGCTATGCCGAAAACGGCGACTACCAGATGGCGAAAAACTATCTTGAAAAATCAAAAAGACTTTTGGATTCAGAAGAGGATATTTCAAGATATAACCTTGTTGCAGCAGGATTTTCGGGTGAAAGATTAAAGGGTGCAAGAGATTTGGCGCTCAGCGGAAAGTATGATGACGCGATAAAGATATACGAAAAATCAAAGAACCCTGATTCGGTTGAAACACTTTTGGGACTTGCAAACAGTTATGCAGGCATGGGTGATAACACAAAGGCTTTGAGTTATCTGAACAGAGCGATGACAATGTACCCCGAAAATGCAGAGGTTTACTATAGTTTTGCAAAATATTTCTCGGATAATAACGATATAGAAACCGCAAGAAAGTATATCAACAATGCACTCAGACTTGAGCCCAATAACAAAAAAATCATTCAGTTGTCAAAGAAATTAAAGGGACAGAAGATTGATGATTTGTTTGATGAAGCCTTCAGTGCTTTTGATACCCAGAATTATGAAGAAACACTATCTATTCTGAATAAAATAATCAAAATAGAGCCTGAAAACTATACCGCCTACTATTATAAGGGGCTCACTTACGGGAATATGAACAACTACGGCGCAGCCATAAACGAATTTATGAGGGCAAAGAACCTTAACCCTCAGTTTATTTTCGTTAATTACCTGCTTGCTATTGCTTACGATAACCTTGGAGAAACCCAGGAGGCAAAGAAATATTATAACCTTTATCTGAGCAGCGAACACAATATCACAAACGAAAATGCGGAATATGTGAACTACGCAAAAGCAAGAGTTCAGAAATTGTAATAATTAAAATACAAATTCATTCTTTTGTTGGAAAAAGTATTTTGATTTGTTATTATTAATATATGAATATTTTTAAGACATTTGAAATATTTTTGGCAGCGCCCCTGAGCATAATTCAACACCGCCCTATTCGTGTTGTGCATGTTGAAGCGAATATTTTTGCCCAGGCTATCCCCATTGATGTCAATATTAACGATAATGTCACCGAAATAACGGTTTATAACAACGAAAAGGTTTATAACCTTCTCTCGTGCGTACTTCACAGGCAGAAAATCAAAAATGAAAATAACAAAAGCGAAATACATAATTAGCGCCCCTTCGCTGAAGGCAAGCCCTGTTTTTAATCTGCCCGAATTTGCGCTTATCGGCAGGTCAAATGTCGGCAAATCTTCACTGATTAACGCAATCGCAAACAACTCTAAACTGGCAAAAACGAGTAATGTCCCCGGAAAAACAAGATTAATAAACTACTTTAACATAAATGACAGTTTCATTTTCGCTGACCTTCCGGGCTACGGCTACGCAAAAGTTTCGGCGCAAATACAAAACGAATGGCAGAAAAATCTTGAAAACTACCTTTTACAAAGGCGGGATTTAATCTGCCTTATTCATCTTGTCGATGCAAGACTTCCTCTGCAGAAAAATGATTTACAGATGAACGAATGGATAAAGGCAAACAACAAAAACTGCATTGTAGCGGTCACCAAAGCAGATAAAATCTCAACGTCAAAGACAGAAAAAACAATAAACGATTTTTCGCTATCTCTTGGTTTTAAAGCCTACCCGTTTTCAGCCGTAAACAAACAACTAAACGCACCCTTCATAAAAGCGCTCGAAGAAGAAATATCAAAATTTACACCTGAAATTATCGGATAATCTCAGTTCTTATCAGAAAAGATTTTACCGCAGAAGCTATATCTTTTGTGTTTTTTGCGTCATCTTTCAAGACAGTATCTGTTGTTTTGTTAGCACTTGAAACAGGTGTTCTTTTGCCTTTTGCCAAAAATAAAATCACTCCAAAGACAACGAGAAGAACAATCACCAAAATAGCAATTATCGCAAGAAGAGTGTGTTCGTTAAAGAATGCCGTTGCGCTCTGGGCTACGTTATTTTCGACCTCCTGAATCTGAGGAAGGTCAGGCATCATCTCGGGCTCCATTTCGGGAATATTTTCATGCTCGAGGTCAATCATATCGATTTCAACCTCACCAAGCGCCCTGTTTAAACCGAAGAACAGAGGGCAGGATGCAAAAAATGAAAGAATATTATTCCTAAATTTATTCATCTGCTTTTGGTTCCTCTTCCGCTTTTTTAGGCTTTCTGCCGCGTTTTGCCCCTGTTGTTTTGGCTTTGGTTGTTTTCTTCTTTGTTTCTGTTTTTCCTTCAACCGCTGCTTCAACTGTTTTAGGCTCTTCAACTATTTTAGGCTCTTCAACCGATTTCGGTTCTTCAGTAGGTTTTACGGGCTCTTCAGCCGGTTCTTCCTTAACCTCCTGTTTGGGTTCTGCGGGCTCATTTTCCTGAGGGACTTCATTATTCCTTCTGTTTTTGTTGAATTTATTGTTTCTGTTAAATTTGTTGTTTTTTCTGTTTTGATTATTCTGATTATTGCTTTTGTTCTCAGGCTGTTGTTCTGTTTCAGCCTGTTTATTTTCTGTTTCTTCAGACTGTTGTTCAGCTTCAGGTGTTTCCTGGTTATTAAACAGAGGTTTATTATTATTGAATTTGTTATTTTGCTTTTTAACCTGCTGAACGGAAGTCTTTAATTTAGAAGCCTTTGCCCTAAACTCACCCTCTGAAACGGGCGCTGAGAAGGTTAGGTCATCAGCGATATAGCCTGTTCCCTGGCAGTGAGGACATTTTTTGCTGAAGATTTCGGCAAGACTTTGGCCCTGTCTGTGTCTTGTAAGCTCAACAAGACCTAAATCAGAGAGTTGTCCGACCTGAGGTTTAGCCTTATCTTTTTCAAGCGCAAGCTCCATTTCCTCCATAATAGCGAGTTTATCGTTACGGTTCATCATATCGATAAAGTCGATGATAATCATACCACCGATGTTTCTGAGCCTTAACTGGCGGGCAATTTCGTGAACTGCTTCAAGATTTGTTTTTAAAATTGTTTCGTCCTGGGTTGCAGAGCTTATGAATTTACCGCTGTTTACGTCAACGACTGTAAGCGCTTCAGTTGTCTGAATGAAAAGATAACCGCCCGAAGGAAGATTAACTTTTGTATGAAGTGCATTTTTAATTTCTTTAACGACACCTGCGGCAACCAAAAGGGGCTCTGTTCCTTTATAGACGTTTACCGCAATATTCTTGTTCATATTCCAGTTTTGTAAAATCTGCTGGGCTCTGTGCATGCCGTAAGGAGTATCAAGAACGATTTCCTCAACCTCTTCATCGCAGGCTTCTCTCATAACACGGTAGAGAAGATCCTGGTCTCTGTATAAAAGACTCGGGGCCTGTCTTGTTTCTGCTGCGGTTATAATACTGTTCCATTTTTCAAGAAGAATTTCCATATCCTCCTGAATATCGGCATCAGACTGACCTTCAGCCTCGGTTCTGACGATAACGCCAAGTCCTACGGGCTTAATCAGACTGATAATAGATTTAAGTCTTGCACGTTCCTTGTTTGAAACGATTTTTCTGCTGACGTTAATTCCGGGTTCAGACGGCATAAGCACAAGAAATCTTCCCGGAAGGCTCAGAGCAGTAGTAACTTTAGGACCTTTATGCCCTGTCGGTTCTTTTATAACCTGAACGATAATTTTTTGTTTAGGTGAAAGTTTATCCTTCAAACTTCCTTTTCCTATTGCATCGTTCGCGTGCAAAAATCCCATTTTATCAGAGCCGACATTGATAAATGCGGCATCAATACTCGGAAGCACGTTATCAACAGTCGCAAGATAAACGTCATTCAAAAGAATTTCTCCTCTGTGAACGAAAAATTCGGAGATTTTTCCATCCTCCATAACCGCTGCGATGTTGTCTCTTTCCGCTACTATAATTGCTTTTGACATAAAATTCCTCTAAACTCTCTATTATAACTCATTAAGTTGTTCGTCAAGGAACTGTAATCTTGTGATTTTGTAATCAACAGCGCCATCGATGACCTTAATTACCTCGTCAGCCTTAACCTGAGGAATGTCACCAAGCTGCCCTACCTTGAGCTCAAGGAACAAACTTTCGCCCTCTACCTCAACAGTCCTGATTGACTTTTTTATATTAATAAGTTTACTAACACCTTTTTTGTTAACCTTCTCCATTAAAATTTCATCTTGGGAAGTAATAACATCTTTAATATACAACAAATGTTCATTTTTTGAAACCCCCTCAGAAAATATTTTGTATTCGTACCTTGCCCAATAGGCTTCTAAATCAAGAGGTTCGGGCTTTTTTAAACATTTTTTGACAGAAATTAAATTTATCCCTTCGGGGAAAGTATTTTTTAATTTTGAAAAAACTTCTTCTTCCTCTAAATCTTCCTCTAAACAAATATCAATAAGCTCGCATTTGCTCTCAATAAAGATAGGAAGCGCAATTCCGAGTGAAATTTTGGGTGTCGGATTAAACCCCTGAGAATAACAAAATCTTAAATTACTTCTGTTAAAAGCCTTCAGAAGAGTATTTTGCCAGTCAAGGTGTGATATAAATCTTAAAATACCTTCTTTTGTGAGTTTTAATCTGTAATAATGCCGCTCATCAGAAGGTTTCAGCGGTTTAATTTCACATTTTTGCGCCTGATAGGGTTCATCCGCTGATTTCATCCCGGGGTATTTTTTGCAGACACCACAGTTAACGCAGTGCATCTCGCAACTATCCGATTTTTGGTCTTTCATAGCAAGTCTGTATTGCTCTTTAAACCACTCATCATCAACACCGCAGTCTATATTGTGCCATGGAAGTTCTTCCGAGAGCGGTATCTCTCTCTGAACGGCTTCATCAATCGGCATACCCAGTTCCTCTGCTGTCGCGTGCCAGAGTTCTTTATCAACATTTTCACCCCAGCTTGCCAGGTAAACACCTTTTTTATAGAGTGCATAAATAAAATCGTTTAATCGCCTGTCACCGCGCGCAAAATATGCTTCAAACTTCGATATAACAAAGTCGTGGTAATTGATTTTGACGTTTTTTAGAGGTTTCGCCTTTTCAAGCAAATATTTAACCTTTTCCCGTAATTTTTCCTCACTCTCCTGACCGCACCACTGGAACGGGGTAAAGGCTTTCGGCACAAAGATACTGACAGAGAGATTTAATTTAATGTTGTCTTTGAGTGAATATTCGTTTTTTACCCCATGCGCGCTGTACCTTATTTTAGAGAGAAGCTCCACCATCTCATCAAGGTCGGAGAAGGTTTCGGTAGGAAGCCCGAGCATAAAATAGAGTTTAAAGGTCGATATTCCTTCCCTGTAGCACATCATAAGGGTATCAATAATCTGCTGTTCCGTTATGTTTTTGTTTATGACATCTCTTAATCTCTGAGAGCCCGCTTCAATAGCGAGAGTAACCGATTTATTTCTGTTTGATTCAACAAGTTTGGCTAAATCAAGGTTAAAAGCATCAATTCTCTGGCTGGGAAGAGAGATAGACACCCTTTTATCCCTGAAACAGGAGGTTAATTCTTCAATAACGGGCAAAATGTTTGTGTAATCGTTTGAAGCAAGAGAAAGAAGTGAGCATTCATTATAGCCCGTCAAATCAACCGCCTCTTTGGTAAACTCAATTATGTCCTTTGCTTTTCTCTCTCTGACGGGAAGATGGATATGCCCTGACTGACAAAAACGGCACATTCTTGAACACCCGCGTCTTATTTCCGCAACAACCCTGTCCTGAACGGAGGAGGAATAAGGGATAGGAGTTTTATGTTTTAGAGGAAGAGTTTTGAAGGGTGAAACACTTTTTCTTGTTTTCTTTGGAAAAAGAGGAACATAAACACCATCAATTTCACTCAGGGCTTTTAAAATATCATCTCTCTTAACCCCGTTTTCCTTTAGTTCGGAATACTTTTGAAGTATTTCGAGCAAAACCTCATCACCATCGCCGACAACAAAGAAATCGAAGAAATCGGAAACCGGCTCAGGGTTAAAACAACAAGGACCTCCCGCATAGACAAGAGGAATATTTTCTCCTCTGTCAAATCGTTTCAACGGAATATCAAAGAGTTCAAGCATCTTTAATATCGTAGGATAACTCATTTCATACTGAAGAGAAAAACCGACAAGATCAAAATCAGTAACATTCCTCCCCGTTTCAAGAGTTTTCAGACCTCTGTGGTTTTCCTCAATTTGTTTTAAATAGTCAAAATCAGGGGCATAGACTCTGTCCGCCATAAAATCAGGGGAAGAATTGACGGTTTCATAAAGGAGTTTTTGCCCGATGTTGCTGACCGCAATTTCATATTTATCGGGAAACGCAAGAGCAATACGGCATTTTGCCGTCTCAAAATCTTTATTTGCGCACAAAAACTCATGCCCGATATAGCGATAGGGCTTTGTAACCTTTAACAAATCGTGAAATAATTCACTCGAACAATCTCCGGTCATCTCAAGCCAATTCTTCGGGGATATACTTCTCAACCTCAATAATCTCGCCGTTAAATTCCTTGTTTAAAAACTTTGAAATAAACTCAATAATACGGTTTGACGGCACTTTATAGTTATAAAGAGAAACTGCCCCGTTTACCTTTCTCATAACTCGTACAATATAAGAACACTTTTGGGAATACTCTAGCAAAAGCTCCTCCTGAAAAGGGTTTCCGTTCAAATCTTTATCAAGTTTGACATAGTGAAACCCTTTAAAAAACTTCTGCTCACCTGCTTCACCAAGTTTTTTATCGTGCTTTTGAAACAAATTTATAACTTTATCATTGTTCTTCTTGTCCATAGGATTATTTAACAATACAAAAGAGAGCATGGGCAAATGTGTAAATAAAGTTAAAAGAATTTAGTGAGGATATAAAAAGAGGACCGTTTTAAAACAGCCCTCTTTAAGAATATTAAATAGGAAAATTTAATTATTTAAGTATATTACTTGTTAGATTTTTGCTAACTGTTCGTTTGCAGCGTTTGCAATTTCCTGAACACCGGGATCCGAGTCGGAAGCTGCGATAGTGAAGATTTGCTCAAGCTCGGGTTTGAAGTTAGGTCTTGCAATATGTGAGAGTGCCTGGATAGCACCTGCTCTCATAATCGGTTCGGGGTTCGATTTAACCGTTTCAACAATTGTGTCGATTGCAGGAACTGTGTGGAGCTGAACTTCTTTATTCTGGCTTTCACCAAGTTTGATAATTGCATTCTGAAGAACTGCTATTGTAAATAAGGCTTCTCTTTGGTGCATAATGAAGGCTTCCTGTTCGGTCATTGTCTGAGCAAACGCTTCTGCCTGCTGCTCGGGAGTTGTTGCCTTATTCAGTAATTCCTGACGTTTTGCAAGAATTTCATCGGTCGGCCCCTGTAAGCCTGATGCATCTTTATTAACAATGTTAATCAGGGCATCATAGATTTCATTTGACTGAAGGGCTGCTGCGATTTTGTCATCGCTTTTTGCTGCGTCACATATCTCGTTCATGGTCTGTGCCTGAACGTTAATATCATTTGAGTTTAAACCTGCCGTGAAGCTTTGAACTTTTACGCCCGGTAATTCCTCTGTAGGCTCTTGTATCTCGGGTTTATTTTGTGCTGGTTCCGTTTTTACCATTGGCTCAGGAGTCTGAGCTGGCTGGGGCATGTAGCCGGGCTGCTGAGGAAAATTAATCGGCTGACCGGGTACATAGTAGTTTGCAGGGATAGTTGAAACGGCAGGTTGTGCAACGGGTGCTCCGCCTGCTGCCGCATAGCCCTGAGGATTGTTAATAATCAGTTTAACACCGTTAAAATCTGATGTCTGAGGTGTATAGCAACTGGATACAGGGTAATTATAAATTCCGCCCTGTGCCGGTTGTTGTCCCTGTTCCTGCGGAAGCTGAGTAGCTGCAGCCGGTTGCTGTTGTGGCTGCTGTGCAGGTATCATAGGACCATATTGGTTGTTCGGCGCATTTAACATTAAATTTTTCTCCTTTTTCCTATTTACCTTGTTAAAAATAAATCTAACAGACACTCATGAAATGACTGTAATAAGAATAAATTGCTAGATTCAGACTGAATGTTTTTTTACACTTAGAGTAAATCATTGATTTTATTGAGTTTCAGCTATAAAAATCAACTTAACATTCGTTAACAAAGGTAATGTTTGTTGCTATATTCTCTTATTAAACTGCTAAAATTCTCTTCGTCAAATATACGGCATGTTTTCCCTTTTCAATAAATCAATCTCATTTTTGGCGCACTAAAATAATTTCTCAATATTATCCGCCTGTATTTTTATAAAGTTAATTCGCCTGAAAAAATTGATTAATTGGGGAAAATATGATATACAAAAGTTAATACACAATACATAAAGCATGTAAAATGTTTATTTTTAATATACAATATATATGTAGTTTAAGAGGATAGTTGGGATACAAAGTTGAGCGACAATAAGACTACCACAAAATTTAATATAAGAGACTATCTTGAGCTTATTGAAACTTTGGCAAAGGTTGAGTATAAAAAACTCTCATCATCACATCTGATGGAGTATTCGGAGTTGGTCAATATCGGAACACAGGTTATCCATAACCTCTGCTCTTCCGCTCCTCCCGATAAATACAATAAATCCTACCTTTCAACCGCTATTAAATGGGCTATCCGAAATGAAGTCAGAAGAAGATACAAATGGTATGTTCTCAAAAACAAGCAATTAGCAATTATCCCGGAGGGTGAAGAGGGCAACCAGAATGTTCTTCGAGAAGCCGTCTATAAGGCTATTTTGTCTATCGATGAAATGGCTGAGAGTGAAAACCCTACCCAAATCAGGGATACAAAAAGAAACCCGGAAGAAACCATTGTTTTCCATGAACTAAGCGAAAACATAAAGGCTGCAATTAAAAAACTGCCAGCGCGCGAAAGAGAATTAATCGAGTGCAAGTTCTTTAAGGATAAGAAATTAAGAGAAATTTCGGAGGAATTTAACCTCTCACCTTCTCGTATTTCAAGAATTATTCAGTCCGGTCTGAATAAAATCAGAAAAGAACTCATGAGACAAGGTCTCGTTTAAGTTTTTTTGATATTTTTTAGTATTTTATGTTCGGTAGACTGAAGTCTATCCTACTGTATGCCCTGCCATATTATACAGCGTCTTTTTCTCTTTTGTTTTTATAGCAATAGCCCGCGTAAATCAGCACTCCGCACAATAGCCAGAGCGGAAAGAGAACTCTTGAAACAGTAAGGAACTTCATCGAATAGAGCATCAGCCCTCCGCAAATAACAATTCCCAAAATCGGGAACCACGGACAGAATGGAACTTTAAACGGTCTTGGTCTGTCAGGCTCAGTTTTTCTCAAAATCAATACTGCAGCGCAGACAATAATAAACGAAGTAAAGGTTCCGAAGTTGCAGAGCTCAGCGGATATATTCAGATCCATAAACAAACTGCCCAAAATAACGATTATTCCGGAGATCCAGGTCAGCGCAACGGGTGTTTTAAACTTAGGATGTAAGTTTTGCAGGCATGAGGGAAGGAAATTGTCCCTGCTCATCGCATACAAAATTCTTGTTGTACCGAGCTGATAAACAAGAAGAACAGAGGTTAAACCCGCAACGGCAGCGAGTGAAATGAGCCCTGCGAATTTATCCTGCCCAACAAACTTCATAGCCGCCGCAATAGGCGCTAAAATATCAATTTTGTCAATAGGAACAATTCCTGTCAGAACAAGTGCAACAAGAACATAGAGAATTGTGCAGATTGTAAGTGTTGCCAAAATTGCAATCGGAAGATTTTTCTGAGGGTTCTTTGTTTCTTCAGCCGTAGTTGAGATAGCATCAAAACCGATATAGGCAAAGAAGATAAGAAAAGCTCCCATAAACACACCTTCAAACCCGTTAGGTGCAAAAGGTGTCCAGTTTTCGGGCTTAACAAAAAACGCACCTACAATAATGAAGGAGGTAATAATAAATATATTTACACCAACCATAATGCTTGCAAACTTCGCTGAATCTTTCGCCCCTCTGACAAGAAGAATTGTGAGCAAAAGCACGATTAATATTGCTGGAAGATTAATGCAGAAGGGAATTTTATCGAATATATAAGGCACCATATCGTGCATATTCCAGCCTTCTTTGTCGCACAAAGCGGCTGCACTTCTGAAATCGTTTACAAGCCAGATGGGAGGATTTATAAGCCATTCGGGAAGAAACGGAAAACCTTTTAACAACTGAAAAAGATACCCTGTCCAGGCGCACGCAACCGTAATATTACCTATTGCGTACTCGAGCATAAGGATAAACCCGACCATCCACGCCATAAATTCGCCCATTGTGGCATAAGTGTAGGTATAAGCACTGCCCGCAACGGGAATCATAGATGCAAATTCGCTGTAACAAAGAGCCGAAAAGACACACGCAACAGCCGCAATAATCATTGAAATAACGAGCGCAGGACCTGCCCCGACACTGTCCGTTCCGCCTGCCGCGGCAACACCGACTATTGAAAAGATACCCGTACCGACAACTGCGCCGATACCTATAACTATCAAATCAAAAACATTCAAAGTCTTTTTTAATTCCGAGTGAGAGCCTTCATCAATCAGTTCATCGGGAGTTTTGCACTTCATCATATTTTTGAAAACAGGATTTTCTTTCATCTTTTTCTTTCTCTTCTCAAACATTCGGCTCAATACCACTATGGTATGAAAAAGAAAGAGAAAAATCAATTAAAGATGTTGTTTAAATATCTCTCACAAGCCTGCCATGATGTATTCTCAAGCGCTGTTTTTCTCGTATTTATAAGTAAATCTGCGATTTTTTCCTCATCAAAATTATAAACTTCTATTAACTTCTCGGCTAATTTATCGGGGGCAGGTTCAAGAGAAAAACCGTTTTTGTTGTTTTCGATTAAACCGTCTATGCCGTCATCTTTGGTGCAAATGACGATATTTCCTTTAGCTGTAGCTTCAAGATACGAGAGCCCTAAGGTTTCTCTTTGGCTCAAAAGAACAAAAATATTTGACTCTCTTAACTTTTCAAGTACCTCAGAGTGCGGAATTTTACCCAAAAACTTAACTTTTTCCTCTAAATTCAGTTTTTTGGTTAAATTAATAAGTTTATTTTTTTCTTTACCTTCACCTATTATCCTGAACTCAAAATCAAACTCTTTGATTTTTGAGAGCGCTTTTAAAATAACATCAGTATTTTTTCTTTTGATTAAACCTGAAACAGTTGTAATAATGAGTTTTTCTCCGTTTTTAAAAGCCCTTATTTTTTCTCTTAATTCGTCTTCGCTTAAAATTTCCTCTTCTTTTACCCCTGAGAGCGCAGGGAAGATTTTTTTATCATTAATATATTTTCCGATTTTTGTTTTCAGGTGAAAACTTCTCGGGGATATGACATCAGCTTTTTTGCAGGCACAGAGGAGTTTTTGCTGAAAATAAAGAAAATAAAGAGGATTTGAGAGAACTTCAATATCCGAACAGTGAACTGAAATACAATAAGGAATTGTTTCTTTTTCGGTTAAACGAAGTGAAAATAAAGCGCCCGAGGGCATATGAGAAATTAAAACATCATAATTTTTTAAATTAAAATCTTTTGGAAGTTTATCAAAAACATTAAACCAAAAGGGAGTGAGGAAATTAAGGTTTAAAACTTTAACCCCGTTTTCAAGATATTCCCCCTCTTTTGAAATCTTTTTGTTTCTGAGAAGTGTATTAAACAAAAAATTAGGTCTTATAACAAAAACCTCGTGCCCCTGAGCCTTCCACGTTTCAGTGAAATCGTTTAGGGCTCTAGAGTCAGAGTTATTGTCGATTTTATACAAATCTGTTACAAAAAGTATTTTCATAATTCAAATATAGCACTATAATCATAATATGGAAACACAGGAACTAAACATAAAAAATTATGCACACTTAGGCGATGCCCTATGGGAGTTATTTATAAGGGAAAAGACCGTTTTTTTAACCCAAAACCTCACAAAACTCCATAAATATACCGTTCACTTCGTCAACGCAAAATTTCAGACGGAAATACTTGAAAAATTAACAGAATTTCTGACTGAAGATGAAATAACTTTAATTAAGAGAGCAAGGAATATTCCGACCTCTTCGGCGAGAAAAATCGACAGAAAACTGCACACTTCAGCCACCTGTTTAGAGGTGCTTTTAGGTTACGAGTATCTTCACAACAAAGAAGAATACAGACGAATAATCGCCAAATGTGAAGAATTAATTGACTTTAAGGAAGTTTTACCTGAAAATTAAGCCGAAAAATCAATACCGTTATAGATAGAGCCTAATGTTTTTGCCGCTTCATCGAGGGTAATATTAAAAAGTTCAGCATATTCTTTTGTTGCGTTATGAACACCGTTTGCGAACATATCATCAAGCAATTCTTCGGCGCTTTCTTTTTCCATTCCCAAAGATTCAACGTATTGGTCTGCTGAGGGAACATTATCTTTTTTATTGTTGACATTGTTTACGGAGCCTGCTCCGTTTGCTAACTGGAAATTAAAATTGAATGACATAAAAGCCTCTTAATAACTCTCGTATTATTATAAAAACAATTAATTACCAAGAATTGACTTTTTTATTAAAGAAATGTTAAGAAAAGTATATATCGTATTATTTCTCTTTATTTATTGAGAAATAGACATCTTTAAGGTGTTTTTTGCTGACATGGGTATATAACTGAGTTGTCGCAACATCACTGTGTCCTAAAAGTTCCTGAACAACCCTCAAATCAGCACCGTTTTCAAGCAGGTGCGTGGCGAAGGTATGGCGGATAGTGTGGGGCGAGATGTCTCTGTTGATGTCTTTTCCGAGACGGTGGATAAATTTATAAACGTCCTGACGTGTGATAAACTCCCCGTTTTCCTTTAAAAACAGCCTCTGAGAGCTGATTTTATATTTTTTTATTATATATTCTCTCTCTTTTAAATATTTATTTATTGCTTCAACTGCCTTATGCCCGACGGGGATAATTCTCTGTTTTGAGCCTTTTCCCGTACATTTTAAGAACATAGCCGATAAATTAATATCAGAAATTGTTATATTAACGAGCTCTGATACCCTCAAACCCGTTGCGTAGAGGAGTTCTAACACCGCCCTGTCGAGAAGAGAGAGGGGCTCGGATAAAAGAGTGTCTATTTCTGAGAGGTTTAAAACTTTAGGAAGTTTCTTCGGAAGTTTTGGCTGTTCAAGTATCAAAGAAGGGTTCTGGTCGGTTATTTCGTTTGCAATAAGCCAGTTAAACCAGTTTTTTATTGAGGCTATCTGCCTTGTGATACTCGTTGCGCTGAAGTTTTTATCCCTCAGAGTTTTTATATACGCGTTAAAATGTATTCTCTTAATCTTCTCAAAATCGTCTGCCCCCTGAGATGAGAGAAACTGCGCGAACGACATCAAATCATTCCGGTAGGCTTCAACGGTATTTTTTGAAAGCCCCCTCTCGACTTCTATATATTCAAGATATTGGGAAATATAGTGAACAAACATAAAGATATATTATCACATTTTTTTGGATTATAATAGATTATTATGACAGAAAATGCTTATATTCATATACCTTTTTGCTCTCAGAAATGCAACTACTGTGCGTTTTTGTCCGTTTCAGCGCCCAAATATATCCCAAAATACACTGAAACCTTAAAAAAAGAAATCGAAGAAAGATATAAAGGCGAAACCCTCAAAACCATTTATTTTGGTGGAGGAACACCTTCTCTTTTGACTATAGAGCAAATAAACACGATTTTATCCCCTCTTAAATATTCTGAGGATGCCGAAATAACTTTGGAAATCAACCCTGAGAGTGTAAATGAAGAGTATTTAAAGAATTTAAAAACAAAAACCCCGATAAACAGAATAAGCATAGGTATTCAGACTTTTGACGATGAAGTTTTAAAGATTTTAGGACGTCAGCACACCTCAAAAACTGCCGTTGATGTTGTTAACTGCGCGAAAAAACTGGGGTTTAAAAATATCAGCGTTGATTTGATGTACGGGCTTCCCGCCCAGACTATCGAAAAAGTCAGAGAAGATGTCAGAAAAGCGCTTGAATTAGCCCCTCAGCACATTTCTCTCTACGGCTTAAAGATTGAAAGAAGAACAAAGTGGTCTCATAACCCGCCCCAAAACCTTCCTGATTTAGATGTTCAGGCGGATATGTATGAAGAAATAACAAAAATTCTGAAGGAAAACGGTTATAACCATTATGAAATAAGCAATTTTGCGCTGCCGCAGTTTGAATCAAAGCACAATCTCTCTTACTGGAAAAACAAAAACTACTACGGCTTTGGCATAGGTGCAAGCGGATATGAAGGGGATAAAAGGTACACAAATTCCGTTTCGTTCCAGGAATATTTTGAAGATTACAACATAAAATCAATGTCCTATAAATTAACAGCGCAGGAAAAGCTGGAGGAAGAAATTTTCTTAGGGTTAAGATGCACCGAGGGTATAAATATTGACGAAATAAACAAAAAATACAATATTGATTTTGACAAAAAGTATTCGGAGATAATCAGAAAATATCAGCAGACAGGCCACCTCAAAAGAAACAAAACAAATGTTTATTTAACCATTAACGGAATGCTCATCAGCAACGAAATTTTCTCTGAGTTTATTGAGATATAACAAAACAAATACCCAAAAGGATAATTAAAAAGAAAACTGTTCATTTTATTCTCAAAACAAAAGGAGGATAAAATGACTGAGAATTTAAAAGACACGCAGACAAGAAGCAATTTAATGAGAGCCTTTGAAGGGGAATCTATGGCAAGAAACCGCTACACCATCTTTTCCGCTGAAGCAAAAAAAGGAGGCTACGAACAAATATCATCTTTATTTTTAAAGATAGCGGAAAATGAGAGGGAGCACGCGAAAATCTTCTATAAATTTTTAGACGGTGAAGACGTAAACCTTGTCAATTACCCTTACCTCAATTTCCCCTCGTGCCTCGGTTCAACAAAGGAAAACCTTATCTGCGCGGGCGAAGGCGAAAGAGAAGAAGCCGAGTTTTTATATCCCTTATTCTCTGAAACCGCAGAAAAAGAGGGGTTTAAAGAAATAGCGAAAACCTTTGATTTAATAAGCAAAATAGAACATCATCACATGGAAATTTTTCAGAATTTAGCCGAGCAGATAGAAGAAAACAGAGTGTTTCTCAAAAGAGAGCAAACAAAATGGATATGCGCAAAGTGCGGATACATAACCGAAGGCAAAAGCCCCGAAGTGCAGTGTCCCGTCTGCCACCACGACATAGGATATTTTGAAGTGTTTTGTGAATAACTACACTTCAAAAAGTGAATGAAGTCTTGCGACTATATCCTCTCTGTCAATTTCATTTTTAATCGGGTTAAAGTCAAGTGCTTTCTGGTAGTTTATAGCAGCTTCGATATTGTTTCCGAGCTCCTGCTCTACTCTTGCAAGGTTAAAATATGCCATTGCGTACTCACCATCGATTCTGATAGCTTCAGAGAAGAGTTTTTTCGCTTCTTTTAAGTTTCTTATGCCGTCAAGATAAATAACACCGAGGTTATTATAGGCGGCGCTGTATTCGGGATCTAACCCGATAGCCTTATGATAAGCAATAATGGCTTCTTCAATATAGTCCTTCTGCCAGAGAGCAAGCGCGCATTTATTATACGACTTTGGATTTTTCGGGTTTATTGTGATAGCATCGCAATATGCCTTAATCGCGGAATCTGTATCGCCTTCCTCCTCAAAAATATCACCAAGCCCGATGTGGGCCTCTTCAGAGAGGGGATCGAGCAGAATTGCCGACTGATAGAGGTTCATCGCTGAATTAACATCATCAAACACCTTAAATTTAAGCATCCCGAGTGCCTGGCATACAATAGATGTCCATTCGGGGTTCGGGTTAATGTTTATGGCAAACTGATAGTGCTCAGCCGCCTCTTCAAACTGTTCAACATCAACAAGCGCATAAGCAAGCGCATTATGATAGAAGGGGTTTGAAGGATTAATTTCAAGCGCAAGTTTAAAGGCGCTTATTGCGTTAATCACTTCTTTTTTCACTAAATACAAATGCCCCAGTTCATAATAAATTTTTTCTTTATTATCCTCAAGCTCTAAAAGTTTTGTGTAGCAGTCAATTGCACAGTCCGTTTCATTCTCAAAATAGGTCTGGGCAATAGTTGCAACTTTATAGAGCAAATCTTTATTATTCGGGTTTTGCTCAAGCGCTTTTTTATAAGAGTTATAAGCAAGCTGGGGATCTTCATTTTGGATATTTATATCCCCTATCTTTTGATAGAAGAAATCAGGACTTCCGACCTCTTCTGCGGCTTTTGAATAGGTTTTAACCGCCAAATCTTTATTATTCATCTTTTCGAGCAAATTGCCCATAACCTTAAAGCCTGCGGTTGAAAAAGATTTATTAAGGCTTGTGCAGAGCATTTTGACCGTATTTTTATCAAAAAGCATGGCAGCACTGCCTGAGAGCAAGTAATAAAGCGCCTGAGAAATGTCTTTTATAGATGGCGCTTCATTTTGCATTTTTTCAAAGAACATCGCGGCAAGCGAAATTCTCGGTCTTGCAGAATTTAAAGGATTAATTTTTATAGCTTCCTTGAACTCCGTTTCCGCATCATCATACTGTTTTGCAAGTTCGAGGAAATACCCCGAATATATTCTTGCGTTTGGGTTATCGGGTGACAAATTGACTGCGGATTTACATTGTTCAATAGCAGTATCAAGATTAATCTGACCATTCTGCCATAAGAGAGTTGCAAGCCTGTAATAAGGTTCTGAGAGTGTCGGGGCATTTTTTATTACGTCAACATAATAATCAATAGCCTGCTCAAGATCGGTCTGAGAACCCCTGACCAAAAATTTCTCATGAGATTTTCGCGCAAGTTCAAGTGTCTCCTGCGCCTTAACCAGTGTAGTCAATGATTTCTCAGTATCTTTCTCTGTCATTTTTCATCCTGCAACCCACTTATATATATAATCGGATAAAAAATAAAAAAAATAAAACATTTTGGGCAAAAATCATATATTCAGAGTAGAAAAATCTCAAATTGTTTTTTTAACATTTCTTAATTTGTTTTTTCCATAAAGTCAATTTGAGAGAAAAAATAATTTTTATTAAATTAAGGAGAAATTGAAGAAAGGAATATTTTTATGAACGTTTCAGGGGTACAGAGTTTTGGCAGAAGTTATGCTTCAAAAGGAACTTATTCAGGACTTCAGAGAAAATATGTAAACGGAATTGTTCAGCAACAGGAACAAAATAAAAAGAATGTGGGAAAAGTCGCACTTGCTTTGACCGCAATTGCTGCGGCTATTGCCTTCAGAAAGCCGTTAGGAAAAGCTCTGACACCTGTTAAGAAATTTTTCTCAGAGAAGATGCCGAATTTCTCGGAAGCTGCAAAATCGGTAAAAGACAGAGCAGGCAGAATTTTCAAGCCAATGAAGGCTAATACCGAAAAATGGGTAAACGACAATATTCCAAAAGCAAAGAAGGGTGTTTCAAAATTCTGGCAAAAGGTTAAAAAAGCAGCCGACAGCGATTTAAAAGAAAAGGTACATAAAGCGCCCGATATTATCTATCAGGGTGCTGGAGCACCAAGACCGCTTCTGCCGCCCGGAGTTTAAATAATATAAGAGTTTTTAATAATAAAAAGACTGCCACACAAAAATCGGCGGTTTTTTTTTGTAATTAAAGTTATTGATATTTCAACCGACAATAAAAGAGAGGTTAGTGAAGAAAAGATTAAATTTTAAATGGAATTTGTTTTTCAATATGTATTAGGTATTATACTTGTCTGCATATTTATTGGGGCATTAGGTCTGATCACAAACATGATAGGGCGACTATCATTGCTGGGACAAGGGTGGAATATAATCAGTGTTCCCATCTACCTTCACAGGTATATATCAAATCACCCCAAAAGAAAATGCCTTAAATTTGAGAACCTGAACTGCTGTGTATTACTTGACAGGGAAATTGAACTCAAAAACTATAATTTTACAACAGAAATAAGAGCCGTCAAAACGAAGGGAATAACACAACAACAAAAAACAGACCTTAAAAATTTTCTTTGTTTGATTTTTAACGAGAATACGACTTATGAAAATATCCATGATTTTCTGAAGGGCAGGAATATAACACTTATAAGAGATGATACCTTATATGTCCCGCAAGAAACAAAAAAGGAGGAAACAAAAACCGATATAAACTCGGCTAATGAAGAAGAATTAAAAGCACTTCCCGGAATAAATATTATTCTTACAAAAAAAATAATAAAAAGAAGGGAAGAAATCGGAGGATTTGAAAGCCTCAGTGATTTTTTGAATTTTATCAGGGTATCACCCAAAATTCAAAGCAGGCTTTTAAAAACTATTTGCGTTCAACCGTATAAAGGAAACAAAAAGATACAGAAAAAAGAAGAAAGAGAAATTGATTTTTAGGAAATTAAAGTTCAAAAGAAATCAACCGACAAAAAAAACAGAGATTAGTGAAAGATTTTATTATAAATGGGCATATTGATTGAAACAATTATACAATTAATATTTGTGTTATTAATAATTCTTGTAACTTTCTGTTTATTAGCATTAACAAACAATATTGTTGTTGCATTGATTCTCATCCCGCTTGTAATTATTTCATTCTATTTTTTAGAGGGTACACCACAACGTATCGAACGAGCCATAATAGGAATATTTGCAAAGGATTTAAAAATCGTGCCGGGCAGTTTAAGAAAATTTGTATCCATAGATTCTGAAAGAAACTGCAAAGTACTTAAAAACAAAAATTGCTGTATATATGTTGAAGAAGAAATAGAAGTCAGAATTCTTGACTATTCACTTAATATCACATCTATCAAAACAAAAGATATGACAAAGGAACAAAGAGCTAATTTCATCAATTATCTTGTCCGAACCTTTAACCGAAAAACAACATATGGAAATATTTATAACTACTTTATCAATAATCAAATATCAGTAGAGGGTTCTACTATTAATAAGAAGGAGGAATGGAAAAAAGCAATTCGCCCAAAATTGATATAAACTCGGCAAGTGAAGAGGAATTAAAAGAACTCCCCGGAATAAATATTATTCTTGCTAAAAAAATAATAAAAAGAAGAGAAGAAACCGGGGGATTTAAAAACTTTAATGAGTTTGTTAACTATACTAAAGTTACAGATGACATACAAAAACAACTTTTTCCTGTTATCATCTTCAAAGAAATGGAAAAGAAGAAGAACAAAAAATCCGACGAAAGAAATCTGGATATATAGAGAAGGCAGGCAATCAGATGAATAGTGTTACTTTTTATATATTATCCGTTGTTTCTCCGATAATAATCTTTTTCTTATTATATTTCATTTATATACGACTGGAAGCAAACTGGTTTCAAAATGAAATTATAAGAAAGAGAGATAATAAAGAAAAAAACAGGAAAGAATTTTTAATCAGGAATAAATATTGTGTTGTCCAAAGGACAAAAGACAACCATACAATTAAAGTCACGGAAATCAATATAAGCAGGGAATACCGCACATTCCGTTATGTCAGCGATACAAATACTCCTAAAGTATGGAATTTTATAAATGACTTTTTCATTGATGTTACAGATTATGATTATATAAAAAATAAGATTAATAACAATTATAAAGTGCAGGTAAAAGAAGAAATAATATCCTCTAAAAAACTGCTCGATATAAACAGCTGTACGGAAAAAGAGCTGAGGGCACTCCCCGGGATAAACATTATTCTTACTAAAAAGATAATAAAAAGAAGGGAAGAAATCGGTGGTTTCAAGGACAAAGAAGAACTATTTGAATTTCTCCAACTGACAGAAATCATCAAAAACGAACTGACTCCATTTCTAATTTTGGGAAAAACGGAACAAGTAAAATCAGAAAAATTTGACGAAAGAAACCTCGATTTGTAGAAAGAAAAAGAAAGAAAATTTTGTTCACAATATATATTATAGCATTTTTACCGATAATTTTACTTCTTATTTTGATTGTTTTATCTGACAGTCTCTCAAAACAGTACAATGCCAATCATATTGTCTTTAATGCATACAAAAGTGAAAGAGTACAAAGGATAAGAAAACAAAAAGAAGCAGTAAGAAAAGCCGCTAAACAAAACCAATATTTTGATAACGATTTTTGTTATATAAGATTATCTAATGAGGGAGATATAATTACCGTTATTGAAAAAACTGAAGAACCAAAATATCATGCCTTTACCTGCTTCGCAGAAGATAAAATACCTATGATTTGGAATACACTTTCTTATTTATTTGATTCTTCAAGTAATTATAATTTCGTAAAAATGATTTTTACACAAGATTTCAAAACTAAAGTCAGAGAACGGGTCATCTATAGTGACAAAAACAAGTTCAAACCGAAAAATTATACGGACATAAACAACTGCTCTGAAAAAGAACTGAGCGAACTTCCCGGAATAAACATCATCTACGCCAAAAGGATAATAAAAAGACGAGAAGAAATCGGCGGATTTAAAGATTCCAAAGAATTTTTCGATTATATTAAAGTAACAGATAGAATCCGAAAAAAACTGACAAAACTTATCTGCTGCAATAAGTTCAAAGTTGAAAAGAAAACACAAAAGACAAAAGAAAGAATCATAGATATTTAAAATGGATTTTGTATTTATTTTTATAGCGTCAATATTATTTATTTTTTTGTTTAGTCTAATTATTATTGACTTAAATCGAAATTACATATATATAACTGATTTAAGATCAAACATTTCGCAGACAGAAATAGAAAAAGAAAAGCAACAGAAATTACAAAGAGTAGCATTAAGAAAAAAAATGTCACTCGAAAATGGTTATTGCAAAATCCTATTATCTCAAAGTGCCGATATGATTTACGTTATTGAAAAAAATCCCGCACTCAAACACCGAACTTTCACATATATAAGCGATAAACGAACGGGAGAGGTTTGGGATAGACTCTGCAATTCGTTTATTTATTACAGCAATTACGATTCTATCAAAAATATATTTGAAAACGAATTGAGAATAAGAATAAAAGAACAAATAGTTTATGATGAAAGACAAATAAAAAAATTAACGGATATAAACAACTGCTCTGAAAAAGAACTGAGAGAACTTCCCGGAATAAACATCATCTACGCCAAAAGGATAATAAAAAGACGAGATGAAATCGGAGGGTTTAAAAACTCCGAGGAGTTTTTTGATTATACTAAAGTTACAGATGACATAAAAAAACAGCTTTCTTCAATTCTTATTTTTAAAAAAATTGAAAAAACGGAGATTGAAAAATTTGACGAAAGAAATGTTGATTTATAAAGGCTGAAAAATTGAACTTCATTAAAGCACTACTTTTAATGTTTTTTACCGACCGCAAAATTTTGTTTGCCTTTCTCGAAATTGCCTCGCTTGATTTCAGGCAAAAAACAAAATTTATAAAAAGAGTGTACTCTTTAATTTCAACGGCAGGAAAGTACCTTGGTACAAAAAAGAAAAGAAAAAAGAAGTATTTAACTGTTTCAAACAAAAATTGCTCTATATGTTTTGCTAAAGAAATTGAGATAAAAGATTTATCCCAAAAGAATACACGCAGGTATGCAAGAACGGTATTCATCAAAAAAAGTGCAAGAGACAGGATATTCTACGAAACTCTGTCTGCCCTCAATGATAAGATGAACTATGCAAAACTGTGGTACATTATACATGAATGCGGTGTAACGACTGAAGAACCCCCAAAAAAGGTTACCTATAAAACAGAAACAGAAATAAAAGCAAAAAAAATGATAGACGTAAACTCTGCAACACTTGAAGAATTAAGTGCTCTCAGCGGAATTAACGTTATTCTCGCTAAAAAAATAATAAAAAGAAGGGAAGATACAGGAGGTTTTAAAGACCTCGAGGATTTTTTCAGATATACAAAACTCACCGAAAACATCAAAAAACAACTCTATCCCATTTTAAAAGCGGAAAAAATCGAAAAACATAAAACAGAAAGAACAGAAGAAAGAAAAATTGATTTATAATTAAAGTTCCCTGAAAAACAGACGAATAATAATTCAGGACAGTTTTGAAGGTTAGTAAAGAGAAGAAAATTGGGTATAATAATCTGGTTTATAATAGGTCTATATGCAATAGCATTTTTACAGCGGAAATGGCAGACTCTGCAGGCGAAGAGAAGTAAGTTTGTAAATTCACAGAAAGAACTGTATGATGCTGTCTCAGGCGCAGGGAAATATATCAATTACAGCAAAGGTGAAAGCTGTCTTACTGTTTCAAACAAAAGGTGTATTTTCTTATTTAAAAACAAAATTGAACTCAGAGATTTATCGACAGGTGAAAAAGGCCTGATTTTAAAAGCAATCAGAAATACCGAAATTGAAAGATCAGATATTCTCTTTGAGGTTTGCACTGTCTTTAATCAGGATACCACTTATGAAGATTTAAGAAAAATAATCAATAATAACAAGATTTTAACGAAAGAAACAACGGGTATTGTTGCCCTGAGAGAAGAAGAACCAAAACCCTCAAAGGCAAAAGCATACCAGAAATTAATGGACATAAACTCTGCGAGCGAAAAAGAATTAGAACTTCTATCGGGGATAAGCATAATACATGCCAAAAAGATAATAAAAAGAAGAGAAGAAATCGGCGGGTTTAATGACATAAACGAACTATTTGATTATTTAAATCTATCTCCGAAAATGAGAGAAAACCTGAAAGACATAATTGTTGCAAACAAAATAAAAAACGAAGAAAAAGGTTTTCATTACACCGAAAGAAATATTGATTTATAGGAAGAAAAAAAAGTATAATAGGATAATGAAATTAAGAGTTTATAAAATATTAAAAAATACAAAAGTAGAAGGCCCCGGAACAAGATACTGCATCTGGGTACAGGGTTGTTCGAGACACTGCAGAGGCTGTCAGGCACCTCATACCTGGTCTTTTGACGAGGGCACACTCTATAGCGCCGATGATATAATAAAAGATATTCTGGAGCACAAAGAAAAAATCGAAGGGGTAACCTTTTTGGGCGGAGAACCCTTTGAGCAGGCGAAAGTTTTGGGTTATATTGCAAAAGAAGTCAAGAAAGAAGGTCTCAGCGTCTTATGTTTTACGGGTGATTTAATCGAAAATTTAAGAAAAAACAAAAAAAATAAAACTCTTTTAGAGAACACCGACCTCTTAATAGACGGGGCTTTTGAGGTTGATAAAGTTGATTATTCCCGCCCCTGGTGCGGTTCTGAGAACCAAAGATACCATTTTTTAACAAACAGATATGACGAGGGCATTTTTACGAAATACAAAAACAAGGTTGAAGTAAATATTTCCAAAAACGGGCTGGTTTTTATGAACGGAATGGGCAACTTTGACGAGATACTTCAATCACTCGATTTAGAAAAAGTCAAAATTAAGATAAGATAAAAAAAAAGGATAAATTATGAGCCAATACAAACTTGACAATTTAATCAGAGCAAGATTCCCGATGATCTACATCACCACCTTTGAAGAGGACAGGGTGACAAAGTACATAAAAGCGATTGCGACAAACACGGAACTGGTCAAATACCCGAGAGAAGTGTTCACCTGGGCGCAGACAACGGGTTTATATAACGACACCACCCAGCACTCAGTAAGTGACACAACCGCACCGAACAAGGCTCTTGATTTTATCCAGAAATATAATAAAGACGCGGTGTTTATTCTCTATGATTTCCACGTAAACTTCGGGCTCAAAAACAGACAGCCCGACTACAATATCATAAGAAAACTGAGGGATATTGTTCCCGATTTAAAGCTCGGAGCAGTCAGAAAAACCGTTATTTTTGTATCTACCGAGCTGATTATCCCCGAATCACTCCAGAAAGAGATTACCCTCTTTGATTTTCCCCTCCCGACACTCCAGGAAATAAAAAGCAAATTTAAAGGAATGCTGAGCCAGAATGCAAAGGTGGAAAGCGAACTGACGGAGGAGGAAATAGATAAACTCTGCAAGGCGGCTCTCGGACTCACTCTGAAGGAGGCAGAAAGTGCCTTTGCACTTGCAATGGTAAATGACGGCAAGATAAACATGTCTGATTTGCCCGTTATTATGGAGGAAAAAATTCAGGTAATCAAGAAAACGGGAATTTTGGAATTTGTCCGCTCCGACTACTCCATAGATGACATCGGAGGTCTTGATAACCTCAAAAGCTGGCTGTTAAAAAGAAACAACTCCTGGTCAGAACAGGCAAAGAGGTATTGTATTCCCGCACCCAAAGGTGTTCTTGTAACGGGAGTTCCCGGTTGCGGTAAGAGTTTGACGGCAAAAGCCATGAGTACCATCTGGCAGCTGCCTCTCTTAAAACTTGATTTTGGCAAAGTTTTCTCCGGACTTGTCGGAAGCTCTGAAGAAAATATGCGAAGGGCATTAAATATGGCGGAAGCCGTTGCCCCCTGTATTTTATGGATAGATGAAATAGAAAAAGGACTTAGCGGACTGGGTTCAAACGCAGACAGCGGTGTTTCCTCAAGAATTTTCGGGCAATTTTTAACCTGGATGCAGGAAAAAACCTCACCTGTTTTTGTTATCGCAACGGCAAACAATATAGGAACTCTTCCTCCCGAACTATTGAGAAAAGGGCGTTTTGATGAAATTTTCTTTGTTGACCTTCCTACGGTGGAAGAGAGAAAAGAAATCTTTAAACTCCACCTCAAAAAAAGGCTGAAAGACAGGGAAGTTGCCAGCCAAATCGGTGATTTGCAGGAATTATGCTCAAATCTGGCACAGGCAACGGAAGGGTTCATCGGTTCCGAAATCGAACAGGTAGTTATCTCATCACTCTGCGATGCCTTCTTTGAAAACAGACCTCTGACCTATAACGATTTAATAAAAAACATAAAAACGACCGTTCCTCTCTCAACAACCCAAAGAGAACAGATTTTATCTTTAAGGGCATGGGCAAACGTAAGAGCGGTATCTGCGGCAAAACAGTCTAATTTATCGCAATATACAAAAGAAATAGACAACAATAACGTCTCAGCAAGCAGAGGCGGAAGAACTTTGGATTTTTAAAAAGAAAAGGAGAAAAATATATGTCCTGTACAGTAGTAGCGATGCCGATAGCACTCGGCTGGTGGCTTGTAGGCGGAATTATAGCAACAACAACAGTTGCGGCAACAACATCTCAAAGCACAAAGAAAGACTATCTTGACTACAAATATATAAGTGAAGGGTGCACAAACGAAGAAGAAACAATACCTATGGAGGAAACTCTCTTCAAAACAGTCTTTGCAGACAAGAACACTCTCGTAAAAACTCTGAGTGAGCACGGCGGCAACATCCAAACGGAAACCGATTTAAAAATCAAATGCGTCATTGACAATTTTGAACTCACTTTTGAACGTGAAAAAAAAGAAGAAGCGTTTGAACTCAAAATTCGTCACAATCCTTCCGAAACACCGGCAACCGAAATTGAAAACCTGGACTCCGAATATAAACTAAATGTTCAGGAACAAGCCTATCTTCAACTTGTCGATAAAATAAAAGAAAAAAATATGGAAATCGAAGAAGAAGAAGTTCTTGAAGATAACACCATCGTTTTAACAATTAATCTTGATTAAAGGAGTAAAATTATGTCAGAGCGCAAACTAAAAATAAAATTACTGCCAAACGGTGAAATACAAATGGAAACCATCGGGGTAAAGGGCAAAAAATGCCTTGATTATATTGAAATACTGAAAAAACTGGTCGATATAAAAATCACCGATACAAAACTCACAGATGAATACTATGAAGCAGAAAATGACGTTATTATCGAAGAAGAAAACGTAAACAGAATTAATTTTGAATAAATTTTGATTATTAAAACTAAAAAAAGGTTCGCATTAAGCGAACCTTTTTTATGTATTAAACTTCTACATATTCTTTTAATTTCTTGCTTCTGTTCGGGTGTCTTAGTTTACGGAGAGCCTTTGCTTCAATTTGTCTGATTCTCTCTCTTGTAACACCGAACAACTGTCCGACTTCCTCGAGAGTTCTCTGACGACCGTCATCCATACCGAATCTCAGACGGAGTACATCGCGCTCTCTCAAAGAAAGGCTTCCGAGAACTTCCGCAAGGTCCTCTCTGAGAAGCTCCTGAGCAACAGTCTTAACGGGCGCATCAGCTTCTTTATCCTCGATAAAATCACCGAGTCTTGAATCTTCTTCTTTTCCGATAGGAGTTTCAAGTGATAAAGGCTCCTGTGCAACCTTAACGATTTCACGGAGTTTGGGAATTGAAATATTCATTTCAACAGCAAGTTCTTCCTCGGTCGGTTTTCTTGAAAGCTCCTGAGCGAGTTTTCTTGTTACCTTCTTTAATTTGTTAATAGTCTCAACCATATGAACAGGGATTCTGATAGTTCTTGCCTGGTCTGCGATAGCTCTTGTGATAGCCTGTCTAATCCACCAGGTAGCATAAGTAGAGAATTTATAACCTCTTTCGTGGTCAAACTTCTCGGCTGCTCTGATTAAACCAAGGTTACCCTCCTGAATGAGGTCGAGGAAGAGCATCCCGCGTCCGACATATTTTTTTGCGATACTGACAACGAGACGAAGGTTAGCCTGAACGAGTTTTCTCTTTGCCATAACGCCGTCTTTACCGCCTACAAGAATTTTTCTGGCTAAATCAATTTCCTGATCGGCCGTTAAAAGTTTAATTCTGCCGATTTCTCTTAAATACATTCTGACGGGATCATCGACCGAAATTCCTTTCGGCAGCACGATGTCGGCTGTAACATCATCGTCATCTTCTTCAACCATATCATCAGCGGCAAACAAATCTTCATGCTCCATAGAATCAATGATTTTGTCTCTTTCTGAGCTTATAATTACATCAAGACCGTCACGGCTGATGTTGTCGGAATCCGCCATCATAATAATATCCGTATTTGATGACTGTTCTTCAATCATAGTATCTTCTTCATCTTCTTCAGAGATGACATCAATCACCTGTAAATCTGAAAGTTTTTTTCTGCTCATTATCAATTAATCTCCGGTTTTCAATTTCTTCTGTAACTGCTCGATGAGTTGCTTTTGATACTGAATCGACTCTTCTTCACTGTTAGCCTGTGAGTATTTTGTTTTCAGTTCTTTCTCAAAACAAGTCTCATTATACGCGTTTATTCTGCTAATGTTCTCGTCTATGACAGCTTCTAAATCATTTGGCGCAAGATTATTGAAGCAATCAGATAAATATATTAAATCCGTTATTATTTCCTTTAATTCACTATCCTCAGCAAAGTGTACATACAGGGCATCCGTTAATTTTTCATTATCATTATTTACCTGACATACTAATTTGTCAATTGTGTTTTTGAGAATTATAAGATTTTTTTCCGTAAATTTAACTTGTTTGAGTTTTTCTGAAAGAACATGATAATCCAAAGTTCTCTCAGTGGTTAAATATAAGGACAACAAATTTTTTTGCGCTTTTTCGGAAATATTTGAAGTTTTCGTTACAATTGGACTAATCTGTTGCCGTTCCTGTACACTCGCCCTGCTCAAGTTGTTAAATTCCCTCACCAATGCTGTTTCGTCAATCCCAAGTTTTGTAGCAACGGACTTTATATATTCATTTTGAACGATATTATTTTTAATTTCCTCGATTAAAGGGAGTATTTTTCTCACCGCGCTGATTTTTTCGCTTACAGAGGCTGTCTTTGGTACCTCCTTCAAGGCTCTGTCTATCTGAAAATCAAGCAGGAGCTGGGCATTTTGAAGATATTTTTTATAACTCTCAACCCCCTTTTCTCTGATGTATTCATCGGGATCTTTACCCTGAGGGGGCACGATTACCCTTATTTCGCAGGCATATTTATCCTCATTCATAGAGGAAAATGACGCGTCAAAAGATTTTATATCCCCTAAGCCCTGAAACGCTTCTTTTATGACGGCAGAGCTTCTGTCTGTCGCCATAACCCCTGCCGAGTCGGTATCAAAAGCGAGATATAATTTTCTTGACTGAGAATATCTTGAAATTAATTTGATATGGTCAACGGTCAGCGCCGTTCCGCAGGCTGCAACGCAGTTTTTAAGCCCGTTCGCCTGAGCCGAGATAACGTCAAAATAACCCTCCATAATGATTGTGTAGTCCTCTTTTATAATGGCATCCTTCGCAACATTAATGCCGTAGAGAATACGGCTCTTGTTATAGAGGATAGTATCAGGTGAATTAAGGTATTTCGGGTTCTGCCCTTCGTCAATGGCTCTCGCGCCAAAGGCTACAATATTGTTTTTATCGTCAATTATAGGTATCATAATCCTGTGGCGGAAGCGGTCAACTTTGTTTCCTTTCTCTGTCGTCAAGACGAGCCCTGCTTTTTCGAGAAGTTCAAAGGTGTATTTATCTTTAAAGTTTTCCTGAAGCGCAGAATACTGCTTCATTGAATACCCGATTTTGTATTCTTTTATTATCTCATCGGTTATTCCGCGTGAATACAAATATTCAAGCGCCTTCTTTGCTTCGGGACATGAGTATAAATTTTCCTGATAATATTCGCAGGCATCCTTTAGCGCCTCTCTTGCCTTTTGTTTTTCTTCACTGTTATCCTTTTTCTGCCCGTAAGTTTTCGGAAGTTCAATCCCATATTGTTTCGCTAAGTCCTGAATAACCTCTGAGAAGGACTGATTATTAATTTTCATCAGAAAAGTAATGGCATCCCCCGATTCACCACACCCAAAGCATTTAAAAATACCTTTTGAAGGCGAAACGGAAAAGGAGGGTGTTTTTTCCTTATGAAACGGGCAACAGCCCCACCAGTTCTGCCCCTTTCTTTTGAGCAAAACTCTTGTCTGGACAATATCGACGATGTCCACACGGTTTCTTATTTCGTCAAGTGCATCGGCATAAGTTCTTTCCATCAGCCCTCAAGTCCGTTCATTTCAGCAAGTTTATACAAAAAGCCGTCATCATTCTTTCTTGTAAACGGCGCCGGGAGGAAATTTTCCTCATATTTAATAAGCGCATATCTGTCAGTCATGCCGGAGACATAATCGCAGGCGGTTCTCTGAAGTTTTAAAACGTCCTCACT
The DNA here is from genome assembly GCA_017541465.1 of bacterium. Classification (GTDB taxonomy): domain Bacteria; phylum Cyanobacteriota; class Vampirovibrionia; order Gastranaerophilales; family Gastranaerophilaceae; genus RGIG6874. The sequence continues at coordinate 6,948 of JAFXYZ010000014.1, read as the reverse complement.
CTTGTATTTATAGGCTAACTGTTCATAGTAGAAATAAAAGAGGTTCTCGATAACCCCCTGTGCTTTTGCTTCTTCAGATTTTGCACCGCGGGAAAAATAGACATTTTCAAACATCCAGCTTCTTAGTTTATCAAGATAGAATTTGCATTCCTCAGACATAATAATTCTGTCCTGCTCAAAACTGTTTAAGACAATGTCATATATCATCTTTGAAATTCTCTCTCTGCCTGAAACAGAGAAATATTCAAGGCAATCGGAGGGAATATCGGAAAGTTTTATTATCTCAGCCCTCAGGGCATCCTGAATGTCGTGGTTGATGTAGGCAATTCTGTCCGAGATTTTGACTATCTGCCCTTCAAGAGTTAAGGGAGTAACATCGCCGTTATGGTTCAAAATTCCGTCAACGGTTTCACGGGTTAAATTAAGGTTTTCAATTATCTCAACCACTCTGACACTCTGCTCATTGTGTTTAAACCCTTCCTTCATGAGCTTGTTTAAAGTACCTTCACCGCTGTGCCCGAAGGGAGTGTGTCCGAGGTCATGTCCTAAAGCAATTGCCTCTGTCAAATCCTCATTGAGTTTCAGGGATTTTGCAATTGTTCTTGCTATCTGAGAAACCTCAAGAGTGTGTGTCATACGGGTTCTGAAATGGTCATCGAAGGGTGAGAAAAAGACCTGGGTTTTATGTTTAAGACGGCGAAAGGCTTTTGAGTGAAGAATTCTGTCTCTGTCTCTCTGAAATTGAGTTCTGATTTCGCAGGGAACTTCCTCGACTTTGCGCCCTTTTGTAAAGCGGCTTTTTGCAGCAAAAGGACTGAGGTTTTTGAGCTCATCCTCTTCGAGCATCTCCCTTATAAACAATTCCTTAACACTCATTCAAAAACACCTTTCTACAACAGTTTAGCGCAAAAAAAATTACATTACTATAAAAGCAATGTAATATTTTTAACTATCTTAATGAAAAGTTTACCACATTAATTCTTTAAAATAGTTAGGATTTTTTGAAGCTTCATAAGCACATGAAATACCATTTCTAGTATCGGTAGATGTTTTTGAACAATAATCTTGATTAGAATATCTTGTATAAGGATGACCTGCCGGGTATAATTTACCTTTTCCTTTAGCATAACTAGCGGAAGAAGATGCAAGTGCAAAGGTAAATAAATCATAACCATATCTATTAGGTTTCTTTTTATAACCATTAATATCTACAGAAATCTGTAAATCAGCTCCATCATTATCAATAAATATTGTCATACCATCACTTAGTACAAAATTTCCCTCATTAAACAAATTAACCCATGCACTGGTCGAATTTGAATAATTTTTATATGGTGGTTTTGCATTATCATAACAACCTTTATTACCACAATCTTCAATAACATTAAAATATTTTTTAAATACATTTTTAAAAGTATTCTCAGAGAAATTTTCAACCGTTAATTCCTGAGAAGTATCCATTCTCATATAATTAACAGCAGTATTTAAAACACTGACAGCCTTTTTAAATCTTGCTTCAAATTCTTCTGCTCTGTGTTTTTGAATTAAAGTTGGCACAGTTATTGCCGCAATAACACCTATAATAACAAGGGTAATCAATACTTCTGCAAGAGTGAAGCCCAACACGTTCCCTCTCTCGGGGAGAGGGCTAGGGAGAGGGTTGAATTTACAGCCATCATTATACCGACACCCCTCCTGACCTCCCCTATCAAGGGGAGGAAAAACTATATTACCAAAACTATGATTTAGTAAATTCCCGATAGAACTTGCAAAACTACAAAAGTTTTCTTGCCTACTTCTTTTCCAAAAGAAATAGGGGGGGGTAGGAATAACTTTATTTTTGAAATTAAACATAAACTATCCTCTCATCTCTAAACAATATGAGTTTATAATATCATATTTCCCTATTTTTGCAAAAATTAACATTTTGCTTGATTAATGATTTTCTTTTGGTTAATATGAAATAAAATGCGAATCGAAAGGAAATAAAAATGTCAGTCGAATGCGAAATCTGCGGAAAAAAGAAACTGAAAGCTTCAAAACTTTCATTCTCTCATAAACATAATGTCTACAGACAAAGCCCTAATCTTCAGTCTGTTAAAATTGATGATAACGGCACTGTCAGAAGAGTAAAAGTTTGTACTTCCTGTATCAAAGCAGGCAAAGTAAAAAGAGCTGTATAAGTTTTCTTGAAATTATTAAAAGAAGAACCTCTAAAAACAGAGGTTCTTTTTTTATGCGTTTTTATTGAGTTTACCATGCCCGTATATTTATTGGGTTTGCGATGAGGGAGAAAAAAGTCAAGCAAAAAAGTCCCGAAATTTTACCTATTTTCATTAAATTTCGTTCATTAAAGTTTGTAAAAACAGGTTTCTTCAATAGCCGCTATGGGCATGGTCTATTGTAAAAAATAATTAATAAAATTATGCTTGTTTACTAACCATGATGATTATATGATTTTAATCAACGGAACGGATTAACAATATTTTGAGAGGAGTGATGGCTTAATATCAAGGGAAGTGATTGGGAAGAATTGACTGTTAATTAATTTTATTTTTGAAAGAAATTTATTTACTAAAAAAGATTTATTTTGTTTTATCCTAATGAGATAAACAAAAGGATAAACAAAAACATATTGGGAGTGAGATTTGGTTTTTTAAATAAGAAAGTTCCGTTTTTGGAACTTTTTCTTTTAATTTTTCAAAAAATGAACTATTATATATTATGTTACGTTCTATACAATGTATGGATAGAAAATTAATAGTTCTGAAAGGAGAACACGAGATTATGAAAAAGACTCTTATCTTAACTGCTTTATTTATAGCGACTGCAGTTTGTACAACAGGCTTATCAAATGCAGCACCCCAGGGAGCACCTGACGGCCCTAAAATGCAAAGACCTCCAATGCAGGGACCTGCCGCAAGACGCCCTGATTTTACAGATGTTTTGCTTGGTGATCAATCTTTAAATCTTACAGAAAAACAAAAGAAAGAACTTCAGAAGGTCAGCGATTCAACCTATAAGAAGATACATAAACTCGACAAAAAAGCCAGAGATTATGAAATCAAAATTATGGATGCTCAGGAAGATAAATACTTTGTTATCGATGAACATTTCAGAAAAATCCAGAATATCCTGACAGATGAACAAAAAGAACACCTTTACAATGAACACCAAAAAAGGGTTGAAGAAAGACTTAATAAATTAAGAGAAATGCACAAACAGTCAATAGATAAAAAGAACTGTAAATGCGGTGAAAACTGCAAATGTAAACCAAACTGCAAATGCGATACACCTAAAAAAGGATGCCCCATTGATAAGAAAAAATGCAACGGCGCTAAAAAACCTTGTGTTCAGCCTAAACCCCAACCGGCTAAGAAATAATTTATTTTTTGTATTGAAAAAGGCTTGTTCAATAGAACAAGCCTTTTTTAATCGGTAGACTAAAGTCTACCCTACGAACTACGAACTATGTTCCCTCCCTGGACGGGGAGGGTTAGGGTGGGGTGATGAAAATTTATATTTTATCAGACTAATACATCAATTCTTTAAAATAATTAGGATTTTTTGAGGCCTCATAGGCACAAGTCAGACCATTTTTTTCTGAATCACCTGACTTTGAACAAGAAACAGGATTTGTATATCCCGTATAAGGATGTCCCATCGGATAGGCTTTTCCATTACCTTTTTGGGTAATTTCATCATATTTACCAATTTTATGAGCCAAAGAAAAACAGAATAAGTCATAACCAAATCTATTTGGTTTCTTTTTATAACCGTTAATATCAACCGTAATAAACAAACCATTGTCATTATCGATAAAAAAAGTCATTCCATCGTTTAAGACGATATTACCATTATCGAACCAACCTCCTGAAGTTGTCAAATCAGCAGTATTCGAAAAATTTCTATATTTAGGTGTCGCTTGATTAAATATAACTGCACCATCTTCAACTCTCATAACTTGTAAATGCTTTTTTAATAAATTAGCAAAATTTTTATCATTATAATTTTCACAAGTTAACTCTTCTGCATTATCTAACTTAAAATAATTAGGAATAGCATTAATAACACTGACAGCCTTTTTAAATCTTGATTCAAATTCTTCTGCTCTGTGTTTATGAATTAAAGTCGGAACAGTCAGTGCCGCAATAACACCGATGATAACAAGAGTAATCAATACCTCTGCGAGAGTGAAGCCCAACACGTTCCCTCTCCTGGGGAGAGGGCTAGGGAGAGGGTTGATTTTACAACCATCGTTATATCGACACCCCTCCTGACCTCCCCTATCAAGGGGAGGAAAACCCTTTATATTGTTTTTCCATAGCGAAATATATTTTAAATAATTTTGTAGGGGGGGGGTAGGAACAACTTTATTTTTGAAATTTAACATAAAATATACCTCTCTTCTCTGAATAATATAAGTTTATAATATCACATTGCCCGATTTTTGTAAAAAAATAACAAAAAAATTGGGGGCAATTTTTTTAATTTTTCAGTTTTTAAATATAAAAGAGAAAGGAATTTTTTATGGATAGTATTAATATTAATTCTCCAATATTCAGAGAAATAAAAAAGTCTATGCCCACAGAAACAGCTAAAACTGATGGTAAAACTCCCGAAGAACAGCCAAAACTGACCGGCATGCAAAAGATGTATAAAAAATATGAAACGCAAGATCAAATTAATCAAATACTCCTTAAAATGAAGGAAGAAAAGGAAAAGAACCCTGATGCAAATCTCGATGTTTATGATCAGCAGCTTAAAAAATTATGCGAAGTTAGAGACGGATTACAAAAAGAAATTGACCAAAGAATTTCAGATTATTACAAAAATCACCTCCAAAAATAGGAGGTGTTTTTTTAGATAAAAAGAAAATTATAATTCCGTTATAGAAATACTTTTTACACCCGATTCTCTTGCTATATCCATTAATTTAACGATAGCGCCGTGGGTTGAGTCTGATTTAGCCTCGATTAAAAGCCCGTCAGGAAGTTCTTTTGATAAATTAACCAAAGTATTCTGCAATTCTGAAAGCGGAACTTCATTGTCGTCAATATAGTATTTGTTATCCTCTCCGACAACGACATCAATTATCTTGGTTTCCTTTAATTCTTCCGTCTCTTCAACCATGCTCGGAACGGCAAGATTTAAGCCCTGCTGGTCAAGGAGCGGTGCAATTACCATCATAATGATGAGCAATACAAGAAAAATATCCGTCAGAGGAGTAATATTAATTTCATTAAAAGTCTGTCTTTGTTTTGCCATTATCTACTCCTCCCACTCTTCTTCAGCGGGGACATTCACTTTTGCGGGCTGCTCCTGAGTTTGCTGAGGCGCATTGTCCTGTTGTGCAAGTTCACTCTGCTCCTTCTTAGAGAGCGGCTCACCTGCAACGATTAATTTTGAATACTCTGCCACCTGAGCAGCCGCCATAATCTTCAAAATCTCGGAGCTCTTAACATCAACGTCAGCCTTAACAACCACCTCGGGTTTTTCGAGAGTAGGTCTGAGTTTCTGAAGCTCTAAGGTTAATTTATCCTCTGTAATCGGTGCACCGTTGAGGTAGAACTGCCCCTGTTTTGTTACGGAAACAGTCGCATTCTTCTGCTCAACCGCAATACCGCTGTTTATCTCGGGGACATTAATATCCGTTCCCATTGACTGAAACGTAGGCGCAATAACCATCATAATGATTAACAACACCAGAAAAATATCAGTCAGCGGAGTAATATTAATCTCCGTAAATAATTTTTGTTCTTTATCACTGCCAAACGACATTTTTTACTTTTTCCTATACTATTGGTTGAGATACCTGCGGAGCCTGTGCTTCATCTTCAGAGTCAACGAAACTCAGGAATAAGAGTTTGATTAACTGGAAGTCATCTTCAAATCTTTTAACCGTTGACTGGAAGAAGTTATAGAAGATAACCGCAACAATAGCAACACCAAGACCGAAGGCTGTAGCTATCAGCGCTGAACCGATACCCATTGCAACCGCTGCCGACTGGTTACCCTGAACCGCCAAATCCTGGAAGGTATAAAGGATTCTGACAACCGTTCCGAACAAACCTAAGAACGGGCAAACACCGCCTATTGTACCGAGAATAGTCAAATGCTTTTCCAGTTTTCTTGTAGCCAGAGCTGCCGAAATATCGAAAGAACGTGAAAAACCGCCCTTCTGATCCTGGAAAATTCTGACCGCTTCCTGTGCAACCGCACCGATAACACCGCCGAGCTGAACACTTAAATCTTCAGCCGCATCAAATCTGCCCTTTACAAGCTCCTTCTTTAATCTCTGCATAAAAGTAAAGACATCTCTTTTGTTCTGGTTATAATAGACAAACCTGTTGATTGCAACGGCAATCGTCAAAAGCGAGCAAATCAGGATTGGCAACAATACCGGCCAGTCAAGTTTGATTGAATGTAAAAGTAATTCCATAGTTTATTTCCTCTTTTTTTCTAATTGTATCTAATGTAGTGAACCGCCAAAGACGTTATAATCAAAGGTAAACTGAATATCAACACTTTGACCTTTGAACTCTGCAGGGAGCGGTTTGAACGGTGCCGTCAGTTTAACCGCATTCATAGCGGCGGTGTCTGCAGCCTCCAAACCTGAAGATTTATGAACTTTTATGCTCAGTAATCTTCCGTCTCTGCTTATCTTGAACAAAAGAACAACTCGTTTGCTTTCGTTGCCTTTTGGCGGATCCCAATTCATTTTAATTCTTCTCTGGAGTTCTCTCATATAAGGACCGAAGTCAGGTTCTTTAATCGCATCTATGCCTGGAGCTCCGTTCGGATTACCGGGACCGGGATTTCCGACATTACCGCTGCCCGAACCGGTTCCCGAAAATCTTCCGTTCTTTGAGCCTGCACCACCGCCTGCGCCCGTTCCCGAACCTCTTGAAGAAGAAGGTGAAAAGCTCGGAGCAGGTGCGCCCGTAC
>JAFXYZ010000013.1 GCA_017541465.1 bacterium | reverse complement strand
CCTCCGCAAACGAGCATCCAAAGAGTAATATAGGTTTTAAATCGGGGTTTGAACCCGTAAAATATCTTGTTCTCGGAGCATAAAAGTCTTTCAGCAGACGGTATTTAGTCACATAATCTCTCGAATTATTCGATTCCAGTTTGTCCGTTTGTGCCTTAAATGCCATATTTTTATCGTTTGTGAGCTTGTAGGAATAAAACTCAAGCCCCCCCAAGACAAGCAGTATCAAAAGAATATTAATAAGAATTATGCGCGCTTTCATCTTTTTATCCCTCTTAAAAATTAGTTTACCATAGCAAAAATTTTCTTACAACAGATTAAAATTCTTGTGGTAATACCCGAAATGAGATATGATTTAAGATATAGCTGAGGATAAAAATATGAGAAATTTCTGGATAAAATTGTTTGCAATTTGCTTGTTATTTGGGCTCAATATCCACTCATCGCAGGCTTTTGCGCCAAACGATAAAGAGTATAAAGAAGCCCTGCTTAAATCAAGCGGTCACAGTGAATACACAATGAAGAATATGAAGTCAATTATGGGCGAAAAGGAATTGACTTACCTGATTAAAAAATATAATAAACACCCTGAAAAATATCAGTCCGATTTGTATGAAGAAGGGGATATGGAGGGGGTTAAGAAACTGACTTACAGAGCGGGTTTGCACTCTCATACGACCTTCTCTGACGGCAGTCTGACACCCGAGGAAACTCTTAATCAGGCATCAGAGTATGCTGATAAGGTTAAAGCAAAGCACCCGTTTGAAAAATATCCGATGGTGATTGCGATTACAGACCATTTCAACACTCAGGGGTGCAAAGAGGCGGTTGATGTTATCCAGAAAAACCCTGAAAAGTATAAAAATGTTAAACTCGTACTTGGTATGGAAACAGAGGGCTATTTAAAAATGCCTTCACAGAAGGAAGAGGGAAGAATACACCTGCTCGCGTGGGGGATAAACCCTTATGAATGGCCGTTTAAGGATATGAATTTTAAAGACGCAATGGCGCAATACGGGACAGAGTACGAAAATCTGAACTTTATGAGCGATTATAAAGAATTTATCAAAAGAATACACACTCTAAAATATGGCATTGTCGGAATAGCCCACCCTCTGAGGTATTTTGACAAAGATGAAACCTTAGATGCCGTTATTGATGAACTTTTCTCGGAATATGCAAGTCTGAAAGATGAGAAGGTTTTGTTTACGGAGGGGTATTACCAGCCCTATCGGTTTGATATATCTGAAGAAATCTATAATAAAACGAGCGAAAAAGCCTATAAGAAGGGTATTATCAGAACAGGCTCACAGGATACGCACGGAAAATCGATATTCAGGAATTAGGTTGATATGATAAAAGTTTTGTTTGTATGCTTGGGAAATATTTGCCGCTCACCGATGGCGCAGTTTGTCTTGCAGAATATGGTAGATGAAAAGGGGCTTTCAGACCAATTTGAGATTAATTCCGCGGGAACTGAGAGTTATAACGAAATTCACCACGAGGGAATTTACTATGGTACAAGGGAAATTCTGAGAGCAAAACAAATTCCGTTTAAAGAGCACTATTCCCGCCGTATTCGGCAGAGAGATTATGAATATTATGACTATATTCTTGCAATGGATGACGGTAATGTTGAGGATATCCAGTCGTTAGTGGGGTTTGATACAAAGCACAAAATTCACCGCCTGCTTGATTTTACGGATAACCCTCGAAACATCAAAGATCCGTGGTATTCTGGGAATTTTGAAGAATGTTATGATGACGTGGCTGAAGGTTGTCAGGCATTTTTGGAGTCGCTGAAGTTGTAAGATTTTTGAATGTTGGGTTAAAACCCAACCTATGAAATGAGAAAGCCCTTTGACATGTTTGTCAAAAGGGCCTATCGTCTAATTAATTGGGCGGAAAGAGACTCGAACTCTTACGCCAAGGCGCTAGTTCCTAAGACTAGTGCGTCTACCATTTCGCCACCCGCCCCTGGTTCTTTTCCATTATAACTCAACTCCTGCCCTCAGTCCAGTCTTTTTATTTTAACCGAGTTTGTCAAACTCAACCTCAACTTCAAACGATCTGTGCCATGGAAGTGTATATTTAATATCATCTCTGATTCTGAACAGCCTTTTTATCTTCTCTTCGTAAGTGCCCATCTTATTTTTCAGCACCTCCAAATCAAGCGACTTATTCTCTTCCTTGAGCTCCCATCTCACATTCGCCTGATAGCTCCAGTCATCTAAAAATCTCGTTGCCTGAAGCTGGTTAAACATCTCTCTGTTTACTCTCTCAGAATTAAACTTGATAAACGCGCACGAAATGGCGCTTCCCAGACTGTTCCCTGTCGTATTCCACCCCGCATACCCGAAAAACTTCTCGCTAGGCAGATATTTTAACAAAGACTCAACAAAATAATTATCCCCGCCGTTCGCGTTTTTTATATCCGCTACAAAAAACGGCAGAGGGGGCATTGTAAATGCTTCGCCTGCTTTATCGGCTTCAGTTCCCAGTACAAGTTCGCCCTGCTTGCCCTCAAAATTATTAACGACAAGCACCAAATCAGCCCCGTATTTTTCCTCAACATTCATATTTTTTATTGAGGAAAGGCTTATTCTGTCCTGTATCATAAACCCGCCCGCGAGTTCAATCTGCCCCTTAACGGACTGGAAAACGGTTATGTCCTCATAATTTGAAATTTCGCCTGTTCCTTCAATACAGGTAAATACAGGAAGCACCTTAATCTTTTGTTTTCTGGTTGAGTTCATTGCTCGGCATAAAAGCGCAAGCGGTATCTCATCCGCCCCTGTTTTTACAAAAATTTCTTTATTATCATGCGTCAAATCTTCGAGTTTTCTTGCCTCCTGAACATTCAGACCATACTGAGCGCAGTCGTCTTTTGAATAAACAAGGGTATGAATTATTCCCTCCTTTACCCAGTCAAGATATTCAAGGTTAATCTCAAAATTTCTCTTCCTCGTTTCGAGATAATCTTCCAGAATTTCCTCGGGAATTTCCTTTTTTGCGGTTTTAATTCTCTTGTAATCTTCTTTCAGTCCTGTTTCTTCCGCCTTATGGCACGCAAAAGAATATTCAAAAATTCTTCTTCCGAACATCGCCCAATATGGTTTTTCTTCCTCATTGACGTTGTTATTTGAAATGCGCATAATACTGCTCATCGCATAAACTCTGAGGTTTTTCTCGGCAATAATATTTTTGAGTTTTTTCAGTCTTGTCATAATCTGCTTTGTTGTGTTATTGCAGTATCTTGACTGAATTAATCCGCCATAGGCTATTGTATCGAGTGAAATAATTAAGATTTCCACGTTTTCAAGAGCCTCAAGCCAGTCGAGGATAGCGTAAATATCCGCCTGGGTTCTCAGACCGCCCATCAGTTCTCTCGGGGGAAGCAAAATTTCCGTATTTTTGTCTATCTCGCCGATTTGTTTGGGCAAGAGATAGGTTACAGGTCTGTTATCTATCGGAATTATTGCTATTCTTCTCATTTTGCTTCCTGTCCGCAGTTTTCAATCATTTCGTTCAAAATCTCTTTCATTCTGTCTCTCAGACTTTGAGGGCGCAGAAGTTTTGCGTTTTCGCCGTATTTTAAAATTCTTCTTAACAACAAATCTCTGTCCTCCTGTGCATTTGATATTATAACACTATTTTCGGAAGAATTGATTATTTTTTCTGAAGGTTTAAGTTTGTAATTTTTTGCAAGTCGTCCGAAGCATTCAAACACAACGGTGTTGAGGAATTTATTTCCTGCTGCTCTCGTTGGCAGTTGCTTAACGGAAATAATATTCTTAACATTTATTCGTTTGTTTGAAGCCGTTTCGGGAAGGTAGCCCGAAAGATAGACCGAGGTTTTGTCGTAGATAATTTCCGCAGGCTCAAAAACGAATTTGCCCTTGCCATTTTCTTCAATTTCAAGCCTTAAATTATCCTCTAAATATTTCTCGCATAACCTGATTAAATCTTCCCTGTCCTTATAGTCATACATCGGTTTTGCCGTAGAAGTTTCCCTAAGTTTTATATATTTTTCTTTTAAGAGAGGTGACAAATATTTTGAAATTTTATTCAGAAAGTCTGAAAATTCTTTATTTACTCTTTCATTATTGAGTGATTTTGAATAGGCTTCAAGATTAGCGAGAGTTTCGAGCTCCTCCTCCGTCAGATTAATCATAAAGGGCTGATTTTCAAGTCTGAACACCTCACCTGATTTTGTGATATTAAGCCCTGAGTATTTTAAGGTGTTAATATATTTCAAAATTGTTTCATCGCTGAGCTCTTTTGCGCTGATTTTTGATAAAATCCTCTCTAAATCGTGGTAAGACGCATCTTGTTTTGCGAGGTATTTTAATATTTCAAAGACTTTTAAGCCGGTATCAAGTTCTTTAAACTTATCCTTCATTATTTAAATACCCCGCTCTTATCTTTTTGAGTTTTTCAAGAAATCTTTCGTTTATAAAGTCAGGGCTCAGTGTTTTGAGGTCGCTTCCGAACTGAAGAAGCCTCTGAAAGAGCGAAAAATCATCGCAGGCAGTATGTTGAACAAGAATTTCCCCGTCTTCTTTCTCTTCTATGGTTTCATTTCCCTCCGGGGTAAAGGTTTTGGCGCTTTCACCCGAAATCGTGTAATGAACATCAAACGCAGGCAGTCTGAAATCGGAGTCTATTTCATAGACAGAATTAATTCCCTTTATCCTCTCGACATTTAAAAAGGCATACTGACTGTATTTAAAGCCATAACCCCAGATGTAGAGTTTTGTGTTTTTCATTGTTATTTTCTGAGGGATAAACCTGAGCTCTTCGAGTCCTGAATTTGCCGAAAAATATGAAAATTCAACCACCCTGCCAATCAGTTCCCCTGAGGTCAGCCTGTTTAAAATTTCAGGATTTACGGCGGAAAACGGGTTATTATTAAGAATTTCTTCCTTAAAATCGTTATCGGAGGAATAAGAGATTAATTTTTCACAGAGTTTATTAACTTTATCCGTAAATTTATAATCTTCGGACAGCACGATATTTGAGCGGATATAATTCAGAATTTCGGCATCTTTTTTGTTAAATTCCGGCGAGAACGGGTGAGAGATAAGAGAATACAAATACCCGTTCTTCTCTGTCGGCCTTGAAATAATACATCCCGCCTTTTTGAGAGTGTTAATAATTCTTCTCAGAGTGTCTTTTGAAGACTGCTCTTCCCCTATCGTATCTGAAAGAAGATTAATGAGCTCCTCTTTTGTGCAGGGGTGCTTCAGAAGCTCGGCAAATATAAGCAAAGTCTTATATGCCGTCAGAGAAATGCTCTTTTGTTTAAGAGGTTCTGATTTTAACTGCGTATTAAACATATTACCCAAAAATATCTCTTTATTAATAATAATATATTAAGTCTGAATTTTTAACAAATTTTATGTTAAAATTATTTATATATCCGAGGAATTATGAAAAGGGCTGAGTATGATAAAAGATTGGACTGATTATTTTCTTGAAATTTCAAAAACCTGTGCTTCCCGCTCGAACTGTTTAAGAGCACAGGTTGGTGCGGTTATAGTAGGACCGGATAAAAAAATTAAGGCGACAGGATACAACGGAACACCCTCAAAGGTCGTTTCCTGCTATGAAATGGGAAAATGTTACAGAATAGAAAACAATATTCCTTCGGGAACAAGATATGAAACCTGCAGAAGCATCCACGCAGAGCAAAACGCAATTATCCAGGCAGGCCAGGACAGATGTCAGGGCGCAACAATGTATATCTGGGGGCACGAGATGATTTGTATTTTGTGCAAAAGGTTTATCGCTCAGGCAGGAATTGTTGACGTTTATCTTAAAAAAGACGACAATTCCCCTGTAAAGCATGTGTTTGTTGAAGAAATCAAGAAAGAACTCTCCGAGCAGATTACAGCCGTTTAGAAAAAATGAGGTTTTTTTATGAACAGTCAGTGGCGTGATTTATTTATTTTTATAATTCTTGTGGCAATCGGGTGTTATATATGGATGAACAAACAAAATATGCCCGTAAAAAAAGCCCCCGAGCCTCCAAAAGTTCAGGAGGAAGCGCCTAAGCCAAGGGTTACCGACAAAAAGTTTGCGATGACATATCAGTTTGACCTTGATATTAAGGATATAGACAATATCGAGAAGGCTATTTTGATGTTCCCCGTTCCGAAAACAAGTACGGCAAAACAGACCATCTCTGATATTAAATATTCCCGTCCGAATGTTCAGATTCAAAATAGTGATGATTCAAAATTTGCAAAAATAACAATAACGGATTTTGTCAATGAAAAGCCTCAGGTTATTATGACCTTAAATGCTAATCTTCATACCTACGATTATCAGAGAGCCATTAAGTTAAACCGCAATTATGACCAGCTTTCAAACAGAAGCAGATATGTCAAAGATGAAAAAAATATCGAGGTTAATTCAAAGACCGTAAGAGCGGCAGCCAACCAAATCAGCGGTAAAACAAATATTGATATTCTTATGGCTATTGCGGATTATATGAACAAAAATCTTGAACTCGGACATTCTGTTGGTAATCTTGGTGCAGAGAAAGCTCTGAAAGCCCACAAAGCCGGTACAACCGATTATGCGAACGTTTTTGTTGCTCTTGCAAGAGCAAAAGGACTTCCCGCAAGAATAGTTTCAGGCTATCGTATTGATGGTGTCAGCGCTAGAAGGCACGCATGGGCAGAGGTCTATTTCCAGAAATACGGCTGGGTTACCTTTGATCCTCATTATGCCCCTGTTGACATAACAGAGCTGGAGGGCTTTTATGTTGCCTGCGCCGTTAATTCGTTTATCGCAGATTCTGTTGAAACCTTCTATTCGGGCGGTCACATGAGAGCCGGCAGGGTTTATAACGACGTACAGATTAAGGAATTATAACCTGAACGATTTATTTTTAACGGTTAAGCCTGAAAGTAACAAAAGAGATAAAACCGATATGAGTACCCCAAAGGAAAGTCCTTTTGCGACATATCTCATTTCGATTGTGTGCTTGCCTTTTTCGGTTATTTCAATACCTGTAAGCTCATTAAGGACAGGTTTTTGACTGACAACTTTTCCGTCAATTTTAACTCTGAAATTCTTATCATAAGGAATAGTCAGAACAAGCACCTGATTATCTTTTGTTGTTTCAAATTGTCCTTTGAGTTTTGATGAGGTGATGACCTCTAAATTGCAGGCATGTTGCCTTATGAGGTCAAAATATTCCCTTAATTTGTTTTCGTTTTCGGTAAAGAGAACAAAACGCACCTCCTGAGGTCTTTTCCTGAACCAGCTCCTCATCGCAAGAATATCGAGCGCTTCTCCCTGTTTAAATTCCCCGAGATATTCAATATTTGAGGTCATAAGGTAGTTTTGAGGTCTTGCCTCTTTGTTGTTTACCGCAACGATAGTGTAAAACTGATAGTTATTGATAAAGTGTGCAAGCCATAATTTCCCGCTGATTTGAGAGGTTGCTTTTATTTTTGAGATTGAGTCATCAGGTGAAAACTCGGCAGAGTTAATATCAAACGAGGTATAAATATCCCCCATATCTTGTCCCAAAATGATTTTGGGAAGTTCATTATAAATATCAACAACGATTTTGCCGTCAGGGTTAAAATCAAGAATATTCTTTTCCGAAACAAAGGCTATCGGAAGAAAATCTAAGTTTTCATAAAGATAAAGGGGCTCTTTTCCTTTTGAATTAAACAGTTTTTCATAAGGAAGGCTGTCTTTATCGCTGATTATATACTTTATTCCCAAGAAAGAAGGGGCAAACTTCGGAAGACTTTCCCTGAAAGTAATGATGAAGTTAGGAAGATAGGTGTCAAACCCGAGCTGGGCATATAATTTTTTCAGCCTCATGTTCCCAAGCGAGCTGTAGTGGGATATAGAAGGATAATTATGGAGCATAGAGTTGTTGTGCTTGCTTCTTGTAGAAGGCTTTCCTTCATCTAAAAAGGTTTTTTCGGTATCAATTCTGTAAAAACTTTTGTCTATTTCTTTTACGTAATTAACGATTTCGGACATATTATCGTAGTTGGCTCTGAAAGAAGAGGGGGAAGAGAGTTTGTTTTTTTCGAGTTTATTAAAGCAAACGGTTGTGTTTAAAGAGAGTTCAAAGAAATTGAAAATAACCAAAATTCCGATAAACAGATTTCTTTTTTGTGGGAATTTTATCAATAAATATAAAATTAATAGGACAAAAAGCCCGAAACAAAAGTCGAACGCGATTATATTCCTGTTTATGCCTTCAGTTATTTTCCAATATACATAAAAAGTTATGAGAGAATACAATAAAGTTAATGTTAGCAGGCTGTTTGGCTTTTTAAAATCAAAATTACCGAGGTTTTCCGAGGCAAGAAACAGGAAAAGCAGGATAAAAATGTAGCCGAATCTGTAGATACAACCCAGAGGAAAGGTCGCACCGCCATTAAATATAACAAAAAGAGGATGCCAGTAGTAGATAAACAAAACGGCGCAGGAAAAAAGAAAACCGATAACCTTCTTTTTCCTCTCAATATCCGGGTTAAGGAAGTAACCTAAATATAAGATGAACGGAATAATTCCTGCGTATAAAAGCGGGTTTTGTTCGTCATAAAACAAGCCGTCAGTGAGCCTTCCCGTATAAAAACAGGAAAAAATATCCGTTATATTAAACAGAAAATACTGACAAAACAGCTCAGGGGAATATTTTGTTCCCTCAAGTGCAAATTTTGTCGGAAGTGTGATAACGGCGCTCAGGGCGATAATAAATATTACCGAAAGAACATAAAGCCCGAAAGTCTTTTTTGGTGGGGTATTAAGGAAATAAAGATACAAAAACCAAAGAAACGAGAACGAGAGCACAACCCAGCCGGCATAAGGCTCGAGTAGAAATGCTAATGCGGTGGTCAGAATGAAAAGCAGACATTTTTGCTCTGTTATCAGTTTTTTTATTCCGACAAGTGCAACGGGAAGAAGATACATTCCCTGAAACCCCATAACATTCTGGGAAAAAATTATGGAACAGGTCGAAAGTGCATAGGCAGTTGAAAAAATCAGAGTTTTATAATCAGCCTGCCTGTTATGGTTTAAAAAATAACCAAATCCCAGTCCGCATAGTCCGATTTTTATTATGGTAATCGTTTCATGTGCAATATCAAGGCGGTTATTCGGGAATAAAAATGCCAGAAAGTTAAGCAAATCATTTATATAACAGGCATTGAAATCGAACATCCCGTTTCCGCCTGCTTTTGTCAGAGAATAGATATAATCGGTATTTGAAGTAAAAATATGCTTGAAATGAGCTAAATAAGGGACAAACTGAAGGTCTGAATCCCAAAAGATATACGATTTATCCCCAAAAGGAAAAACCGAGAGCAAACAACATACCGAAAGAATTAGCGCAATCGGGATAAAAAAGGATAATGCGTAAAAAAGTATTTGAGAGATGGTTTTATTCTTCACCATTATCTTCATCCTGCCAGTAGGTAAATTCAAGATGTCCGATTTTTATTGTGTCGCCGTCTTTTGCGCCCGATGCCTTCAGCGCTTCAAAGACACCCATTGATTTTAAGATGTTTTCAAACCTCAGCACCTGCTGGGTATTTCTTCCGTTTGTTACGTTTGCAAGTCTGAAGATTTTTCCGCCTTCAACAACATAAGTCTCTTTGTCCGCTTTATAAACCTCATAAGAGCTGTCATCATTGTCAAATGCCCCTTCGTCCTCTTCAACTTCAACAAAGAGTTCGGGTTTTGGTATCTCTTCAACCTTCTTGTATATAAAATTCATTATCTCTTCGAGGTTTTGCTTTGTTGCTGCCGAAATTGCAAAGACATCACAACCCAGTTTTTTGAATTTTTCAAGATTTTCTTTTATGGTATCTTCTTCCACCGCATCAATTTTGTTTAAAACGACTATCTGATATACCTGAGATAACCTCTCCGAGTGCTTTTTTAACTCTGAATTGATTATTTCATAGTTTTTCATCGGGTTTTCAGCCGTCAAATCGACGAGATGAAGAAGAAATCTGCATCTTTCAACGTGTCTTAAAAACTCATGACCTAACCCTGTTCCTTCGGATGCGCCTTCTATCAGTCCCGGAATATCTGCGATAACAAAGCCGTCACCTGTCGGCTTCTTTACTACACCGAGATGAGGAACAAGAGTAGTGAACGGATAATCAGCTATCTTTGGTTTTGCCGAGCTTACAACCGAGATAAAGGTTGATTTTCCCGCATTCGGCATACCTAAAAGCCCTATATCCGCTATTAATTTCAGCTCAAGCTCCAAATCTCTTTCAATAGAATTTTCCCCGGGTTCGCAAAACTGAGGGGCGCGCTTTTGCGCGGTAGCAAAGCAGGCATTTCCTCTTCCGCCGCGTCCTCCTTTTGCCACAAGGACAGACTGGTGATTATAGTGCAAATCGGCAATAATTTTCCCTGAAAGCGAGTCTTTTACTATAGTTCCTACGGGCACTTTTATATAAAGATTTTTTCCGCATTTGCCGTGCTGGGTTTTAATTCTTCCGTTTTCGCCGTTTTCAGCCTTAAACACAGACTGAAACCTAAAGTCCATAAGTGTGGATAAATCTTCATCGGCGGTTAAATAGACACTTCCGCCGTTTCCGCCGTTTCCGCCTGCAGGACCGCCTTTATCAACGTATTTCTCTCTTCGCCAGGCAACCATTCCGTTTCCGCCTCTTCCAGAGAGTACTTTTATCTTTGCTTTATCCAAAAACATCTGAACTGTTCCGTTACTTTTTCTCTGTTTTTTATTATATAACAAAAAAATCGAACCGAAGTCCGATTTTTTGTTTATATTTTTTATGGATAATACATCTTGAATTTTCCGTCTTTTGAAACCTCAAAAGCAAGCTGTATTCTCTCGCCGTGGTAATCAGAGGGCGGAGCATCGAACTTATGCACCTGAGATATTGCCATATTAACGGAATCATTAAGGCTCTGGTTTTCTGATTTATTAACAATGTTTGATTTTGCCAGAGAGCCGTCTCTGTTAATGATAAATTCAACTCTGCAAATACCCGTTCCCGAGATACCTCTTGTATCCCAGTTCTTAGAGAAGGTTTTTCCTATTGTATACATATACTGTTTCATTGTTCCGTTTAAATTTTTTAAATTTCTGTTTAAAAGAGGAACTGTTGAACCCGAACCTCCGCTTTTGAAGGCAGGGGTATCATCCCAAAAGGAGTCAACCTCGGGTATGGTTTTCGCAAGCTGGGCTTTTCTTGCTTCAAGTGCTGCCTGCTTTTGCGCTGAGTCATCAACTTTTACCGTTGTATTGTTTCCGACAAGGAAGAAAAGTGCCAGAGAAATAAGAACGGAAGCACCTACGAGAGTTATGGTAATTTTTTTCTTTTTAACAAAGGAGGGATCAAAATTAAATTGCTCCTCTTCCACTTCTTCTCTGTATTCCGCCTGAGGCTGAAGTGAATTTTGTTCAAATATCGATGAGGGCGCTGCCTCCTGATAAACCTCTGTTTGAGGGGCAGGTGAACCGTCAACTTCTATAAACTCATCATTTCCGCATTCGCAAAAATCGGGTTTTACTTCGTATTCTGTATTACATTCCGTACATCTAAACATTTATTTTTTCTTTCTAAAAATCTTTATCAATTTTTGATAACATTTCTTCTCTGATGGTTATTGCAAATTTCGTTCCGCCGAGCATTGTTGTTTCCATAATAAGGATTGATGTAGGAACTAATGCTGCAACGAAGCTGAGCAATAAGCCTTTCATATCATCGCCCATTTCTCCGATGAAGTAGGAAACGTTCATTGTAATTTCAATAGCAACAACTGCAAGAGCGATAAAGAACCATTTTTTTGCTTCCTTCTTGAGTACCTTTGTACCTTCGCTTCCGTGGAGTGATACACCGTGGATATTGTAATCGCTGAAACCATCCTGCTTGATAACATCCGATGCGTGTACTCTTCTTGAAATTGTGAAGGACATACCGAAACAGTGGAAAGCAAAGACGATTAATAAGGTCGCAAGTATTAAGAATACGGGGCTTAAAGTTAAGCCTGAAATTCTTACCCAGCCTGCCGCATCAGGGAAGCACATAGCTAAAGTCTGAGATACACCGTAAGCCAGGAAGGGTGATGTTGCAATACCGAGCATATATTCGCCGAAGGCTTTTAATCTCAGTTCAAACAGTGATTCCTGTATATCTTTTATTCTCTTTTTTGTTGTGTTGTTTACAAAGAAACCTATCCAGGTTTGATAATCTTTAACAATAGCCTGGAAATCTTCTCTCATTTCATATCCGTCAAGTTCTTCCGCATCTTCAGTGATGACGTTCTTCATAAACCCTGCAAAAGAACCGATTAATATGCAGGAGAACGAGCAGAAGATAGCAATTTGCGCGAAGATATAAGTTTTTTGCTCTTGTCCGAGAAGCTGTGCGATAGCAACAACCATTACAACCGCAAAGAGCATACTTGAAGAGAGCAGACATAATCTCTGAACCGCAATTGCAGTCGGGCTCGGGTGGGGATTACTCTTATTTTGAAGCCTCATATATGAGCCCTGCTTTAAAATCAGTGTGTTTACAACAAAAGCGATGGCTACGGAAACAAAAATTTCCGTCTGGTGTTCTTCACCGCCAAAGTTTAAAGAATATCCGCTTTTGAGAACATTCATAAACACAAACGGAAGAATGAAAATAAGAGCATTCATAATGAACAAAATCTTTTCATTCTGAGCAAGTTTTTGTCTTAAATAATTAACTTTATAAGCAACTTCTTTGATGATGGTTGTTCTTCGTTTTTCAATATCTGCTTTTTTCTTGTCCAGCTTGATTTTTGTCTGGGCATTTATTCCGCTTCCGTATAATTCTTTAATATCAAACTCGTTGAGTTCTTCGTCCTGAATCATCGAAATAGTTTTGCTTGAGGGCGTTTTGGGCGCAGGCGCAGGTGCTGCGGGTTTTTGCGGTGCTTCACCGCCTTCGGCTGCCGCAGGCTGCTGAGGAGCAGGTGCGGTCGGCTTCATCGCGCTGATATGTGATAATTTCTGGCTTGCCGCCTGAGAAACCATCGAAATTTTTATGGTAATAAAGCCCGTACCTTCCGCAAACATCAATTTGCATAAACTTCCAAATTCAATAGAGGCGCCCATCGGCTGACCTCTGAAGAGTACCTTATCGTTTTTGAAGCTGTTGACTATCATCCACTTTCCGCTCGGTGCTTTCTGAAGTATCAAAAGCAGGTCAAACGGCAAAGTCAGTCTGAAATCACAGTTCGGACTTGTTCCGATGTTGAGAATTTCAACATTGTCAAAAGTTTTTTCCTGATTTTTGGAAGTTAATGTAATTTGCATTTTATTTCACTTTCTAACTAATATTTCTATCTGCCCATTGCTTTTAAGATTTTGCTGACATTCTTTTCAGCATTTTCTTCACTTGCAATCGTGAGTTTGTTTTCACCCAAAACAGGTCCGAGTTTTTCTTTAACCAGGTCGAGTTTTGTCGGGTGAGCATACATAAAGGCTATTGAGAGGTCAGGCATATATTGTTTTGCCTTTTCAATGTTCTTTGGAAGTGTGTTCCAGTTAATCTGTCCTTCAACAGCACCTTCGTTTTCAAGGTCGCCTAAGACGATTATTGCGGGAACATAGCCTTCTTTTGTCATTGAAAGTGCGTGTCCGACACCCTTCTTCATCGCTGTACCATAGGCGGTACCATAGGCTTTTGAGTCATAAGCCGAATACTTTTTAAGCATTTTGTTTATAACACCCGTTGCATGCGGTGTGCCTTCATAAGCAAGGTATGAATCCTGGGAAATTAAAAGAATTTTGATTTTGTCCTCAGGATCGAGCCTTTTGCACAGGCCCAAAAGGTATTGCTCCTGTTTATGGAGTAAATTCTGGTTTGATGCTGAAATATCTACCAAAAATATTGCCGCAACAGGTTTAAATTCATCGACTTTAATTCCCGAAACACCCTTCCAGACAAACTTTAAAATGAGTGCTGCTATCGGAATTAAAAGGCATATTATTATTAATTTTTTGTTCATTGTCAATCCTATCTGTTTTAAACAATATTACCAAATTTTACAGTTTTAGGCAAGATATGATATTTTTATTTTTTCAGTTTCCAAAACTCCGGATGGAGCATAGCCAAAAACGGCACTAATTCAAGTCTTCCGATTAACATGTTGAAGATAAAAACAGCTTTTGTTGAGGTCGAAAGACAGTCATAACTTCCCATTGGTCCTATTGCACCAAATGCAGGGCCTACGTTTCCGAGAGTTGCTATTGCCCCCGTTACCCCGATTATTGCGTTTTTCTCAATCAGAATAACAATTATTGCGGTTATAAGAAAAATGCAGTAATAGAAAAAGGTGAACGAAATCATTTGGGTTACAACACTGTCGGGAACAATTTTTTTATTTAATTTAATCAGATAAACCCCGTTCGGGTGGAAAATCTGCTGAATTTGTCTTTTTAAATACTTTAGTACAAGCAAAATTCTTATGAGCTTTAATCCGCCCGAGGCTGAACCGACTGAAGCGCCCGTAAACATTAAGATAAAGAGAAATATCTTTGCTCTTAAATTCCACTGTGCAAAGTCAACCGAGGCAAAACCGGTTGTGGTGATAACAGAAATAACCTGAAACAGAGCTTCTCTTATATTGTTGCCAAAATTAGCAAGACCTTCTCCGCACAGGGCAAAGGTTATCATAAGAGTAAACGCGATTATTGTTACCACATAAGTTCTGAACTCTTCATCTTTAAAAAAGACGGTCCACTTTTTCTTTGCAAGAAAGGTGTATTGCAGGGTGAAGTTTATCCCTGCAAGGAACATAAAAGCGGTTATAATCCATACAAAAATCGGTATGTCATAAGAGCAAAAGCTGTTTGAATCAGGTGAAAACCCACCGCCCGAGAGAGTTGACATAGAGTTGCAAATCGCATCAAAAACAGGCATTTTGAACCATGTCAAAAGAATTATTTCAAGAAATGTTAAGGTGAGATAAATCTTCCATAATCCGCTTGCCGTCTGCCTTATTCTCGGGGTAATTTTGTCCTCGGTTGTATTTGAGGCTTCTGCGAAGAACATCTGCCTGCCTGCAACCGCAAACTGAGGAAGAATTGCGATAAAAAGAACGATAATTCCCATACCGCCGAGCCACTGACTAAACGAGCGCCAGAAGAACATTGCCTTGGGGTAAAGAGAAAAGTCTGTCAGAATTGTTGCGCCTGTTGCAGTTATCCCTGAAGTTGCTTCAAATAGTGCATTTATGGGACTAAGCCCGAAGAAAATATAGGGAATTGCACTTATCAGAGCAACTCCAACCCAAACGGTTATTGTTACCCAAAAGGCTTCTATCCTTTTTATATTGTTTAAATCCACACCCTTTCTGTCTTTCATAATTATGCTGAGTAAAAAAGCACATAAGGAGGCGACAAGAAACGGTATAATTGAGTCATATTCTCTAAAACATAAGGAAACTATACAGGGAACGAGTATCAAAAACGACATATACCTGTAAATTATGGATAATGCTTTTTTGATATACCCTGTTCTCATTATGGTTTAAACCTTTTGAAATACTCTTTTATCTTGTCGGAATTTTCTTTGAGGGTGAAGATTATGAGGTTATCCCCAAAGAACAGCTGAGTTGCGCCGTTCGGAATAATAATTTTGTTTCGTCTCTGAACTATCGCAATAATGGCTTTGCAGGGGAGTTTTAGGTCCTTCAGCTTTATGTTTGGTATGTCGTGGCTGAAATTAATTTCAATAACTTCGCCCTGTCCCATATCGACTGTTGCCAGAATGTCAATATCCGTCTTGATAAGGTGGTTTTCAATAACGTCAATGGCTGCGGTGTTTTCGGAAATCGCCACATCAATTCCTACCTTTTCAAACAGATGAACGTTTGCGTTCTTTGAAACTCTTGTAATAACCCTGCGAACCCCTAATTGTTTGGCAAGAAGCGAGCATAAGAGGTTCTTTTCATCGCTGTTTGTGACACTTACGACAATATCGGAATCTTCTATGCTTTCATTCTTCATTAATTCGACATCAGTTCCGTCACCATGCAAAACGAGTGTTGATTTGAGGTTTTCGGTCAGTTCCTCGCAACGTTTATAATCTTTTTCGATAATTTTTATTTTTATCCCTATTTTTTCGAGATTCTGGGCTAAGATTAACCCGACATTTCCGCCCCCGATAATTGTTATATTTTTAACTCTGTTTTTGTCGTTGAAGAATTTTGTTGCGAGAATATCGAGAGAATAGACTGAGCCCATAAAGATTACTTTGTCGTTTAAGAGGAGTTCAGTTTCCCCGTCAGGGATAAAGAGGACATTATCTCTTGTAATGCCGACAATAAGTGTTTCTTCTGGGAAGGATATATCCTTCAGCTTTTTATTTAAAAAGATTGAGCTTTCCCCTATCCTGTACTCGAGCAGTCTTGCTTTGCCGTTGGCAAAATTTTCAACATCTATTGCCTGGGGGACTGTTATCAGACGGAAAATTTCCTGGGTTAAAAGCTCTTCGGGCCAGAGGATGTAATCTATAAAGAGTTCATTTTTGTATTTTGAACCTCTCACGAGGGAAAGGGAATCAACGTTTTCGGTTTTGCTTACGAAACAAACGGTTTTAAGCCTGCCCATTTGTTTTGCGGTCAGGCATGCAACGATGTTTGCTTCGTCATTTTCGGTGCAGGCGATAAAAATATCGGTGTTTTTGATGTCGGCGCTGTCGAGAACGTTGATGTTTGAGCCGTGTCCTACGACATAGGCGATGTCTAATTTAGAGAACGCATCGGTTTGCCCTTCTTCGTTTCCGATGATGGTTATATCGTTATCTTCAAAGAACTCTGTCGCTATCATACACCCGAGTTCGTTTGCGCCGAATATAATTATTTTCATAAATCACCTTTTCTCTCTCTTTTATACCCTAAATTTAAGCAAAAGGCAAGATAATGAGGATGAGCTATTTATCAAGCAGCCAGTTAATAATATTTATCTGCTTAATTCCGTCATGTGAAGTTTCGGGCAGAAAATCCATAGTCAAAAGAAATTTTTGGTTATGGTCTTTTATTTTGTTTAAAGATTTTAACTCTCTTTCAAGAGTTTTTTCGTCTAAAACACTTTGAGCAACCTGAAAATAGAATTTATCCCCGTTTCCTTCAGCTATAAAATCAATTTCGAGCTCTCCGATTTTTCCTGTATATACCTTGAATCCCCGTCTTTTTAACTCCAGAAAGACAATGTTTTCAAGATTGTGCCCAAGATTTTGTTTATTATTATTTAGTAAAAACCTTTGAAGTCCTAAGTCTGTTACAAAATATTTTTCAAGAGTTTTAAGATACTGTTTTCCCGAAATATCATATCTGCTGACTTTGTTTATAATATAACTGTCGCAAAGTGCGTTTAAATATGATTCAACTGTTGGTGCGGATATTTTTCTTCCGTATGAAATAAGTGTATCGCTAATTTTTTTTACGGAGGTTTGATTTCCGACATTATCAAAAATGTATTTAATAATACTTTCCAAAACCCCGACATCAGCTATATTTTTGCGTTTAACAATGTCTTTTAATACAATTGTATTGTATATTCCCTCTAAATAATCTCTTTTTGCCTGGTCGTCAGGTAAATTTAAAAGATAAGGGAACCCGCCCTCCGAGAGATATTTGCTGAATTTTTCCTCTTTGCTTATATTGTCATCCAGAACAGAATAAAATTCTTTAAAAGACAGAGGAAGCATTGAGATTTCAACGTATCTTCCCGAAAGCAGGGTTGCAAGTTCGCCCGAGAGGAAGAAGGCATTTGAACCTGTTATATATAAATCGACGTTATCTTTTATAAACAGACTGTCAACAGCTTTCTCAAAATCTTTTACGTGTTGAATTTCATCTAAAAATATATAATTTTTTTTGCCGGGCAGAAGTTTTTTTGATATTTCATTATATAAAATCTTATAATCAGTTAAATAATCGAACTCGACATCCTCAAAATTGATGTTTATTATTTGGGTTTTATCGACTCCGTTATTTATAAGATAATCCTGAAACAGCCTGAATAAAGTTGATTTACCGCATCTTCTTATCCCGGTAACAACTTTTATCAGCTCTTTATCCTTAAAAGTTATCAGTTTATTTAAATATTCTTCTCTTTTAATCATAATTAAATTATACAAAATTTTTTCATACTTTTCAAGAGTTTTTAAAATTTATTTTAAAAACTCCGCATTTTTAGGGACTTTTTAAAATACGTTTTAAAAACTTTATTGGTCTTTTTTGTTTAGTGCGGAAAAGAGGATATACTCAATTTCTTTTGAAATTGAGCGTTTATCCGCCTCAGCGGCGGATTTGACTTTCTCGAATATATCTTTATTTATCCTTAGGGTGAAAACTTTTTCGTTTTCGTATTTCTTACTAGCCACAAATTTCTCCTAAATATTAATTATAGTAAATCGTAATTTGATAATCAAGATTTCATATTGACATCAAAATGATGTCATGATATTTTCATGATAAAGGAGGTAATTATGGAAGAAACGAGTTATATTATTAAAAATGACAAATTTGATAAAATGCAGAAAATGGCGGAGGAGGTTAACGGAAATCTGAAACTGCTTATTATGTTCTGTAAAGATTATGAAGATATAGAAGATTTTTATATCGCAGCAAATCTGATGAAAAATACAAAGAGAACTGCAAGTTCACTCGACTATGAATTTTGCAAGATAATGTTTCATGAAGAGGAGGAATAAGTTGTAGGTCAGGCACTGCCTGACACCTTTTATATTGCTCTCAGAGTTGTTGTTTTGAGCCGTTTTTGTAGTTCCATTTTTGAGTTTAGGGTTTTTGATAAAATTCTCTTTAATACGATTAAATTATCGTGGGTATTGACTGTTCTTGTGTTCAGAAGGTTTTTGACCTTTGAATATTCCTTTAAATTCATTGAAATCTTAATCTGAAGCTCATAGAGTGAAGAATATAAATCATCATTTTCAAATTGGCACAGACCGCGCGCCTTATCGCAGAACATTTTTGCATCTTTGAAAAACTTTAATTCATTTAAGCAGTTTGCGACAGAGCCCAGCGATTTTGAATTTTCGGGTTTTAGTTCAAGCGCTTTTATATAATTTTTCAGCGCTTCATCATAATTCCCTTCGGAAAACAGAATATCCCCCTTTAACATAAGTGATTTAAAGTGGTTAGGATAGTATTCAAGCGCCTTACCGAGTTTTTTGAGTGCCGCTTTTGTCTTATAAAAATAGCAAAAGCAGTCCTCTGCCTCCCGAAATAAGACCTCCGAGCGCAAATCATAAGGTATTTTATTGTCCGTGCGGTTTGATAATAATATATGATAATTTTGCAAAATTGAGCATCCGAAATCTTTACATTATTAATATTAAAAATCTATCCGCAAAATCGGGCTACAACATTATTTTTTAAAAGGGTTTAAGGGTGAGGGAAAAAACATGTAAATACATGTTACACATGGGTTTTCGCCGTTTTTATCTTTGATTTAATATTTCTTTAAAAATTTAACAAAAATTCCAGCTCTCAGGCTCCTATCCGCCCGAAAACCATGGCAGGCATGGGTTTTGGGATAATTCAAAAAAGTTAATATTTTTAAAAATTTTGAAACACTCATGACCTCTGTTTCTATTGAACATGAAGTTTGTTTAAAAAATGTCAAATAGTGTAAATATTAGTAATCATCTACTTTTACATCTTGCAAAATTGGAGTATAATTTTAAAACTTGCTGAAAACAAAAGTTTTTTCGGCATGGGAAAAGATAATACTTTAGTTATATATTTAGGAAGGGGTACGGAGTCACAGTGAGTTCAGACTTAAAAGAAAAAATTGATTTAACACCGAACGCAATTAAGGTTTTGGAAAAGAGGTATCTTAAAAGAGATGCGAACGGTGTGCCCACCGAAACACCGCAGGATATGTTTATGAGGGTTGCATCGACTCTTGCGAATGCGGACAGAATGTTCGGTGCGACAGATATGGAAATTGAGAACACCACAAAAGAGTTCTATGATTATATTACACACCGCTATTTTATGCCAAATTCACCAACTCTGATGAATGCAGGGCGCGAACTCGGTCAGCTGGCGGCGTGCTTTGTTCTTCCCGTTGATGACAGTCTTGATGCCATCTTTGAAACGGTTAAAAATACAGCATTAATTCATAAATCAGGCGGAGGAACGGGCTTTTCCTTCTCAAGACTTAGACCTAAAAACGACGTTGTCCGCTCGACAATGGGAGTTTCATCAGGTCCTGTTTCATTTATGGAAGTATTTAACGCTGCAACTGAAGCCGTAAAACAGGGCGGAACAAGAAGAGGGGCTAATATGGGTATCCTCAGAATTGACCACCCCGATATTTTA
The DNA here is from genome assembly GCA_017541465.1 of bacterium. Classification (GTDB taxonomy): domain Bacteria; phylum Cyanobacteriota; class Vampirovibrionia; order Gastranaerophilales; family Gastranaerophilaceae; genus RGIG6874. The sequence continues at coordinate 54,509 of JAFXYZ010000013.1, read as the reverse complement.
GACTTCATCAACTGCAAGGCGGACAACAACAAACTTAATAATTTCAACATTTCTGTCGCTATAACCGATGAATTTATGGAAGCCCTCAAAAAAGGCGAGGACTATAATTTATACCATCCGAGAGATAAACACGTTGTTGCAAGAAAGAGTGCAAGAGAAGTGTTTAATCTAATCGTTGACGGTGCCTGGAGAAACGGCGAGCCGGGTATCATCTTTATTGACAAGATGAACTACGACAACCCGACACCTGAGATAGGCGCTATCGAATCAACAAACCCCTGCGGTGAAGTTCCTCTTCTTCCTTATGAAGCCTGCAACCTGGGTTCTATCAACCTCGGCCTGATGCTTGATGAAGAGAACGGTAAATATGTCATTAACTGGGGAAGACTCAAAAATACAACAAAAATGGCTATCCATTTCCTGGATAACGTTATCGCCATTAATAACTATCCGCTTCCCCAGATTTCAGAAATGGTTCAGAACAACCGCAAAATCGGTCTCGGGGTTATGGGATGGGCTGATATGCTTATGAAACTTGAAATTCCGTATAACTCAGAGGCAGGCACACACCTTGCCGCTCAGGTTATGGAGTTTATTGACTACCATTCAAAAGTTCAGTCTATCGAATTTTCGAAGACAAGAGGACGTTTCGGGAACTTTAACGGCAGTATTTATGACGGAAAAGATTTCCTCTATAACAAATACAAAGGCAAATCAGCGGGCATGATTACCGATGATATGTGGGCTGATTTGGACAGACAAATTAAAGAAGTCGGAATCAGAAACGCAACGACAACATGCATCGCTCCGACAGGTACAATTTCAATGATAGCTGCAGCTTCTGGCGGTATCGAGCCTCTGTTCGGTCTTGTATTTATGAGAGACGTTATGGACGGCACGAAGATGGCTGAAGTTAACCCGATTTTTGAGGAAAAACTCAGAAGTAACGGGCTTTACTCCGATGCTCTGATGAATCAGATAGCGGTTGACGGAACACTAAAGCACACAAATCTTCCTCAGGATATTAAAGATGTGTTCGTTGCCGCACACGATGTTTCACCATACTGGCACGTTAAGATGCAGGCTGCGTTCCAGCTTCACACGGATAATGCGGTTTCAAAGACAGTAAACTTTGAGGAACATGCAACAAGACAAGATGTAGCAGATGCTTATCTTCTTGCCTATGAAAACAACTTAAAAGGTATCACTGTTTACAGAAACAACTCAAGACAGTTCCAGCCGATGAATCTTGAAGCAAAAAAAGAAGAACCGAAGGTTGAAGAACAAATTGAGATAAAGGTTTCAGAGAAGGTGACAGAGCCCGAGGAACAGCATTTCGGCGAAAAGCACATCTGCCCCGAGTGCGGACACGTTCTCGGCTACGGTGAAGGCTGTTTTATCTGCCTGAACTGCGGATACTCAGGTTGTGCATAGGAAATTAATTAATTTTAAAATAATAAAACAGGTACATAAAAAGTACCTGTTTTTGTTATGAAAATTTTTTTATTTAGTATGACATTATATACTTGTTTCCACGTCAGCTCTGATGCCCATTTCATCGAGTGTTCTGAGGAAGTTTTCGGCTGCTTCTTTTTGTACGGCGGGGGGAACAACCCTCAAAAGCTCAACCGTTCTTGAAATAACGGGATCTTTATCGTACCACCTCGACGGGTTTTGCGGTTTAACCATCTGATAAAACTTTTCTATTGTTTCCTTAGAAACCTTTTCCTCAATTTTATTAAGGAAAAATTCAGCCTGACTTTTCAGTTCATTCTGATACTTTTGAAGCAAATTTATTACCTGAAGCAAAACAGGATCATGGTCATACCATCTTTTATAATTTTGACTCACTTAAATTCCCCTCAAATTTGCTATCGGGCTCAACACTTTCGCAGCGCTCGATATTTGCACCGATAGACTTCATTTTTTGTACCAAAAGTTCGTAACCTCTGTCGATATGGTGAAGGTTATCGATTGTACTGTTGCCCTGTGCCATTAAAGCTGCAATAACCAAAGATGCGCCTGCACGAAGGTCGCTCGCCCTGAGGTTAGCGCCTGTCAGGTTCTTTACCCCTCTGACTATTGCGTGATTTCTTTCCTGATGAATATCTGCGCCCATTTTTCTGAGCTCGGGCACCTGCATAAATCTGTTTTCGTATAAACTTTCCGTTATAATACTTATTCCGTCAGCAACCGAGGCCAAAGACATGGCTAAGGACTGCAAATCGGTAGGAAACCCCGGGTAAGGCTGAGTGATGATGTTTATTGCGCTCAGTTTGCCTTTTCCCTTAACTTCAAGGCTTGTAGGATCGAGAAGTTTAATTTCTGCGCCCATTTTGATTAATTTTGCGGTGTAGAAGGTAAGGTGGTTCGGAAAAATGTTTCTTATGATACCTTTTCCTCTTGTGCCGACAAAGGCAGCCATATATGTTCCCGCCTCAATTCTGTCGGGGATGGTGGTGTATTCGATAGGGTGCAAATCTTCCTGTTTAACACCGTTGATGACGATTTCGGAAGTGCCTGCACCTGAAACATCAGCGCCCATAGTGTTGAGGAAGTTTGCTAAATCGACAATTTCGGGCTCTTGTGCAGCATTTTGGATTCTGGTTGAACCTTCAGCCAAAACCGAAGCGAGCATGATGTTTTCCGTTGCACCGACAGACGGAATATCAAGATAGATGTCGTTTCCGACTAATTTAGAAGTCTTTGCGTGAACATAACCGTTTTCGATTTTTATCTTTGCGCCGAGCGATTCAAGTCCTTTTATGTGGAAATCAACCCTTCTCTCGCCGATAGCGCAGCCTCCCGGGAGTGCAACAATAGCTTCTTTGCAGCGTCCGACGAGTGCGCCTAAGACGATAAATGATGCTCTCATTCGGCTGACGAGCTCATATTTTGCGGTTATGCTTGTTAAATCTGTTGCATCAATGGTGACAGTCTTTGCAACCTTGTCATAAGAGGTCTTTGCGCCCAAATCAGAGATGACGTTGAGCATGATAGTGACGTCGGTGAGTTCGGGAACATTGTGGATGGTGCTTGTTCCTTTAGTGAGCAGGGCTGCAGCCATAAGTTTAAGTACGGCATTTTTGGCGCCGCTTATAAAAACTTCGCCTGATAATGCTTTCCCGCCTTTAATTTTAAGAGTGTCCGACAACTTCCCTCCCATGATAAAACTGTCTCTTATATTATCATATTACATCATAATTAAGAATACATGAATAGATTAAATAATGTAAAGGCGAATTTTTTTATTGTAAGTTGTGCGCTCTGCCTGACAAAATTTTACACCCCAAAAACCTTCATATCGCAGTATTCATAGAGTTCTTTATAGTCTTTGTTTTCCTCTCCGAAAATGATTGAATGTGAAAGGTAGGCGCACAGGATTGCCTCGAGCTGCGAAACAGGGAGCATATTCGAGGGCAGATTTTGGATATTTAATTTTGACCTTAAAGTAATTTGCAGGGTTTTGCAGTCAACGGGGGTTCTGTCCCTGAAGGAATAACAAAGCCCCAAGTTCTTTTTTAGGTTGTCCATATCGCATCTGACTATATCAAGTCCGTTTTGGTTAAGCTCATTAAAATACTCCGAGCCTCTCGGTGAGAATCTGTCCGCCCAGTCATCAACGTTTTTTATTGATGAATTGAGGTTTACGGGGTGATAGGTTCTTGAAAGATATTTCCATTTGCTGCTTATCATAACCTCGTTGTCGGGAATTGAGATAGCGACAATACTTTCCTTTTTCCCTGCCAGAGTGTCAAAGAAATATCTTATATCCTGCATTGTATAGAGCTTATTGAGGGTAATGATGTTTAAATCCCTGTCCATAATTGCAACGGCAGTCTCAGAGACGTTGTTTGCCCCTAAATTTACCCCTATAAAGGTTATTTTTGAAGTTTTGTTTGTAAGTGTTAACATAATTAATTCTGATTTTTTTCTTTATGATAATATTATATAAAAGACAGTTGTTTTAATCAAACGGAGATATTATGTTTGAAGTTAATGTTGAGGAATTGAGAGTAGGGATAAAAAAGTTATCTGAGCCAAAAGTACTTGTAATCGGCGATTTGGCCATTGATGAGATGGTTTACGGCTACACAAGCAGAATGTCAAGAGAAGCGCCTGTCTTAATACTTCACCACTATGAGACAAAACAACTATTAGGCGCAGCCTCAAATGCCGCACACAATTTATCCGTAATAAACGGAGGAAAAGTCGGTGTAATTGGGCTTTATGGTGAAGATTACTATGGTCCCGTTCTTCTGAAGGTCTTGAATGATGCAGGTATTAACACTGATTATACAGTTAAAGACTCAGAAAGAGTTACAACCGTCAAGACAAGAATTTCAGGTTCGTGTTCACAATCCGTAACACAGCAGATAGTAAGAATAGACAGAGAAACCCAGACACCTCTCAGCGAAAAAACAGAGCAGGCAGTCATTGAAAAAATGGAAAAAGCAATTCCTTTGTTCGATGCGGTAATTTTATCAGACTATAACATCGGAATTTTGACGGATAAAATCATTAAAAAAGCTATCGAAATTGCAAAAAAACACAATAAAGTTATAGTTGTTGATGCCCAGAAAAATCTTGAAAGATATAAAGGCGCAACCTCTCTGACACCAAATCAGCCTGACACCGAAGGCTTTTTAGGGTATAAAATAACCGATAGTGAAACCCTCAAAAAAGCAGGGGCAGATATGCTCGAAAAAACCGAAGCGCAGTGTGTCCTTATAACCAGAGGGGATAAGGGAATGGCGCTCTTTGACAGAAAAAGAGGGGAATTTGATGTCCCCGTATTCAATAAAACCTCTGTTTTTGATGTTACGGGCGCTGGTGATACCGTTGTTGCACTCTATACGCTTGGGCTTGCAGCAGGTTTGAAGCCTGAATATGCTGCAATAATAGGAAACCTCGCGGCAAGTATTGTTATAAGATACTTCGGTTGTGCGACAACCACTATTGATGAACTTTTAAACACTCTGGACAAAATCGATTTCAATAATTTTAAAAATTAAACAGGGAAAAACAAACAATGAAAAAACTTCAAATCAGCGATTATGTGATAATCGGGCTTATAGTAATAGGGCTTTTGGTTGGCGGTTTTATTATGCTGAAGCATAAGAAAATTTCGGGCTTGCCTGAAACTGTCGATAAAAAAGTATATTTCCAGGTTATGATAAGAGGTGTCTCAATAACAGATAATGAATTGCCGTTTAAAGACGGGGATGAGGCTTTTATTTCAATAAGAAATGTTCCTTATACAAAGCTCAAAATCACCTCTGTCAGCTTTGACAGAAGAAAAGAGGTCATAAGTGCAAATAACCAGAACGGTTTTTTAATCGTTGAAGATGTTTCTGTTCCGTTCCTTTTTGACTTCATTGTTACACTTGAAGACAACGGGAAATGGACTTCTGACGGGTATGTGCTTGGCGGAAACAAATTAAAACTCGGTATTCCTATTACCTTAGAGGGTGCAAAATATAAATTCAACGGCACCGTTTCAAACATCAAAAGCGCTGAAGAGGTGCTGCAGATGGAAATTCCTGAGGATAAACAAGCGAAACAGTAATGAAGATTTTAAAATCAAAAATTTTTGATATAATTAATTCTTTGCTCTTTAGGGTTCAGGATTTTCTCAGCCCTTTATTTAAAGGCAGTTTTATTGTTTCAAAAATTGACGATATAATATTTCTTCTCATTTCTCTGACGATAATATCAACGGCATTTCTTGAGAGCGGAATGCTTGGTTTTATGGCAATTTTGACCGCTTTTGCGGTTTTTATCAAAATCCTCATTGTAAAGGGCGAAAAAATTGAGCTTGAAACCTCAAATTTGTTCTTTATTTCCTTTCTGATTATTTCCTTTATTAGTGTGATTAATTCTACTCTTGTCTCTCAAAGTCTTTACGGCTTTTCAAAAACACTAATCTATGCAGCATTTTTCTTTGCGGTTGTTCAGTTTTTGAAATCGAATAAGACAAAGATAATTCCTCTTATTTTTATCATCTTTTCGGTAATGACCTTTGAAGGCATTATAGGAATACTTCAGCATAATGTCCATATCGAAAGTATTGCTACCTGGCAGGATACAAGCTATCTTAACCCTGAAGAGGTCTTGTCCAGGGTGTACGGAACTTTAAAACCCTATAACCCAAATCTGCTGGCGGGCTATCTGGTTTCAGGGCTCGGAATGTTTTTTGCACTTTCATTTTTGGCGCTCAGAAACAAAAAATTTCCGATGTTTTTTGTTATTTTGTTCTGCTCACTCTTAACGCTTATGACGCTTGTGTTTACCGGAACAAGAGGGGCTTATATCGCGCTTTTTGTCTTTTTGCTCGCGATTTGTTTTGTAACTTATAATTTACTGTTTAAACAATTTAAAATTGAGAGCTTAAAAAAGACCTGGAACTATACTGTAGGCTCGTTTTCGCTGGTATCAGCTGGGGTAATTATTGCTACTCCTTCAATTTTAAAGAGAATATTTTCAATATTTCTTATGAGGGGCGATTCTTCGACATCATTTCGCTTCAATGTTTATCAGTCCTCTCTCAGAATGTTTACCGATAACTGGATTTTGGGGATAGGAACAGGGAATAAGACCTTCAGGGAAATCTACGGACTTTATATGCTCTCAGGCTTTGATGCACTGAGTTCTTATTGTATTTATCTTGAAATCGCGCTTGAAAGCGGTATTTTTGCCCTGCTTGCATACTTAGGGTTCTTTGTTTGTCTCTTTAAAAACGGGATACAAAACTTTTTACACAAAGGTGATTTTTCTTCAAAAGTAATCGTTTCTGCCTGTATGCTTTCGATTTTGGCGGTGCTGGTGCATGGTTTTGTTGATACCGTTTATTTTAGAGCCCCTGTTCAATTAGTGTTCTGGGTTATTGTTGCAGTTTTGGTCGTGTTAATCAGAGAAGAGGCGGTTGAACAATGAAGATTCACGAATATCAGGCGAAAAAACTCTTTAAAGATTACGGAATAAATGTTCCAAAATCGGTATTGTGCACTAATCGGGCTGAGATTGAGAACTGTATTAATGTAATCGGTGTTCCCTGCGTGATAAAAGCCCAGGTGCACTCGGGCGCAAGAGGAAAATCTGGAGGGGTAAAACTCGCTAAAACTTTCCCTGAAGCGCTTGAAACGGCAAACCGAATTTTGGGAATGACTCTTGTTTCTTCTCAGGCAGGGGAAAAAATTGTTAATAAAATTTTAATCGAGCAGGCGGTAAATATCGAAAAAGAGCTCTATCTGAGCCTTGTTTTTGACAGAGCAAACGAGTGTATTTCTTATATTCTCTCGTCTGAAGGGGGTATGGAAATTGAAGAGATTGCTAAAGTTTCACCAGAGAAAATTATAAGCGGTAAAATTGAGTTCAATAAAGAATTTAACCCGGTTGTTGGGGTTAAAAAACTCGGACTTTCTGATGAAATAACCGAAAAAATCACTGCTATTATAAAGAAACTCTATAAACTCTTTGTTGATAAAGATTTGACTTTGGTTGAAATTAACCCTCTTGTTGTAACAAAAGAAGGCGAAGTTGTTGCTCTTGACGGCAAAATCAACGTTGATGACAATGCTTTATTCAGGCAATCTGAAATATCCGAAATGAGGGATAAAACCGAAGAAAATCCGCTTGAAGTTAAGGCTCAGGAGTTTAATCTCAATTATATCAAACTTGACGGCACTATCGCCTGTATGGTAAACGGCGCAGGTTTAGCCATGGCGACTATGGATATAATTAAGCAGGCAGGCAAAAGCGCTGCTAATTTCCTCGATGTCGGGGGCGGTGCGGGGAGTGAAAAAATCGCAAAAGCTTTTGAAATTTTGCTCTCGGATAAAGATGTTAAAGCTGTTTTTATTAATATCTTCGGCGGAATACTCCGCTGTGATTTCCTCGCAGAAGGTATTGAGCAGGCTTTAAAACAAAATAAAGTTGATATTCCCGTTATTGTAAGGCTGGAGGGAACTAATAAGGAACTCGGGGCAGAGATTTTAAACCGGTCGGGCTTAAAATTTAAGGTTGTAAACGGGTTAAGTGAAGCGATTGAGGAATTAAAAGGGTTATAATGTCTATATTTGTCGATGAAAACTCAAGAGTAATAGTACAGGGAATAACAGGGAAAGAGGGCTCCTTCCACACAAAATCATGTCTTGACTACGGCACAAAGATTTTAGGTGGTGTAACTCCGAAAAAAGGGGGCGAGACAATTTTCGGTCTGCCCGTCTATAACACCGTAAAAGAAGCCGCAGAAGAGCTTCAGGCTGATACCTCGATGATTTTTGTTCCTGCAAAATTCGCCTCAGGCGCAATAAGAGAGGCTGCCGAGGGGGGAATTAAAACCATAGTCTGCATTACAGAGGGAATACCTTATCTTGATATGCTCGAAACAAAAAGAATTGTAAGAGCAAACGGTGCAAGGCTGATAGGTCCGAATTGCCCCGGAATAATCAGCCCCGAAAAGTGCAAAATCGGTATTATGCCCTCTTCTATTCACAAAAGAGGAAATGTCGGGATAATTTCAAGGAGCGGAACTCTTACCTATGAAGCAGTCTGGCAGTTGACACAAAACGGTCTCGGGCAGTCCACCTGTATAGGAATCGGGGGCGATTCGATTATAGGAACAGGGTTTATTGAGGTTTTAAAAGCCTTTGAGGAGGACAGCGAAACCGAGGCGATTTGTATGATAGGTGAGATAGGCGGAAGCGGTGAAGAAGAAGCCGCCGACTACATAAAAAATAATGTTACAAAACCCGTAGTCTCTTTTATAGCAGGGCAAAGCGCCCCGAAAGGAAAAAGAATGGGGCATGCCGGTGCTATAATATCAGGAGGAAAGGGAAGTGCGAAGAGTAAAATTGAAGCACTGAAAATGGCGGGCGCGGTTGTTTGCGAAAGCCCCGCCGATATAGGAATTACGATTAAAGAGATATTAAAAGGAAGATAAAAATGGCAGAAAGACAACATCAATTTGAACAGGACGCACAAGAGAGAAGAAAGAATTTTAATCCTGTAGAAGAAAATTTTACACCTGAGCAGGCGAAACTCGAAGCAGGGCGCTGCTTAAACTGTAAGAACCCGAGATGTGTTGAGGGTTGCCCCGTAAACATCAACATTCCTGCGTTTATAAAACAGATAAAAGAAGATAATATAAAAGCTGCAGGGGATATAATCCGTCAGTCGAGCCTTCTGCCTTCGGTTTGCGGAAGAGTTTGTCCCCAGGAAAGACAGTGCGAGGGCAAATGCGTTCTCGGAATAAAAGGCGAGCCTGTTTCAATAGGCGCGCTTGAAAGATTTGTCGGCGATTTAACCGAAATGGAAAATACCGAAATCAAAGAAAACGGAAAAAAGGTTGCCATTATCGGTTCAGGCTGCACAGGTATTACTGCAGCGGCTGATTTGAGAAGATTAGGGTATAAGATAACCGTTTTTGAGGCGCTTCATAAACTCGGCGGCGTTTTAAGATACGGTATTCCGCCCTTCAGACTTCCGAGAACCGTTTTGGATAAAGAAATTGATAACCTCAAAAGTATCGGTGTTGACTTCAAAACAAACGTTGTTGCGGGTAAATCAATAACCATAAAACAGTTAAAAGAAGAGGGCTATGGCGCAATATTAATCGGCTCCGGCGCAGGGTTACCGAAAATGCTCGGCATCGAGGGTGAAAACCTTAACGGAGTATATTCCGCCAACGAGTTTTTGACAAGAGTTAATTTAATGGGTGCAAACCGCGAAGAAACCGCAACTCCTATAAGGACTGGCAGAAAAGCTGCAATTATAGGGGGCGGAAACGTTGCGATGGATGCCGCGAGAGTTGCCGTCAGAGTCGGGTTTGATGAAGTCTATATCGTTTACAGAAGAACTGAGGCAGAACTTCCCGCAAGAAAAGCCGAAATCAGGCACGCAAAAGAAGAAGGGGTTGTTTTCAATCTTTTGAGAAACCCTGTTAAAATTGAAGGTGAAAACGGCGAAGTTAAGTCAATGGTTTTAGACGTTATGGAACTCGGTGAGCCTGATGAATCCGGAAGACGCAGACCTGTTTCAACGGGCAAAACCGAAAATATGGATGTTGATACCGTCGTCGTTGCCTTAGGAACAGCCCCGAATCCTATCATTCAGCGCTCGCTCGAAACAGAGGATATGGACTTAACAACGGATAAAAAAGGATATATCGTTATTGATGCTCAGACCGGAAAAACCTCTATTGATGGTGTTTTTGCAGGCGGTGACGTTGCTCCCTCGGGTGAATCAACCGCAATAAATGCTATGGGCGCAGGTAAAAGAGCTGCAAAGGCGATACACGAATATCTGAGCGGAAAATAGTTTACCCCTCACCCCGTTTTTCTAATGTTCAAGCCTTGCTTTCACATTGAAAAACTTCCCCTCTCCCTCAGGGGGCGAGGGTTGAAAAAACAAAAATAATAAGGAAGAGACACAATGTTAATCATAATGCAGCAACAGGCGCAAGAGTGCCAGATAGATAACGTAGTAAAATTTATTAAGGATAAAGGCTTTGATGCTCATATTTCGCGCGGTGAAGTCCATACCGTAATCGGTGCGGTCGGTGGGAAGATTATCGATCCGAGGGACCTTGAGCTTTTGCCGGGGGTTGAAGAGGTAATCAAGATTACTTCGCCCTATAAACTTGTGTCGAGGGCATTTCAGCCGCAGGATACCGTTATAGAGGTTAACGGAGTAAAATTCGGGGGCGGAAATTTTGGTGTTATAGCGGGGCCATGTACTATCGAAACCTTTGAACAAATGGATAAAACCGCAAAACAATTAAGCAGCTATGGGGTTAAAGTCCTGAGGGGCGGCGCGTATAAGCCGAGAACCTCGCCTTATGCCTTCCAGGGGCTTGGAGTTGACGGGCTTAAAATTATAAGAGAAGTTGCAGATAAGTATTCAATGGCAGTAACCACAGAAGTTATGGATATTTCCCAGATAGAAACCATGCTTGATTACGTTGATATTCTTCAGGTCGGGGCGAGGAATATGCAGAATTTCACTCTGTTAAAGGAACTCGGAAAAGTTAATATTCCGATTATCCTCAAAAGAGGGCTTGCCGCAACGGTTGAAGAGTGGCTGATGTCGGCTGAATACATTATGTCGGGCGGAAACAGAAACGTAATTCTCTGCGAGCGCGGTATCAGAACCTTTGAAAAGGTTACGAGAAATACACTCGATATTTCGGCTATTCCTGTTGTGCAGAAGATTTCTCATCTTCCCGTTATTGTTGATCCCAGCCACGCAACAGGTTTAAGGGATAAGGTTATCCCGATGTCAAAGGCGACAATAGCGGCAGGGGGAGATGGTCTGATAGTCGAGGTGCACTATAACCCTGAGGTTGCACTCTGCGATGGTGCGCAGTCCTTGTATCCCGAAGATTTCAAAACACTCTTTGACGACTTAAAACTCTTAGGACCTATTCTTAAAAAGAAGGTGAATTAATCCGCATAATCAGGGTAGAGCCATTCAAAGAGGTCGGATCTGCCGTTTCCGTTTTTATCCGTTCCGAAGGCAAATCTCGGAACTGAGCCGTGTCCTGTATTTACAGAGAAGTAGTTGCCTTCGCTTCCCTTTATGCTGTTTATAATTCCTTTTGTATTATTGCTCTCACCTGTTCCCGCAACACCGTAAACAGGGATATTGACGTTATTGATAACATCTGCGCGGTTATATCCCGAAAGTATCAGGGCTCTTGAGAAGAAATGGTCATCATTTGTGCCTGCCATATACAATGCACCAATACCGCCCATTGAGTGTCCCGCAATCGTTACATTATCTCTGTCGATTGCGTGGGTTTCGCTGAAATGGTTAACGACGTCTCTGACATCCTGCGCTCTGTTTGGTCTGTCCCAATAGTCAGGTGTCTGAGGCATCAGAATATATCCGTTGAAGGTTTCTCCAAATTCCTCTCTGTGATTTTTTATCATATTGAGGAAACTTGCCCCTTCTAGTTTACCGAGGTTGTTTCCTTTTTCACCTGAACCGTGGAGGAAGACCATAACGGGCAACTCTTCATTCGGATCGGCATCTTTAGGTCCTAAAACGATATAGTCCATACCGTTTCTTGTAATCTTCTGAATACTGAACTCTGAATCGGTGAATAAATCGGGCTGACCGACCTTAAATTCCTTTTGTGTCAGTTTTGCTTCTTTTTCTCTTATGGCTGCGTTGAGTTCGTCAAAATCGGTTTTCGAGGTCTTTAAATTATCCTCGGCAGTCTTTAATTCCTGTGCTTTGACTGTTTCAACGTTTGCTTTTGCGGTATTAAATTCACCAAGCGCATCCTGTGTTGCCTTAGAGCCTGTCGCCAAAACCTGGGCATCAAGTCCTTCTTTTGTGTCGTTCAGAGTCTTTAAATCACCCTGCTGGGTTGTCAATGCAGTGTTGAGGTCATCTTTTTCCGTGTTAAGAGTTTTAAGTTCGCCTTCTTTTTCCTCTTTTTGGCGTTTTGTTTCTTCTATTTTGGCATTTACATCTTTTAATTTTTGTTCAATAGTTGATTTATCTTCATCTTTTGTTTTACTGTCTGATTTTTGTGCTTCAAGTTTTGATTTTGATGCTTCAAGTGCGGTTAAAGTGGAGTCTAAATCGCTTATTTCGTTTTCTTTTGCGTAAATTTCCTTGTCTTTGGCGACTATAGACTGCTGGGTTGTTGATATTTCAGCTTCCTTATCGGATATGGCTTTATTATTTTCTTTAATCTGACCTTTAAGTTCTTTATCTATCTGTTCATCTTCATCAAGTGCTGCTTCGTAGGCTTCTTTCTTTTTGTCGCTGTCAGTCTGTGCAGCCGCAACTTTGGAGTTTTTGCCGGAATAAACATCGCTGACTGCGTCCTGATATTTTCCTAATTCTGCTGATTTTTCGGTTTGTTTTGCCTTTAAATCTTCAAGGCTCATATTTGAATAGCTTACCGTTTCGGGTTTATCGGTATCTGAACCGCTGTCATGACGAGAACCGCCGCCACCCGGGTTTGACGGGTTAGTTGGATTTGTCGGTGTTGTCGGGGTTGTATCCTGTGTGTCATCAACAGCCGGAGTGTCAGGCGTTTCGGGTGTTTCAGGTGTATCGGGAGTTTCCGGTGTTTCCGGGCTTTCCGGATTTTCGGGAGACTCGGGGTTTTCAGGATTTTCAGGGGTTGTCGGTGTAGGCTCTTCAATTTCTGCCGCACCGAGCCCTTCATCAAACGTTCCGTTCTGAATCTGCTCAAACGCATTCTTGATGTCTGTTAATGAAACATCGTCCGCTTTTTCATCACTTGTTGCTATCTTTTTTAAGAAAATATTTACTTCATCATTGCTGAGTTCACCGTTTCCGTCTGAGTCTATTGTCTTTTTAACATTTTCATCAGATATAAAATCATTCAGGTAGTCTAAAAGGAAGTTGTTGCTTTCTTCTTCCCCTTCCTGATTTTCTTCGGGGTTATTCTCAGTTCCTTCAGTTTCTTCAACTTCTTCAGTTCCGTCAGCATCTTCAGTGCCTTCAACATCTTCGGTGGCTTCTTCTTCCCCTTCAGCCGCGCCTAAAACTGCGCCTAAAGCTGCCGCCTCTTCTTCGGTGGCTTCTCCGTCGGTGGTTTCGGGTACTTCACCTTCTACAAACTGACCATTGACAAGGGACATCGCTAACAAATCATTCAGATTAAAAGAAAATATGGAATCTTCAAAACCGTATTCATCACTCAGAAAATCCTGCAATTCATCGCTGTAGGAAAAAATACTGACTTCATCGAGTTTGGTCAGATCAATATCAACACCCGCTTTTGCCGCCAGGTATTGAAGAAAACTAAGTTTTAAATCTGAGTAGTTGATTTTCATTGTCTCTGATTTTGTTTGACTACCACAAAGATTATCGGTGTGTTTTTTTGCATTTCTTTATGGCAGGTTTGTACCCTCGTAATCATGTAAAGTATTTGTTACAATGAAAATTGCCTTTTTCTTTTTCTCTTGTTACAACATCTCAATATTAAATTTCGTTTTGTTTCAAAATTTCTCTGAGAGTCCCGGCAGAATTTTTAAGCGCTTGTTTTTCTCTGTCACTGAGCTGAAGAGGAACGTGTGTTTCAACTCCGTTTTTACCGACAATAGCGGGCATGCTGAGAGAAATTCCTTCTATATCAAATTCCCCCTTCATCATAGAAGATACACTCAGAATTGATTTTTCATCTCTGACGATGGCTTCACAGATACGCTTTACCGCCATTGCAACCCCGAAATAAGTCGCTCTTTTCTTCTGGATAATTTCATAAGCGCTGTTTTTGACATTTTCGGCTATTTTTTCCATAGCTTCCTCGTGGTTAAAATGTCCTCTCATCTCGCAAAATTTATTCAAAGGAATACCCGAAACATTTGCGCTTGACCAGGCAGCAATTTCGCTGTCGCCGTGTTCGCCGATAATAAAAGCATGAATACTTCTTGAATCAACATCAAGGTGGTTTCCGAGTTCATATTTCAGTCTTGCCGTATCAAGCACTGTACCTGAGCCAAAAACCATATTCTCTTTCAACCCCGATAACTTTATCGCAACGGTTGTCAGAATATCGACAGGGTTTGCAACGACAAGCAAAATACCTTTAAAATCTCTCTTTTTTATCTCGGGGATTATTGATTTAAAAATGGAAATGTTCTTTTTGACTAAATCAAGCCTTGTTTCACCGGGTTTTTGGTTTGCACCCGCCGTAATAATTACGATAGAGGAGTTTTTTATGTCGTCATAGTCCCCTGCATAAATCTTTATGGGCTTTGAAAAAGGAACACCGTGGCTGATGTCAAGGGCTTCGCCCTCTGCCTTTGCCTTATCCGAATCTATAAGTACCATTTCGGAAAATAACCCCGACTGCATAAGAGAAAAGGCGCAGGCAGCACCTACAAATCCGCATCCTACGATAGCGACTTTTCTTACATCCGTGCAGTTTAAACAGTTCTTTTCCATTTTTTCTAAACTCCTTTTCCTGTTCTCTATTTTAACATTAATATAATTTTTTATATATACTCTGACAGGCTAAGTTGTCCTAAATACAATTTTTGTGATATTATATACAAAATTGTAAAAAGGAAAGCAGAGCATGACTAAAAAAGTATTGATTATTTCAACAAGTTTAAGGAATAACTCTAATTCGGAGATTTTGGCTCACGAAACAGAGCGCGGGGCAATTGAAGCAGGACACGAAGTTGAGTTTGTATCCTTAAAAGATAAAGAAATTAAGTTCTGCAAAGGCTGTCTTGCCTGCCAGAAGCTCGGAAAATGTGTCATTAACGATGACGCAAACGAAATCACCGCAAAGATGAAGGAGGCCGATGTTATTGTCTGGGCTACTCCTATTTACTATTATGAAATGTCAGGGCAGATGAAAACCCTCATAGACAGAGCTAATTCACTCTTCACGACTGGTAAAAACTTTACTGAGGTTTATGTTATAACCACCTCCGCCGACAGTGAAAAAGGGGTTGTTCAAACCGTTCTTTCGGGTGTAAACGGCTGGATAGCCTGTTTTGACGATGTTCAGCTTGTCGGTTGTCTTGAAGCGGGCGGTGTGGATAATCCGAAGGAAGCCTCTTCACGTCAGGCACTTTTAGACAGAGCTTTTGAAATGGGCAAGAATATCTAACCGAAAAAGATAACACCTTTTTCAAGAAATCTGCGTTTTTTGACTGTAGGGAAATTCTCGTTGATATATTTATATCTCGGGCAGTTTTTGTCGTGGTCGTTTATTATTCCTGCCGCCTGAAGATGAGAATAAATTGTTATTGAGCCTAAAAATTTAAACCCTCTTTTTTTGAGGTCTTTATAAATTTTGTCCGATAAACCGTTTGAAGTGGGAATATACCCGATTTCGTGCTTGTCATAGAGTATGGTTTTATTATCTGAGTACTTCCAGAGATAATCGCAAAAACTTTTAAATTCTTTTCGTATCTCACGAAAACATTTTGCGTTGTTTATAATCGCCTCGATTTTTCTTCTCGATTTTATCATGCCTTCGGTGTTTAAAATTCTTTGAATATCTTCTTCATCATATTTTGAGATTTTGTCATAATCAAAATTATCAAAGCATTTTCTGAAAATATCCCGTTTATTAATCATTAAATCCCAGTTTAAACCGCATTGCATGACCTCCATCATAAGGTATTCAAATTGCGTTCGGTCCTCAAAGACGGGTATTCCCCACTCTTTATCGTGGTATTGGCGGTTCTTCTCTGATGTATGCTCCCAGTTGCAATATGACATATTAATCCTTTTTCTTTTTATTCTGTCGGGTTAGTAAACCCGACCTACATTGTTATATTATATCAAAAAAAATGTCCGTTAAAAAACGGACAATGAGTATAAAATCTTGATATATTTTGGAGTTAACAGTGGTTGTATGTTTTTTGGGGGATAATATTTTTTTATTGAGGGTTGCCGAAAATTCCCATCAAAGCTGCTCTTGCTTCGTCATAAGAACAGTTGTGAACTCTTGCGTACTCGACAACTTCGTTATCGGCTTCAACCGTTCTTGCGAAGGGGTTATTGTCTGATGAAGAGCTTGATGTTCTTCTGTCTGCACCTTCATAGCCTTCGGGATCGCCGAACTGGTTTCTGAGAGCTTCTCTTGCTTCAGAGCGGGAAACATTGTTGTGTGCGGCATATTCAAGAACAGTGTTGTCTGCGTCAGCGGCTACAGAGAAAGGATTACTGCCTGAACCGGATGAGCCTGAAGAAGATGAACCGTTATAGTTTGTGGGATCGCCGAATTGGTTTCTGAGTGCTTCTCTTGCTTCCGAAAGAGAAACATTATAATGGTCTGCGTAGTTTTGAACCTGATTATCCGCATCTGTCGCTTCTGCCGTTGGTCCTTTTGTTGTTGAGGTGAAACTGTCAGAACCGCCGCCTATTGAGAAAACGGATTGGTTTTTGTCGGGCTCACCGTATTTACTTTTTAAAACTGTTTTTGCTTCGTCAAAGGAAATACCGTTTTGGCTTGCATACTGACGTGCGTAAATGTCCGGGTTAAATGAAATGTTCATACTCATAATTTAAATTCTCCTGTATCTTCGTGCTTACATGAGTATTAACAATTTCGTGCGAGGTCAAATGATAGTCCTCGGGGACTATTTTTTTATTATTTATTATTTCCTGTTTTTCAGCTTCTCTCTCAGGATTGAGGCATAATTTTGAAATTCTGTTGTTCGGTTGGTTTTTCCGAAGTTTGAGGAATGGACTCTTCTTTGGGTTGAAACAAAATCGATTTTTTTGATTTTAAACCCGTTTAACTCCATTTTGTTTTCCCACTCAATAATTTCGCCTGTTTTGACGGTTTCGTTTAAATAGCCGATAGTGTCAAAAACCTCTTTTTTTATCAGAATTGCGCCCGTAAACAAGCCCCAGTAGGGTTCTGCTTTAATCGGGGAATTTTTTTTCTCTTCCTCGCTTAAATCAGGGGAATACCAGTCCTGAACCTTCGCCTTTACTGCATAAAAAGAATTGTCGGAGGTTAATTCGTCATATAATCTTTTGAGTGCGCCCTCCTTCATAATATCGTCGTGGTCGTGAAAGAGAACAAATTTCCCGTTTGCGCTCTTTATTCCTGTATTTTTCCCTGCAACCTGCCCCTTTGGGGTTTCGTGGGAAAGGACTGTGCACCCTAAATTCTTTGCAATTTCTTTTGTGTTATCCTCTGAGCAGTCATCAACGACAAGGATTTCCGTATTCATTTTTTGCGAAAGAATACCTTTAATCGCTTCTTCTATATAGTTTGAGCCGTTTTTGACGGGGATAATTACCGAGATTAAATCGTTCATTATTTTTTTCCTCTTCTTAAAAAACCTATGGTAACAATTTTGTTGTAATTCTTTAAATATTCCTCATAATTTGGCGAAGTTAAAAGGGAATTGGCGAAAAACTTTTCAAGTTCATTATAAATATTTTCGTTCTTTTTAAAATCAGATTCGATTTTTTCAAAGAACTGTTTGTAGCAATCAAATTTTTCTCTGCTATCCACCTTAATAAAGGGATAAACCCTGAATAATTTTAATCTATTATCGAGTTTATTATGTTTTTTCAGGTAATCATAAATCAAATCGTGTGCTTTTATATGCTGTAAATCTCTGTTATCATCTGATTTTACTGTTCCTGTAAGTCCTGTTTGGACAACATTGTAGTGATATTTAGGACCATAGAATACGAAAGTTCTTTCTGTTTCTAAATTAACAATTGCATTAAATACAACATCTTCGGTTGCGTGTATGTTTAAAAATCTCAGGTTATGTTCGTTCAAAAAATCTCTCCTGTATATTCTTGCCCACAGAAAGCAGGGGGCATCGTGGATAGTTGCGATTTTATCAAGATATTCCCCGTCAGGATTTATTTCAGGCATTGACGGATGACGGAATTGTGTGATATTTCCGTTGCTCTCTGCGAGAATAGACATATTTAAAATAATGTCGCATTTTTCTTGTTCAATTTTCTGAACCATTACCTCAAGGTAATTTTCATCTATATAGTCATCGGCATCAATAAAATAAATGTATTTCCCCTCCGCCTTCTCTAATCCTACATTTCTTGTCAGCGCAGCACCAAGGTTTTTTTCATTATTAATTATTATTATTCTTTCATCTTTTTTTGAATATTCGTTTAAGATTTCAAGAGAATTATCCTCTGAATAATCGTTAATGCAAAGGACTTCAAAATCCGCAAAAGTCTGATTTAAAATACTGCAAAGACATTTTTCTAAATATTCCCCTGCATTGTAAACAGGTATAACTATGGATAACAGTTTTTCACTCATTATTTAAATACCTCTTTGTTTTATTTTATTATAAATAAATTTTTCGGGATTTTCGCTGACTAATTTTTGGAGAAGACGCTCCAGCCTTATTTTATGCATAGATTCTTTTGTTTTATTTGGACAGTTCTCCAAAACTTCTTCATAAAAAGGAGTTTTGGATAAATATTCCCAAAATATTCCAATATCATTAATAACATCTGACTCTAAATCAGGAGAAATAAGCCAGGGCTTAATTCCTGTTATATAGTGCCTGATTATAAAATCATAACATTGGTTTGTTGTCTCTGATTCATAGTTGAATTTTCTGTCGAGTTCAAGATAATTATTATCAAAACACATATTAAGAATATCCTGATCCGCAAATACCAGTTTATCTCTGTATTTTCGTTCAATTTCAAAAAGTTTATCCTGATATTCTTTAAATTTTTCAAGGTTAATTAAAAGTACACCTGCGTTGAAAATTTTCTTTTTATTCAGTCCCAGATATTGTGCACACGCAATTCCAAACTTCTCATTCTGTCCCGGGACTGCTCCTAGAGGGTAAGATTTTAAGTCCGTATCAAATAATTCTTTTATATCTCCTGTAACGATAATATCAGAATCCAGATAAATAATTTTCTTTAAACAAGGCTTTAACTGAGGAATAAGGAATCTATTGTAGGTTGAAAGTGTTATGTGAAGTGAGTATGATGGTACTCTGAAATTTTGAAACTCTTTTTCAGTATCAATTTTCAAAAATTCAACGTTAGTGTGTTTGTATTTTAAAGGGAGTTGTTTTATTTTTTCTGTGTTGATTTCAGAAATCCCGCTATCTAATATATAAAAATCAACCTTAGATTCTGTATTTTCCGAAATAGAGGCAATCGCAGATGCGGTATAAGGTGCATAATTATTATCAGTAGATAAAAAAACTGGAATTTTCATAAACAACTCTCTTTTTTTAGTGATTTAACAACATTTTTTCTCATTTGATCAATTATAAGTTTTTTATATTCGGGTTGTTTTACTTCGGACATATCAGGTTGAAAGATTGCGCATTCTTTATATTTTATATCTTTTGAATTTGTAAGTTTCCAAAAATAAAAACCGGAGAGTCTTTCAATAATAAACGCAATATCTCTTGCTTCATTATATTTTTTATATAGTTCATTCTTTAAAAATCTTTCATTACCCGTAAAATCCGAAAAAAGAATGGAAGTCCTGCTTATTTTAATTTCTTTTTTGATGAAATCAGGGTGGGAAGAGAATAAATAGTTTATTAATTTATTAATCCATTCGCAAAAATCAAAAAAGAGATTTCTTTTCATTATATATATTTCCCAGTAATATCCTTCTGTCATATCAAAATATTTAGAGGCATTTTCAAGTTCATTCGGATAAACTTTTTCAAGTGCATCAATCATAACGTCAAAAAGTTTTTTGGAATGGTGCCCCGTCATTTGTTCTTTGAGTGTTTCCCCAAACTGAGTTTTTAGAGGAAGAATCAAATCATAATTTTCAAGGTTATTTAGAGCATATGGATAAAACAGCCTTCGATATCCGAATGAACCGAAATATTCAGGGTTTCCGAGTTTTTCATAATTTTTCCATGCCCAAAAAGTTCCCGTAAAGAAGCCGAGCCGTCTGTTTAAATGAGAAATATTCCCTTCAAAATCGTTATCTCCGATACAGTTTTTATGTAACCATTCTATGTCGCTGTCAATCACTTCTCCGTCTTTTGAAATTTCTCTCTCAACTGTTCTTCCGAGGTGGATTGGGGTAAAAATATCTGATTTAAAAAGGAAAGAAGGTTTTATATAGCTCACAAGGATTTTTATTAAATTCTTTTTATTATTTAAATAATTGTATTGATTATATGTATCGAGCAGAAAACCGTAGATTTCATCTTCTGCTTTTTCTTCATTAAGGTAATTTTTTGCGAAGGTGAAGATAAAGTCCAAAATAATCATATATTCTTTTTCGCTCAGGTTCTTATTGAACAAATAAGATATAATTTTTTTAGAAACGAGAGTGTAATCTTTTATTTTTGAAAGTTCAAAGAAATTGTCGGATAAACTGTTTTTTCTTTTTCTGTAATAATATTTTGCGCTGTCAACAATCTCAACTTTGTTGTAGTTTACGGAAGCGAGGATACTGAAATAAACATCTTCAAAATAGTTTGCTCCTTCAGGAAATCTTAAATTCAGTCTGTCAATGAATTGTTTTTTGTAGATAGCACTTGTGAACCCATAATAAAAAAAGGCTTTATTATCCCTGATTTTATCATTTATATTATAAAAATCAGACAGTTCAAACAGTCTTGTTTCTTCACTGTAATTAAAAATATTCCCCTTTGCACAGTCAGAATTGCTTTCTTTTGCAATATTATAAAGTTTTTCATAAAAATCCAAATCTATAAAGTCGTCACTGTCAACAAAAGCTATATATTCTCCTGTGGCAACCTTAATTCCTTCGTTCCTGACTTTTGATACCCCTGAATTTTTTTTAAGGTTAATGATTTTTATTCTTTTGTCTTTTGAAGAGTATTCCTTTAATATCCCTAAACTGTTATCGGTTGAGTTATCGTTTATACAGATAATCTCAATGTCATTGAGGGTTTGATTGATTATACTGTCAAGACATTGAGTGATATACTTTTCAGTATTATAAACGGGTATAATTACCGATACTTTTGGCAATTTGACTAGAACTCCATTTTGGCTTCACGTCTTTGGACATCTTCCTTGTTTTCGTTTATTGAAGATTTTTCGGGAGTCCAGCCCTCTTCCTCTTTGACTTCGTGAATGGGATCAGCGAGTAAAAGCTCCTGTGCGTCGTTGTATTCCTTTAATTCTAAGATATAATTATCTTCTTTTGCCGAATTTTCATCTATCTGAACATCTGCTCCCGTATCACTTCCTTGGACCAGAATTTCTTTTTCTCTTAAAGAAGAGAGAAACATTTTAAAATTCGCTTCATCTCCTCCTAAAAGTTTAACCTTATTTAAAACCTTTTCCTCTGAAACACCGTTCGCGAGGTTTTGATAAACCTGCGTTCCAAAAGAGTTCATTCCGTAATAAATTCCGGTTTCGGAATTGATAATGATTGCAATTCCGTCTGTTATATCAGCAAACATCTTGCCTGAATTAAGTCTGTAATTAGCCATTTTCCTTCTCTCTCAAAAATTGTTTTAAACATTCTGTATTACTATATATATTATTACATAAATATATTTTGTAAAATCTGAACCCTTTTACCATATTAATTAATTTTTTGATGGTTTTTGTGTCATGTCTGTCGTTCATCTGAAAGATAGTAGAGTGTATAAGATGGGTGATTGCTCTCCCCTTTTCTTCTTCGTTGCATTCTTGAATTGACGGTTTTTCATCGGAAACGATTTCCGGGAACATACACATCTTTATCGGGTATCGCTTTTTGAATTGATTGTGAAAATTTGAAATATTAATTACATATTTGTCTTTTCTTGCGTTGTTTGAGACAAATCTTGCCCCTTCAAGCCTGTCATAGAGCTCATTATACATTCGCGGGGACAGGGTTATAATAGAATAAATCGGGTGAGCAAAGAGGTTATTCCCCTCTTTTTCAAGTGTTAAGTAGTCATCTGAGACGTATTCAAACCCCTCCATCATCGATAACACTGCAAGAGTTGATTTTCCCCTCTGTCCTCTTGCGCACAGAAGAACTCCTTTGTTGTTCAGTCCTATGCAGGCACCATGGACAAGGTTTGTGTTTTCTGTTTTTAAAATGTTGTTTAAAATCTGAACAAGAATATGTCCTTCTTTGATAAATTCTTCAGGCTCCAGGTTTTTAACACCATAAAAATATGTTTCGCTCTCAATATCGTAAGAATTGATTATATTTGTGTCCGTGTTTACGGATATAATTGGTTTAAAGTGTGAAAAATCGTTATAAAACAGTACTAAACATCTTGTTGCAAGAAATTCAATTCTGAATCTTAAATTATTTCTTAAATCAAATTCTGGTGCAATTTTTCCGAAAACCGATTTAATATTGTTTTCCTGCCATAAAACAATGGTTGCATCAAACCTGCCAGAATTTCTTTTTAGTGTATAAGTCATCTGCTTTTTAATGTGAGGGATAAACAAGTCAGAATAGCAAAGCAATCTGATGACTTTTGTTCCGAGGTCAAGATAGAGAGTTTCATACAGAGGGTTATTCTCTTTAATATAATTAAACAGATTTTTGTTGTATTCACTTAATTTTTCTTTTGTCAGAGCCATTATTTAGTCCTCTCTGATTTTAATATGAGTTTTGCCAAAAAAGGATTGTTTTTGACAATTTTCATCTTTGAAACAAAATATTTTGGCTTTAATTTTAAATATTTGATAAAAAATTCTTTGTTTGAAAAAAGGTCTTTAATTTTCATTTCTCTGCATATTTCCCTCAGTTCGGACAGGTAAAATCTTTGGTAGATAAGCAGAGTAATATATTCTTTGCAGGAAACTTCAAAGTCTTTGTCAAAACAGATTTTTTCGCTCAATAGCTCCGGAACTATTTTATTTATATATTTTATTGCAAAATAAAGATGAATTTGGGTTTTTGTTTTGTTTGCATTCTGAATAACAATATTCCAGTCAAAATCGGGTTTTGTCTCTATTAAATATCTGCAGTCAAAAAGGGTATAGGGAACACCCTGAAGGCTTGTCTGGTTTGTGAGGTTTCGCATCATATTTATAAGCGCAATAAAAACCATATCCTCGTTTGAAGGAACGAGAGTATCAATCCCGAAAACCTTCTGAACCGTTGCCCTGCGGAATAAATCGGGAAGAAAAACTTTTTCGCTTTCAGAGTTCAGAATAATAAACTGATGAATATCCATTATCCCTTCTTCGCTTCCTTTTGGGTGAATATCAATACTGTGAATGTCTTTTGAAATGTCGTAGTCCGTTTGCTCTAATATTTTAACGGCTCTGTCATAGTCACTTTCGGGAACAAGAATATCGATGTCGCCCATAACCCTCGGCAGTTCGGGGCGAAGATGTTTCATACAACCGCCTTTAAAAATCAAAAATTTTATCCCCTCTTTTTTTAATATATTGCAGATTTTAAGGTAGTGGGGAACGAGTTTTAGGTTTTGAAACCTGTAAAACTGTAACAGTCCGTCAAGCCTTGGCTTGACATAGGCAGGGAAATCGAGTTCAGGGTGCATTTTCATAAAGTATGAAAGCATTAAAGACTTGTGTCCGCCCTGCACCTCTATGTCCCATTCCTTCAAAAATTCATCTAAATCCGACTGGGTGGTTAGAGGGGAAAATATAAGATTAAGCAAAAGCTCAGCTGATTTGGTTAAGATGTTATATTTTAAATTATCCAAAACAATATCGGATAATCGGTTTAAATCGGTTAAACCTTTGCTTTTATCGAATATTTCGGTTATTGTCTGCCTGTAATCTTCCAAAATTCATCACTGCCATCTTGTGAATAAAATTATTATAGGATAAACATGATTTATTATAAACTAATGACAAAACACCCTTTTCATAGGGTTTTTATTCCTTTTCTTGTTTATTGCGTAATGCAGAAAAAACGGAGAGAGAGGGATTGTCTTGAAAAACCTTTTCGCTCGGTTTTGCCGTTGCTTTTGTGCTTTGCACAGTCGCAACTTCAACCTCGCTAACCGGAATTCGTTTCACTTATTCCGTACGGTTTTTCGCTCGAACCCTTAGACCAAACTCCGTTTGGTGAGGGTTCTCATCCCTCTGCTAAGATTATTGTTTGTATAGAATGTATGTCTCTCGAAAAAATTTCATTTTAAACCTAAAAGTCCCTCGAAAAAAGTAAATTATTCTGCGAAAACTCCATCGAAAAAGGTAAAAATAGAAGTAACTTTTGTAATAAATTGAGAGCCGGAAAGGATTGATTTTTAGCTCACAATTTGCAAAATTATTAACAAAAAATGTTATTTTTTGTTAATAATTGGCGTTTTGGCGTTTTTGTAGTATTTTATAAAAGAGAGGTTAGTATGAAAGATGTACGAATTAGTATTCGATTGACAGAAGAAGAACATAGGAAATTTAAAATGTTTGCATTAAAACAAAATAAAAAAATGCAAGATATTTTAAGTCGCTATATAAAACAAATTATAGAGAAGTATAAAAATGAATAGAAAAATAAAAGCAATGTCTTTATTTGCAAATGTTGGCATCGCTGAAACATACTTAAATAAAATAGGTATTGATGTTGTATTGGCAAATGAAATAGATAAGCAAAGAGTAAAATTTTATAAGCATTTATATCCTCATACAGTAATGGTTGAGGGGGATATTACTACTTCAAAAATAAAAGAAGAGCTAATTCGTAAGGGTAAAAAAGAAAAAATAGATTTAATAATGGCTACACCCCCTTGTCAAGGTATGAGTACAGCTGGGAAAATGCAGAAAAATGACATTAGAAACTCACTTATTACACATGCTGTTGATATTATAAAAGCAATAAAACCTAAGTTTGTTTTTTTTGAAAATGTACCTGAACAGTTAAAAACATATATTAACTGTGAGGGTTCTTCTATTTTGATTCCTAATTATATTGAAAAAGAATTGGGTGATTTATATAATATTAATAACGAACATATAGTTAATGCAGCCGATTATGGGGTTCCGCAAGTAAGAGAAAGGGCAATAATTTTACTTACGAGAAAAGATTTAAATTATATATGGCAATTCCCCAAAAAAGATAAACATGTCAAAACACTAAAAGATGCTATTGGAAACTTACCTTCATTAGATCCTGAATTATATGATCTGACAAAAGAACAGCAATTACAAATATTCCCTGATTTTGAAAGAAAAAAGGAAGAAGGATTAAAAGTATCAAAATGGCATTATCCCCCTAAACATGTTTATAGGCAAGTGTATAGTTTAATGCATACACCAAGTGGCAAAACAGCATTTGACAATATAGATGAATTTAAACCTAAAAAGCAAGACGGTTCATTTGTGAAAGGGTTTAAAAATACATATAAACGACAGGACTGGGATAAGCCGGCATATACAATTACTATGTACAACAGAACAATTGGATCTCAGAATAATGTCCACCCCGGTAGATTTATTGGAACAGATAATAAGAAAAATGAGATTTATTCTGACGCAAGAGTTCTTTCTATATATGAATTAATGCTTGTATCATCTCTTCCAAAGAATTGGAATATTCCCAAATGGGCATCTGAACATTTTGTAAGACAAGTTATCGGAGAAGGAATCCCTCCATTATTAGTAAAGAAAATCATGCAGGAGATAACATGTGCAAATTAAAAGGTTTATCTCTATTTGCAAATGTTGGGATTGCTGAAACATATTTGCATGAGTGTGGTGTTGATATTTTACTAGCAAACGAAATTGATAGTAAGCGTGCAGAATTTTATACACATTTATACAAGAATGCAAATATGATAGTTGGTGATATTACAATGCCTGAAATTAAAGAAAAAATTGTGACATTATCAAAAAAATACAAAATTGATTTTATTATTGCAACACCGCCTTGTCAGGGTATGAGTTTAGCTGGCAAAATGGATCCTTTTGATGAAAGAAATCAATTAATTTCATATGCGATTGAAATAATAAAAATAATAAAACCTAAATACATTCTTTTAGAAAATGTTCCTCAATTATTAAAAACAAAAATTAAAATAAAGAATAAGTTAATAACAATTCCGGAATATATACACTTAGAATTGGATTCAGAATATAATTTTGCTAAAGAAAACCTTATATCTGCAATGGATTATGAAGTTCCTCAAATGAGAAAACGGAATATTTTTCTATTATCCCGTAAAGATATGAAATATACTTGGCAAGTTCCACCTAAAAAGAAAAAAATAACATTGAAAGAGGCTATTGGTAATTTACCATCCGTTGATCCATTGTTAAAAGAAGGCTTGGAGGATACTTTAGAAGTATTTCCTGATTACTTGAAGAAAAAAGAAGTTGCTCAAAAAATATCAAAATTTCATCATCCCCCTATTCACGCAAAAAAACATGCAATTGCAATGATGCATACACCATCAGGTCATACTGCTTTTGATAATAAATTTTATTATCCTAAAAAAGATAATGGTGAACGAGTTAATGGTCACTACAATACTTATAGAAGATATGATTGGAATAAACCTGCTCGTACTATAACACAAAACAATGGGGTTATATCTTCATTATGTTGTGTTCATCCCGGCCGTAAATATACAGATAAAAATGGTAATGTTCTCTATTCAGATCCAAGATGTCTAACAATATATGAATTATTAATAGTTTTTTCACTCCCTAAGAACTGGAATATTCCCGAATGGGCTGATGATTTATTTATAAGACATGTTATTGGAGAAGGTATTCCTCCGATGCTTGTAAAAAATCTTGTTTATGAACTTACAAATAATTTATAAAAATTATTTATAATATTTTGAAAATAAATCACCAAAAGATATATTTAATCCTACACCTTCAAGTTCTTGTTTTTTAATATCATATATTTTCTTTAACAAATCAAGTCTAATGGAATCTTCTCCCAAATGAATTGCTGAATGACATAATGGACAAAGCGAAACAATATTTTCTACTCGGTCAATATTAATTTCAAAATCACCTTGAGCTGCCATAGGTATTAAATGGTGAGCTTCCATATATTCAGTTCCCAGTTTTGATTTAAAGGTATGATGTTGTTCATCGCACAAACATTCATAATTAGAAATATCAATAGCGGTTTTTGCTATTCTTGAATTTGTTTTATATCGAGTAGTATTTCCTCTTTGATAAGGTATCGGTTCTCTATTATTCTGGATTCTAAACTTTTCACTATTTACATCATAAACATATGCTGATAAGATTTTCGTTTGATTATCATTATCTTCGTATTTAAAACCAATAGAGTCATCCCGTTCCGAATCGTCTTCTGTTAGCTCATCGTTTAAGGAAAGTGTTATATCAGGCTCTGTATTATATATCGAAAGTTCTTTTATATTTTCATAATATCTATTTTTTACGTAGTTAGAAAGGAAATATTTGTTGTCATTTAGAGTTGTTATTCCAAGAGATGTTAATAATACTGTGAATTTTACATCACTATATTTATTTGCTACTTCTATTGGTATTTCTCTTTCTCTGTCATCTGTTTTCGATAATTCTGCGATTGCATCTTGATAATTTATTTTTAAATCATGTGTGACATATAATAAATATGCTAATCCTTTTCTGGATATACCTTGTAAATCTACTATTGCACGCATAAATAGTTTTGGGGGATCTACATCTGAATCACTAGATTTAATTGCGGTATTATTTCTTCCAAATGTGTTTTTAAATATGGAATTCATTATTATATCAATTTGTTTCTTAATATCATTAGAGAGATATGCATTATAAAAATTAATACCTTCCTGCGTAATATGTGCACGACCTATATTACTCGAATAATCATAATAAGCCAATCCGAAATATCTTGTTAATTCGGATTGTTTTACCAAATATGGGCCGTCTTGTGCCCCTTCTGAAAGATAAGGTAATTCTTCTTGTATTCTTATCTTAAAATTTTCATTACTATACCATTCTTCTCCTCTATTGTATGATTCATAGTATAGTTTTAAAGATGTAATAAATGCATCTAATTTTCCTGTTTGTTTAGGCATTATTAATTTATGTTGTGTCATGAAACCCCTCTTTAAGACATTCTAACATAAAAATACAATTTCATTATATAAAAATTTATTTAATGTTCATTAAAAATTCATAAAACAAGATTTATTTTGTTTCGACCAATAAATAATCATTTCAGGTGAAAAATCAACTGTTCTAAAAAATACACTCATCCCTCCGATAAAATGTTTCTAAAGAGAACAAAAACGGAGAGAGAGGGATTGTCTTGAAAAACCTTTTCGCCCGGTTTTGCCGTTGCTTTTGTGCTTTGCACAGTCGCAACTTCAACCTCGCTAACCGGAATTCGTTTCACTTATTCCGTACGGTTTTTCGCTCGAACCCTTAGACCAAATTCTGTTTGGCGAGGGTTCTCATCCCTTTTCTTATTCGTTGCATAATGCAGAAAAAACGGAGAGAGAGGGATTCGAACCCTCGGTGAAGTCGCCCCCACACAAATTTTCGAGATTTGCACCTTAAACCGCTCGGACATCTCTCCGTGTAATCTCATTCTAATCTAACCCGTATTTTTTTTCAACCGACCTTTCCTAAAATTTTTGGCAATTTTTCATTTCAAAATGTGTTCATGAATGTATGAGAGTAAATTTCCTGGATAGTTTTAAAGATTATATTCTTGGAAAAATCGGTGCTGATAGCGAGGAAGCAAACATAATCAGGACAAAGGATTCTTCCCTGTTCTATCTCTATGCAAACGAATTTAAGGAATATATAACCCAAAACCCCGAACTGTCTATCTTTTCGGAGGGCTTTAATCTTGCCGATTTATCCTCTCTCACTGTCACTGACGGGCAGATAACCGCCCCTGAGGATAACGAAAATCTTTCAATTTTTTCGGAATATTTCAACGGATTAATGCAGGATGAAACCTTCAAAAACTCTCTGGACTATGATAATAACGGCGAATTTACTCTTGAAGACTTTGAAGCATATTTAAAAGAAGCTGATACAGATGCTTCAAATACTTTTAATATAGATGAAATGATGTTCAGCTACAGCGCTAAAACCACTGAAGCAGATGATGTTCAGGACACAGAAGGAACTGAAGGAACGGAAGAAACTGACGGTACTGAAGGTGTTGATGAAACAGACGGCACAGATGATACACAAGAGCCTGAAAAACCCGAAGATGAACTTCCGGAAGAAGTAAAAAAAGCACTCGATGATTTTTATTCCAAAGAAGAAGTAATAAAAGCGCTTGATGTCGATGGTGACGGCAAGCTCAGTGACGAAGAAAAGGCAAAATTTGAAAAATACTTAAAAGAATGCTTTAAAGACGGTATAACCGTTGAAAATATCAATAAAGCACTCGAAGCAATAAAAAGCGGTACTTTCTCTTACGACACAAAACTCGGAGATACAACCACCCCGCAAACACCTCAGACACCTGAGACAGAACAGCCTCAACCAACTCAGCAGTCTCAAAATACAAGCGGAACTGACGGTGGAGGAAATGTCCCGCCAGCAAACAACGATGGCGGTAATAATCCCCCAAGCAACGGCGGGGATGATTCGGACAAACCGGTTAATTTGTCGCAAATGAGTCTTGAACAGTTAAACAGCGAAAAGGCAACAAGAGAAGCCGCATTAAAAGAAAAGCAGCAAACCTTAGGAGAACTTCAGAGCGGCGGTGGTGAACTGGCAGAGCTTCAAAAAGGTGTAGATGATGCCTTTGATGCTATGACAAAAGCCATTGAAGAGGTTGATAAGGATTTAGCCAAAGCACTTAAAGAAAAACAGGAAGAAATAAAAAAGCAGGAAGAAGCAATTTCCAAGAAGGAAGCTGAAATAACCGCCCAGGAGGGTGTAGTTGCAGACGCAAAGACCACATGGGATAATGCAAAATCAAGAACGGAAAACCTTAAAGCAAGTAAATCAGAGCTTGAAGCTGTTGATACAAGCGAATATACGGAAGAGCAAAAGCAGTCACTTCAGGATAAAATAGCTGAACTTGATGCCGAAATTACTGAAGCGGAAAAAGCCGAAAGTGATGCCGAAACAGCTTACAACGAGGCAAACGATGCTCTTGAAAAATTAAAATCAAACGAAGACGGATCAGGACTCGAACAGCTTCAGGAGGAGCTTGAAAAACTCAACAGTGACGAAGAAGGTCAAATGGGTGATTTACAAAAGAAAATCACCGCACTTGATAACAAAGAAATTAACGAATTAAAACAAAAATATGACGAAGCAAAAGAGAACTACGAAACCAAAAAGACAGAGCTGATTTCAAAGGCACAGGACGAGGTTACCAAGGCTCAGGCTGATGTTGACGAGGTCAATGTCGCTATTCAGGACTACAAGAATAAAGAAGATAAAAACAAATTCAAAAATCCCGTTTCAAAATTCAACATTGAAATGGAAGAACGAATGACCGCTAACCAGGAAACCAGCTTCAACGAATTTAAAGAGCATTACGCAAAATACTATGATAAATATCAGGAACTCGCTCAGCAGACAGGCTATCCGGCAGAGCTGATTGCAGCAATCCACTGGAGAGAATCTTCGGGTGATTTCAACAGAAATCTTCAGGAGGGCGGCAGTCTTGATCCGTACGGAACTTTTGAAAACTCAGCAAAACAGGCACTTTCAAGCGACTATGGAAAAATTGACGAGAACGATATTCAGACCTGGCTTGATTATGCAGAACACTATAACGGTATGGGCTATACAAATAACGGCTACGGCCCTTCGCCTTATGTCTGGGCAGGTACTTCCAAATATTCAAGCGGCAAATATGTCAGAGACCATGTTTATAGCGCAGATGCCGTTGATGACCAAATCGGCGTTGCGATGATGCTGAAATGGGCGCTTGAATACAAAAAACCGTAAAATCTTTTTTCTTTTTTCTGTTTCCTGTATAATAATCTTCGTAGATTAGTTTTAAGGAAAAAGTTTTGAGAGCGGTTGTTTTTGATAATGAATTAAAATTGGTGAATGACTGTGAAAAGCCTGTTCCCAAACAAAATGAAGCGCTGATTAAGGTTAAATTAATCGGTATCTGTAACACAGACTATGAAATAACCAAAGGATATATGGGATATAAGGGCATTCTCGGGCATGAGTTTGTCGGAGTGGTTGAAGAAATTAATTCTGAGGATAAATCACTTCTCAATAAACGTGTCGTGGGTGAAATTAACCTCGGTTGCGGAGAGTGTGAATGGTGCAAAAAAGGACTTTCGCGCCACTGTCCAAACCGTCAGACACTCGGGATATGGAATAAAGACGGTTGTTTCGCAGAATATGTCACTCTTCCTCTGAATAACCTGCTTGAAGTACCCGAAAACGTGTCTGATGAAGAGGCAGTATTCACAGAACCTCTTGCGGCTGCTCTTGAAATACTTGAACAGCTTCATATTCAGCCGATTCAGAAGGTTCTGGTGCTGGGTGACGGAAAACTCGGATTATTGACCTCTCTTGCCCTGTCTGCTTCCGGGTTAGATGTTGTTTTGGTAGGAAAACACCAAAATAAACTGGATATTGCAAATGCTCAGGGGGTAAAAACTCTTCTCTTAAACGATTTAGAGATAAAAAAAGAGTGGGATGTCGTTGTTGAAGCGACAGGCTCGCTTTCTGGGTTTGAAACTTCTCTTTCTCTGACTAAACCGAGAGGTGTTTTAGTGTTGAAAAGCACCATCGCGGCATCAAAAGAGTTTAATTTCTCTTCCATAGTGGTTGATGAGATAACGGTTTTAGGCTCAAGGTGCGGTCAGTTTAAACCTGCGCTAAAATATCTGGCGGATAAAAAGGTTGATGTTAAACCTTTAATCACCGCTGTTTTTGATTTTGAGGATTCTCTGAAGGCATTTGAGTGCAATAAAAGCAAAGAGTCCGTAAAGGTTTTGGTAAGGGGATAGAGCAGTGAAGATAAATAAACGCACGATTTTTGTTCTTTTAATAACTCTGATTTTCGTATTTTTAGCGTTTAAAGATATGCAGTTTGGCGAATTTGCAAGAGTTGTGCATGAAATAAACTACAAAATAATCTGGCTTATTGTCCCTGTCCTGCTTTTATCGATGTATGCAAGAGGAATAAGACTTCACTATTTGCTTTCAGAGAAGTCGGGCATGAATATTAACGAACTGACAGGGGTTTGCTTTGCCGGGAGTGCTTTAAATATTTGTTTGCCTGCAAGAGCAGGTGATTTTTTCAGAGCCTATTATCTCGGGGCAAAAAATAATTCAGATAAGGTTAAAATCTTCGGTTCTATTGTTTTAGAGCGTATTTTTGACGGGCTTTGCGTGCTTGGTTTGCTGTTTATCGGGATAATGTTTTTCAGCAAAAACCATCTGGCGATGAAGCTGTGCACTTATGCCGCCATACTGTTTTTAGGTGCGCTTTCCGTTGTTATTGTGCTTTATAAGTTCAATAAAACCGATGCATTTTGCGGTTTTTTGGTTTCGGTAGCGCAAAAATTCCCCCAAAAAATTTCTGATATTCTGGTTAAAATAATTTCATTTTTTAATAAACTCTTAAACAGCTTCATTGATGGTTTTGAGATTATTAATTCCCCCAAAATGTTTTTTATGGTCGGGTTTTGGAGTGTCGTAATCTGGTCAATAGAGTGTCTTGAGTTTTATGTGACGGTTAAGAGTTTAGGGCTCACAACAGGATTTTCTGTTACCTTATTTATTTCTTCATTTATTGCGCTGTCATCGGCAATTCCTTCGGCATCAATATTTGTCGGGCTTTATCAGTATGCGGTTATACAGGCAATGGCGCTTTACCACGTTGCAAAAGAGCCTGCGCTGGTGTTTGGAATAGTCCATCCGTTTATCCAGTCGCTGACTTTAACTTTAATCGGATTTGCGGTACTCTTTAAAAATGGGGTTGATGTCCGTCAGATTTCCGAGAAGGCAAAGGAAGAAACATAATGACACCAAAAGGAAACAGGCTTCATATAGGAATTTTTGGAAGAACAAATGTCGGAAAATCTTCTGTAATGAATGCGCTTTTGCATCAGGAAATGTCCATTGTCTCTGAGATTGCGGGAACAACGACCGATAATGTCGAAAAAACAATGGAAATGCTTCCTTTAGGTCCTGTTTTGTTTATTGACACCGCAGGGCTTGATGATGAGAGTGAATTAGGTGAGAAAAGGGTAAACAGGGCACGAGAAACCATACAGAGAATTGATGTTGCCCTTCTTGTTTGTGATTCTGAGGGTTGGGGGGAACTTGAAATCTCTTTGTTTAATGAGTTTAAGTCAAAAAATATTCCCGTAGTCGCTTTGATTAATAAGTCGGATATTTTCCAAATACCACCCTCAAAAGAAGATGAGATAAGGAATTATACTTCCTCGGTAGTCAAAATATGCGCAAAAAACAGAACAGAAACAGCTGATTTAATAAGGAAAGAGCTTATTAAAACCGCGCCCGATGATTTTATTAACCCTGAATCTCTTGTTGAGGGAATAATAGAAGAAAACCAAACCGCTCTTCTTATTACTCCTGTTGATAAAGAAGCACCAAAGGGAAGAATGATACTACCCCAGGTGCAGATGATAAGGGCATTATTAGATATAAACTGCACAGTGGTTGTGATTAAAGAGGATAAAATCAGAGAAACATTATCAAACTTAAAAAATGAGCCTAAAATAGTCATTACGGACTCTCAGGCATTCAAAAAGGTAAGTGAAGAAGTTCCCGAGAATATTCCTCTGACATCGTTTTCAATACTTTTTGCGCGCCAGAAGGGCGATTTAAAGAGTTTTATCAATGGGGTTAAGGCAATAGACACTCTTCAGGACGGCGACAGGGTTTTGATTTGCGAAAGCTGTACTCACCACAATATTGAGGACGATATAGGAACGGTTAAAATACCTAATCTGCTTAAGAAAAAAACTAAAAAAAATATTATATTTGAACGTTTTTCTTCCCACGAATTTCCGAAAAATATTGAAGATTATAAATTAATAGTCCATTGTGGCGGGTGTATGACAAACAGAAGGGAAATCCTTTCCAGAATTGAGATTGCCCATAGTAAAAATGTTCCTGTTACAAACTACGGAATAACGATAGCCTATTGCCTTGGCATTTTAGAGAGAGCCTCAAAGGGTTTAGCCGATTAATTGTTTTTATTAAGTAATGTAAAAATTATAGTTCAATGTTCTCACATGGAATAAATTCATGCTTCCAAAAAATACTTTATATAACTAGAGAGATATTAATTTGGGAGTGAACATTAATAATGGGCTCGCTAGGCTTTAAAACAAACATTTCGGCTTTGTTGAAATTTATAAAAGGTACCTCTGTATCGAAGGAAGACTTCGTTGAGGGATTAAGAAGGTTCAAAAAGAGGGCAATTTCGGTTCGGGCAGTATTTTTAACTCTGATTTTTCTACGAGCCAAATTGAGAGCATTTTTGATGATTTCGACGCAAACGGTGACGGCACTATCGATAAACTTGATAACCTGTCCAAAAACATTTTCACCGATGAAAAATTCGGGAACAAGGATATAAAATTACTCGTTGATGAATTTAATAATATGCTCGCAGAAGGGCTTATGGACGATGCGCCCCTTTCTCCGACTACACAGGCATCAGCTTCAAACCCGTTTTCTTCGGGTTCACCAAGCAGCAGCGGCGGTGATGATCCTGTCCAGGCTCCCGATTCAACACCAAATCTTGAATCAATGACCGCAGATGAGCTTCAGGGCAAACTTACCGATGCTCAGGGTACTTTATCCACTAATCAGGATGCTTTAAACAGTATTATTGACGGCTCTGATTCCACTCTGAAGGGATTACAGGGCGATATTGATACAGCGGAAGAACAGTTCCGCACAATGCTTCAGCAGGTTGAACCTCAGCTTGCAGAACAGTATGCAACGGCAAAGGATAATTTAAACGCACATAATCAGGCTATTGCCGATAAAAAAGTTGAAATTAATAAAACACAGTCAAATATTGATACTCTGACAGGTGAGGTTGCAAATCTTGACAGCCAGTTATCCGCTTTTGACAGTGCAATAGCTGAACTGAAGGCTCAGGAAGGCAGTGAAAACGCACCCGATGATTTGGCTTCAAAGATAGCTGAAGCCGAAAGCCAGCGCCAGGCAGTTCAGGAACAAAGAGATGCCAAACAGGCAGAGCTTGATAAAGCTAATGAAGAACTCAATACCTTAAACGGCGAGTTGTCAGAGCTTGAAAGCCAGACAGCTGAAAAAGAGCAGGCTGTTAATCTTGCTGAAACCGAAATCAGCAAATTAAAAAACGAAGATTTGAATACTTTAAAGAGCAATATCCAGACGGCTCAGTTAGCTTATAACACCAAACAGGCAGAGATGATGAGCGCTGCCGAAAAAGCGGTTTCAGATGCTCAGAGTGAAGTCGGTAAAATCCAGAGCGCACTCAATACAAGACAGGCTGAAGATATTCAGAAGGAACATGCTGTTCTCAGCCTTAAAGATGCCGAAAAGATATTTAAGACAATGGGACTTGATAAGCAGGGGCTCAATTACGACGTATTTACAATGGCGCTTGAAGGCTATAATAACCTTGAGGACAAAGGAAACGGAATGCTCGGTATCTTCGATACAACCCAGAGCGCTGATAAGGAAAGATATTACCTTCTTGATATGAACAATTTTGAACTTGTCGGAAGAACGGTTCTCAAGACGGGTTCAGGGAATATGGATAACATCAAAACCGCTAATAAAGACGGTTCTCACGCAACACTTTCGGGCTTTGAAAGAGTCGGAAGTCAGTATTATTCCGATTCAATGGGCAAGAATGCAATGAGATTAATCGGACTTGAAGATGGAATTAATGACCAATCCGAGGCAAAAGGAACGGTTGTACACTATACGACAAAAAACTCCACCTGGGGATGCAAAGGATTTACTCCTGTTGTAACGAACGGAAGAGTTGATTTGGCTGCAACCGATGAAAAAATGCACAGATTATTCCCTGAGAATACAATAGTATTCACATATCCGACAGACGAGAGATACAGAGAATACAGCGCACTTGTTTAATTAGGGCTTAGAAAGTTGTATTATAGCCGTTATATACGTTTTTATAGATATTCGGATAATAGTATTGACCGTCGATATAATCTGTTGTGCCGGTTATAACTTTCTTTGCGGGAGTTATTTCGGGCAGGCCTAATTTTTCGAGTTTTTCAGCGTCTTTTACGGCAGTTTCTAACTGTTCGATATTTGTTTTTGCATCAATTCCCATCGGATAGGTCTTTTCCAGCTGACGTTGACCGTTTTTATCTGCTGTTAAAAGTACAAGTCCTTTTGTAGTACTAGAAGTGATAACCGATTTTTTAAATGCGGCTGCTTTTTCAACGGCTTCGCCGATTTGATTTTCCTGTTTTTGAGTGAGTTTATTGCTGCGTTTTAGTACGGAATCAACCGCATTAGAATAAATGTGACCAAAGGATACGTTATAGTTTGATGAAATTTGCATAGTCTTTTTTCCTCTCATTTTCCGTTTTGGTTAAAAATCCGAAAATAATTTTTTTTGCGTATAAAATTTGTTAAAAATTTACAAAAAGTATTCAATGTTCTTTTAGCCCGACAATTACTATAATGTTGTAACGAAATTTTTTTCATCATATAATTTCGTTATGTTTAATTATGATGTCATAGTAGTTGGTGCGGGGCACGCAGGTTGTGAAGCGGCGATGGCGGCTTCAAAGCTTGGTGCAAAAGTTTTGCTTGCCTCGTTAAACCTCGATAACATCGCACTTATGCCCTGTAACCCTGCAATAGGAGGCCCTGCAAAATCGTGTCTCGTCAGAGAAATTGACGCTCTTGGCGGTATGATGGGAATAGCGGCAGATGCTACTTATATGCAGCTTAAAATGCTCAACTCTTCAAAAGGCCCTGCCGTAAGGGCTCTGAGGGCTCAGTCAGATAAAAAAGAATATATGAGATTTGTCCGTCATCTGCTTGAAAAAGAGGATAATATCTCTTTAAAACAGTGTATGATGACGGAGTTAATCGTTGAAAATGATATTGTTAAAGGTGTTAAAGATGAGTTTGGTCTTGAATACTATGCGCCTTCTATCGTTTTGACAACAGGGACTTCCCTGGAGGCAAGAATCTGGGTAGGTTTAAAATCTCAGGAGTTCGGAAGGCTCGGTGAAGCCAGTGCAAAGGGGCTTTCAGGCTCTTTGGTAAAACAGGGGTTTAAGATAGGAAAATTAAAGACCGGAACACCATCGAGGGTTGACGGGAGGACTATTGATTTTTCCAAAATGACCGAACAGCCCGGGGATGTAAACCCTTACTTCTTCTCTTTCCTTCCAAACCGCCCCGTAAGAGAACAATACCCCTGCTTTTTGACAAGAACGACCGATAAAACCCACGAAATAATCAGAAATAACCTTGATAAATCACCTCTTTATTCGGGGTTAATTCACGCGGTCGGGCCGAGGTACTGTCCTTCCATTGAGGATAAAGTTGTAAGGTTTGCTCATAACCCTTCTCATCACATTTTTATCGAGCCCGAAGGCAAAAATACATATGAGATGTACGTTGGAGGGTTTTCAACAAGCCTGCCTGCCGAGGTGCAGATAGAAATGCTCCATTCTCTTCCAGGGCTCGAAAATGTCCATATAATAAAGCCTGCCTATGCGGTTGAGTATGATTATGTACCTGCCGTTCAGCTTGAACATTCGCTTATGACGAAAAAGATTAAGGGTTTATTCTGCGCAGGGCAGATTAACGGAACAAGCGGATATGAAGAAGCTGCTGCTCAGGGCTTAATCGCAGGTATTAATGCCGTAAGGTATATTGACGGCAAGGAATTTTTGGTACTTTCAAGAGATTCTTCATATATCGGAACGCTAATCGATGATTTGGTAACTAAAGATATTGATGAACCATACAGAATGCTTACTTCCCGCTCTGAATACCGCCTGATTTTAAGGCAGGACAATGCTGATATGCGCCTGACGGAAATCGGACACGACATCGGGCTTATTGACGATAAGAGATTTTCGGACTTTTTAAAGAAAAAACAGGCTATTGAAGATGAACTTCAGCGAATTAAAAAGGATAAAATTTCCTGCACTGATGAGGTAAATGAGAAACTTGAAAAGTATGGTGAAAGTATAGATAAGGGTTTCAGGATTTTTGATCTTCTCAAACGTCCTAATATCAACTATGAAGTTTTAAATGAAATCAGCCAAAAGACTAAGGATTTAAAGCTGCCGAAGGAAATAACCGATGAGGTCGAAGTTCGGGTTAAATATGAAGGGTACATAAAACGTCAGCAACAGCAGGTAGAGGCGGCGGATAAGCTCGAGAAAATTCATATCCCCGATGATATTGACTACTCTAAAATACAGCATATTTCAATAGAGACAAGGGATAAACTCTCTAAGGTAAGACCGAAAACTCTCGGCCAGGCCACAAGAATAG
Source organism: bacterium (assembly GCA_017541465.1). Classification (GTDB taxonomy): domain Bacteria; phylum Cyanobacteriota; class Vampirovibrionia; order Gastranaerophilales; family Gastranaerophilaceae; genus RGIG6874. Next base: position 15,698 of record JAFXYZ010000013.1, on the reverse strand, counting down.
GGGGTGTAAAGCCTGCCGATATATCTGTTTTAATGGTTATTATTGAATCTTACAGGCTCAAAGAATACTCAAAATCAACAAACGATTAAAAAAATGAACAACTTTTTTAATATAAAAAGTGAGGAAGTTGATTTAAAACTCAAATCACTCCTCAAATATAAGAAATCTTTTGAGATAACAGGGGTTACAAACCTTGCGAAGGCTTTGTTGTGCGAATATTTCATAAGAAATTCCAAAAAGAAACTTTTGTTTATTACGGACAGTGAGCAAAATGCGCTGAAATATCTGAGTGATTTTTCTTCTCTCTTCGGGCTTTCAGGGGGAATGTTTCCTGCTCAGGACGGCTCTTTGTATGATTTAAACAGAAAAAACGAGTATAAATACCTAAATCAAATATCCGTTCTGAACGGAAATTTTGCGCCTGATTTCCTCGTTGCGCCCGTAAAATCAATGTTTGAGAAGTTTCCCTCACAGAAGTTTTATGGCGAAAACACTATAAAAATAAAGGTTGATGAGGACATTAATTTTGATGAACTGCCTGAAAAACTTGTTGAAATGGGATATAAACGTGTCACCATGGTCGTTGATGTGGGTGAGTTTAGCATCCGAGGGGATATAATAGACATCTATTCTTTAAATGATAAGCCTTTCAGAATTGAACTCTGGGGCGATACCGTTACGGACATAAGAATTTTTGATAACAAAAACCAGAGAAGTATTGAAAAAGTTAAGGAAATAAATATTCTTCCCCTCTATAAATTTATCCTTGATGACAAAAACTCCAAAAAATTTATAAAAGAATACAAAGAAAAAGACACAGAGCTGTCTCGGAATTATATTGAAGAAATTGAACAAAAGCACTATTTTGAAGGTATTGAATACTTTGAAACCTTCTTTAACCCTGATTTAAAACCTCTTGTTGAGCTTCTGAGCGATGATTATATAATTGTATTTGATGATTATACCAAAATTAAGGCTAAATATGAAACAATAGAAGGTGATTTAGAAAATTTATACAATGAAAACCTGACGGGCGGTTTAACTCTGCCCCTTAAAACTCCCAAACACTTTAAACTGAGTGAGTTTTTAAGTTTAATATCAGATAAACAGAAAATTTATTTCGATAATTTTATAGACGATAAAACAGGCAACCTGATTGACTTCAGCACTAATCTTGTTCCCGCCTTTTCTTCTGATTTTGATAAAATATCGGCTTTTATAAAGGAAGAGCAGAAAAAAGGTTATAATGTAATCATAGCAACCGATTATAAAGCAAGAGTATCTTCTCAGCTCGATGAATACTCAATTCCGAATACGGAAAGAGAAATTTCTTCGGATATTGTTTATCTGAGAGATAATCTCTCTATGTACGGCAGTATTATTGATGATTTTAAGGCGGTTTTTATTACGGATAAAGAGCTTTTTAACAAGCGCTCAAAAGATATTACCGCAAATAAAACGGCATATACAAGAGAGAGTAAGGATTTTATTGAAAGTATAAACGATATTCAGCCTGATGACTATGTCGTTCACTCAATTCACGGAATAGGTATCTTTAAAGGGCTTTCAAAACAGGTCATTGACGGTGAAGAGAAGGACTATTTAACCTTAGAATACTACGGTGGAGACAAACTCCATATCCCTGCCGAGCAGATAAATATGCTTGCCCGCTACAGAGGTTCGGGGAATGTTAAGCCTGCCCTGACAAAAATGGGCGGAAGTGAATGGGTTAAGATTAAGACAAGGGCAAAATCGGCTATTGAAGATATTGCGCAGGATTTAATCAATCTCTATGCCATGCGCGAGCTCTCTGAGGGAATTGCTTTTGAGCCCGACAGCATTTGGCAGGTTGAAATGGAGGACGCGTTTGAGTTTACCGAAACGCCCGACCAGATGAAGGCTATCCTTCAGACAAAAGCCGATATGGAAAGCGACAAACCGATGGACAGGCTCATTTGCGGTGATGTCGGGTTTGGCAAGACCGAGGTTGCCATAAGAGCCATTTTCAAAGCGGTTATGTCCTCTAAACAGGTTGCTTTAATTGCGCCGACAACAGTTCTCGCTCTTCAGCACTTCAGAACAATTTCAGAGAGGTTTAAGCCGTTTCCGATTAAGGTTGCTATGTTATCGGGGTTTCAGACCTCAAAAGAGCAGAAGGAGGTTGTAAAACAGATTATCTTAGGTGAAGTGGATGTTGTAATCGGTACTCACAGACTTCTTCAGAACGATATTTCCTTTAAAAACCTCGGGCTTGTTGTAATAGATGAGGAGCATAAATTTGGGGTTAAACATAAGGAAAAATTAAAACAGCTGAAGAAAAACATAGATATATTAACCATGTCGGCTACTCCTATTCCGAGAACGCTTTATATGTCTTTATCAGGGATAAAAGATATGAGTGTAATCGACACTCCGCCCGTAAACAGGCTTCCTATAAAGACTTATGTCGGGGAATACAACGATAATCTCGTTAAAAATGCCGTTAATTATGAGCTGGAGAGAGACGGACAGGTATTTTATCTTTATAACAAAGTTGAAAGCATCTATGAATTCGGGGCAAAATTAAAGGAAATTGTTCCGAATGCCTCAATAGCAATCGCTCACGGGCAGATGGACAAGAAAAAACTCGAAAATATTATGCTCGATTTTCTTGAACATAAATACGATATTTTGTTGTGTACCACTATAATCGAGTCAGGGCTTGATATTCCGAATGCAAATACCATGATAATCCATGACGCAAACAGGTTTGGGCTCGCGCAGTTGTACCAAATCAGAGGAAGGGTTGGAAGAACGGACAGGCAGGCTTATTGCTGGTGTCTGTATAAAAATACTCAGAGTCTGACAGAGGAAGCTTTCAAACGACTTAATTATATCAGGGAATTTTCAACCCTCGGAAGCGGGTACCAAATCGCACTAAGGGATATAGAGATAAGAGGTGTCGGAAATATTCTCGGGACAAAGCAGCATGGTCAGATGATAAATGTCGGGTTTGATACATATTGCCAGCTTCTTGAGGAGGCGGTGAACAAGCTCAGAAAAACACCTCAGAAGAAAGAGGTTCAGACCATTGTGGATATTAATGTTACGGCATATATCCCGGATGAGTGGATAGGCTCAAAAGAGCAGAAGATGATTGAATATAAACGGCTATCAGATGTTAAATCACTCTCTGAGCTTGATTTGATTACGGCAGAGTGGAAGGACAGGTTCTCAAAACTCTCTGAGCCTGTTGAAAACCTTATCAAACTTATTCGTTTAAGGCTTCTCGCTTCAAGAATAGGGATAACACAGATAAGAGAAACAGACAGTCACATAAGAATTTACACTCCTTTTTCAAGAGCGGAGTGGGGAATAATTTGTTCAAAAGCGCAGCCAAATATTACGAAATATATTAAGTTTACTTCTGCCCCAAACACTCTCACCGGTTGTGTTTCCGTTTTGCTTTTTGATAAGAGCCTATATAATTTTGATGAAATGTTTAACATTCTGGCGAATTTATTTTATCATATATTTAACGTAAGTTGTGAATATAACATGACAAAGTAGATAGGTATGTATATCGGGAGATAGAAAATGAAAACTTTGAAATTAATTGTTGCACTTTTTGCGGTTGCAATTATGGCAACAGGCTGCGGTCTCAAGGATAATGAAACCATTATGACCATTAACAATGACGCAGTTACGAAAAAACAGTTTGATGAAGCCTTCGATGCGGTTGCTTCAAAACAAATGTTCGGTAAAATGGGCGTTGACCTTAAAAAAGATCCGAACAGCATGCTCAATTTGATGCTCAGAGAGAGAATTGTGAACGAATTAATCGTTAAAACTCTTATCGACCAAAAGATTGAAGAGCGCAAAATCACTGTTTCCGATGCTGAAGTTGAGGAAGCACTCAAAAAAATTGAAGCTCAGGTTGGCGACAAAGCCAAATTTGAAGAGGTTTTGAAGAAAAACGGTGTTACTCTTGACCAGCTCAAGAAAGATTTGACCGAGGAACTCAAGATTACAAAACTTGTTGATTCACTCTCACTCGTTTCCGTAGGCGAATCAGAAGCCAAAAAATATTATGATGAGCACAAGAGCAGCTTTGAACACCCTGATAAAGTCAGAGCAGCACACATTTTAATCAGTGCAAATCCTGCCCAAATCAAAGAAGTTATTATCGGTAAAGAGGAAAACAAAGGCAAGAGCGCTGAAGAGATTGATATTCTTGTTAAAGAGGATATGAACTCAAAACACAAAATTGCCGAAGAAATTCTTGCAAAAGTAAAAGCTAACAAAGAAGATTTTGCAAAAATCGCAAAAGAAAAATCAGATGATACAATGAGCGCACTTCAGGGCGGCGACCTCGGTTACTTCGCAAAAGAAGAAATGGTTCCCGAGTTTTCCGAAGTTGCATTTTCTATGAAGCCCGGAACAGTCAGCGAAATTGTTCAGACACAATACGGCTATCATATTATTCTTGTATCAGACAGAGTTGCAGCAGGTGTTGATTCCTTTGATAAGGTTAAAAACCAGATTATTGAATATATGCAGACACAGGAAAAACTCAAAATCTTACAGGATAATATTGATAATATGAGAAAAACTGCAGATATTAAATATCTTGATGATGCCTACAATCCTGAAAAAATACAGGAAAAAATAAAAGCAGAGTCCGAAAAACTTCAGAAACAAATGGATGAAGCTCAGGCTCAGGCTACACAGGAAGCAGAGAAGGCAGAACAGAAATAGCCCAAAAAAGGAAATATCGTGGGTGAGCTTTTAACAAAGACACAACTGAAAGAAACACTTGATAAATTAAGGAGTGAAGGCAAAACAATCGTTACAACCAACGGTTGTTTTGACATACTCCACGCGGGACATGTCAGGTATCTCAACAAAGCAAAGACTTTTGGCGATGTTCTTGTCGTTGCGCTCAATTCGGATAAGTCCGTCAGAGCGATTAAAGGACCGACAAGACCTGTCAACAATGAACTCAACAGAGCAGAGGTTCTTTGCGGTCTCAGGAGTGTTGATTATGTTGTTTTGTTTGACGAAAATTCACCGCTCGAGCTTTTGAAATTTATAAAACCCGATGTTCACACTAAAGGTGCGGATTATACGGTTGAAACACTTCCTGAAGCAAAAGCGATTATGGATGCAGGTGGAAGAATTGAATTTATTGAGTTTGTAGATGGGCTTTCCACGACCTCAATAATAAATAAAATTCAGAAATAGTTAGGACAGAGAAAAGGGATTAGAAATGGATAAAGAATATACCCCGGAAGAAATATCAGAGATAATCGGCGGAATGCTGACAAAACTCGAGGACGGAATAAAAATCAGAAGAATAGGACCTCCGAAGCTGGCTGATGAGAATACTCTGGCGCTTGCGATGAATGAGGAGGAAATTGAAAACCTTTCTCAGACAAAGGCTAAGATAGCACTTGTTCCGCTTGGTGTAAGTTCTGAACTCATTTCAACGATTGAGTCCGAAAGACCGCGTCTGGCGATGATGAAGCTCCTTCATCTGTTTTATATGCCACCTGAAGTTACCTCGGGGATTCACGAAACGGCAGTTGTCCACCCGACAGCCAAAATAGGGAAAAATGTTTCTATTGGTGCTAATGTTTATATTTCAAGGAATGTTTCGGTCGGGGATAACACAAAAATTCTTCCGAATACTTATATCGGGCGCTCTGTTCAGATAGGTGAAAATTGTCTTTTCCACTCAGGGTGTAACATCGGGGATAACGCAATTATCGGAAACAGGGTTATTCTTCAGCAGAGTGTTAGTATTGCGGCTGACGGCTTCAGTTTTGTAACGGAAAACCCGAATAATATCGAGCAGGCAAGGGCTGAGGGTGAGATTAAAGACCAGAATACCGCCCAGAAAATCTATAAAATACCTTCGGTCGGTTCTGTCGTAATCGAGGATGATGTTGAAATCGGTGCTAATTCCTGCGTTGACAGAGGTACAATCGAAAATACCGTTATCGGTGCGCAGACAAAGATAGACAACCTTGTTCAGGTTGGTCATAACTGCAAAATCGGTAAGGCTTGTATGATAGTATCTCAGGTCGGTATTGCAGGAAGCTGCGTTATTGGTGACAGAGTTGTAATTGCTGGCCAGGCGGGACTTGCGGACCACCTCAATATCGGTGCGGACTCTATTATAATGGCTCAGGCGGGTGTAACAAGAAGTTTCCCCGAAAAATCAATTATAATCGGCGCTCCTGCTGTTCCGAGAAAAGATTTTATTAAGCAGCTCCAAACGATGAAACGTGCTGAAGAGCTTATTAAAAAATTCAAAAAATATGAACACTTGATTAAGGACGAATAATGGTAAAAGATATAGAAATCGAATCAGTTGCGCTGATGACGGGTGCTCCGTGTAAGGCGACGATTGTAAAATCGGATAAAAAGGGCATTCGTTTTCATTTTATGAATGAAGAAATAGAGGCGAAGTGTGAAAATGTTGTATCAACTGAGCACTGCACGGTTCTAGGTAACGGAAAAATAAAGATTATGCTCATTGAACACTTTATGGCTGCCTGTGCAATCTGCCACGTTGATGCGATAGATGTTTATTTGTCTCACTTTGAACTGCCGATACTGGATGGAAGTGCCAAAGGCTGGGTTGAACTCTTCAGGCAAAACGGTTTAGAGGGTAAACAGGAAAAAACTTATACCCTCAAAGAAAGTGTCAGCTATGTGAACGGCAAAACAAGAATGTTTGTTGTTCCTTCAAACAGTCTCAATATCAGTTATATGGTTAATTTTAACCATAAAGACCTGAAAAACCGCTGGGTTGAATTAACGGAAAGCAACCTTGACGAAATAATCGGAGCGAGAACCTTTGGGTATCTTAAAGACCTGGAAATGCTTCAGCAGGCGGGATACGCAAGAGGTGCAAGTCTTGAAAATACGGTAGGGCTGACTGAGGACGGATATACAACAGAGCTTTTGTCTGAGTATGAACCTGCCAAACACAAAATTCTTGATTTAATCGGTGATTTATACCTGACAGGGTTTAATCCTTTGGATTACAAAGCAGAGATATTCGCAAAAGAGGCAGGGCATACAGTCCACAACAAAGTGGCGGCAATTCTTAAAGACAAGATTGGAGAACAGGAATAATGTCAGAAGATACAATTTTAAAATTTGATGTAAGAGAGATAAGAAAATTTTTACCGCACAGATACCCGTTTTTGCTGGTTGACAGGGTTACGGAGTGTGTTGCAGGTAAATATTGTAAGGGATATAAGAATTTAACCATTAACGAAGAATTTTTCCAGGGACACTTCCCAAATTTTCCCGTTATGCCGGGAGTGCTTCAGATAGAAGCTCTTGCCCAGCTTACAGGTTGTATAATTATGACTCAGGAACAGTTTAAAGGCAAATTTGCTTTCTTTGCAGGGATAGACAAGGCAAGATTTAAAACTCAGGTTGTTCCCGGGGATAAGTTTGAAATGGAATCAGAGATAACAAAAATCAAATATCCTCTGGTAAAAGCCCACGCAAGAGGGTTTGTTGACGGTAAACTGGCAGTTGATGCGGAAATTCTTATTTCAATTGCAGACGGAATCGAGGCATAATTATGGCAATACATCAAACCGCAATTATTTCGGAAACCGCAAAAATTCCTTCAAGCTGTGAAATCGGACCAAATGCCGTAATTGGTGAGAACGTTGTTCTCGGGGAAAACGTAAAAGTCGGCGCGGGTGCGTATCTTGAATTTTGCGAAATAGGTGACGATTCAATTATTTCGCCTTATGCAATTATCGGTACACCTCCTCAGGATTTGGGGTATAAAGGTGAGCAGACTAAGGTTATCATGGGAAAAGGGTGTCAGATAAAGGAATTTGTAACGATAAACAGAGCCTCGGGCGAAGGTACTGCTACGGTGCTTGGCGACAGATGTTTTATTATGGCATCAGCCCATATCGCACATAACTGTGTTTTGGGTGATGACGTTATTATGGCAAACCTTGCAACTATCGGCGGACATTGTCATGTCGGAAAATGCGCATGGCTCGGGGGTATGAGCGTATATCACCAGAATTGCACAATAGGTGAATATACTATTGTTTCGGGCTTTTCTGCTTCAAGAATGGATATTCCGCCTTACTGTAAGGCAGACGGCAGACCTGCCGTTTCTCACGGTATAAATGTTGTCGGGTTAAAGAGAAAAGGCTTTACACAGGAAGAAAGAACAAATCTGAAGAATGCCTATAAAATTCTCGAATCATGTTCTATGAGACAGTCTGATGCTGCGGACAAAATTGAAGCCGCATATCCTAACGACAAACACGTGCTTCGCTTAGCTCAGTTCATAAGAGAGTCAAAGAGGGGAATTTGCTTTGAACAGCATGTTCACAAGGTACACGACGATATTGAGGAATAATTAAATGGAAAATATATGGGAAAAATATGCAAAGGTGCTTGTTGACCACTGTGCAAAGGTTAAGAAGGGTGAATTGACGGTTATTTCAACAGACTCACATCTTTCTCAGCCGCTTGTAAAGGAAGTCTATAAACAGGTACTTTTAAGAGGGGCATATCCTAGTGTTATGGCTGGCATGGACGGGCTGACAGAGGACTTTATCAAATATGCCGATGATGAGCAGCTCGCGTACATCAGCCCTATTCAGACGGCTATTTATGAAAAAGCCCAAAATATGATTTCAATAGGTGCTCCGCTTAATGTCAAACATCTTGCAAAGGCTGATTCAAAGAAGATGGCAAAGCGCTCGAGCGCAACCAGAAAGTTATCCGAGCTTATGTTATCCAGAGCCGCGAAGGGTGAATTAAACTGGGTTATTGCCGATTTTCCGACTCAGGCGCTTGCTCAGGAGGCAAAGATGTCGCTTGAGGAATACACAGAATTTCTGATTAAGGCATGCTATCTTCACCTCGATAACCCGTCAAAGAAATGGGATGAGATTGGTGAATACCAGCAAAAGATAGCTGATTACCTCAATAAAGTTTCAAAAATAAGAATTAAAGGGGAACAAACAGATATTTCCTTTAATGTTCAGGGCAGAATCTGGAAGAGCTGCGCGGGTGAGTGCAATTTCCCCGATGGCGAGGTTTATACTTCACCTGTCGAGGACAGCGCAGAGGGTGAAATTTATTTTGATTACCCTGCAATTTACAGAGGAAACGAATCAAATAAAATACATCTTACTCTTGAAAAGGGTAAAGTCGTTAAAGCAAGTGCCGAAAAGGGCGAAGAGTTCCTTCTCAATATGCTTGATATGGACAAAGGCTCAAGATTTGTCGGTGAGATTGCAGTCGGAACAAACGAGATGATACAGGAAATTACGGGTAATATTTTGTTTGACGAAAAAATCGGCGGCGCAATTCACATGGCTGTCGGTGCTTCTTACCCTGAAACAGGCGGAAAGAACGTATCAGGTCTTCACTGGGATTTAATCAAAAACATGAAAAACGGCGGAGAGATTTATGCCGATGATACTTTGATTTATAAGGACGGAAAGTTCTTAATATAACGATTTTCGGGTTTGGTCTTTTACCGAACCCGATTTTTTAATTGTTTTTTTAAAGAATTGTAAAATATATTTAATAATTAAAAAAAAAATAACACATTTTTTTTTGAGGAACTTTAGAACAAACATAGCAATAAAGGTAATTAATCTATGAACGAACTAAATTCTATCCCCGCAATCAGTAAAACAAATCATTATGCAGATTTAAAAAGCAGTCCCGCAAAAGCATCGGGACTTCATTCCATACCCGCAGCAAGTGTATATCATCACTCGGGCATGGGCGCACTCGGAAACTATAACCAGGCTTCAGTCAGCTTTGAGGGTTTTGGATTTTTCAATAAACTTGCAGACAAGATAAAAGAGAAAAAAGCAAAACATCAGGAAAAGAAGGCTGAAAAACTTCAGGCAAAAGCTGAAAAACAGGCTGCAAAGGAAATTAAGGCTGAGCCTGTAAAACCTTCAGCCGAAACTAAAAAGGCTGAAGAAGTCAAAGAAGAAAAAGAAGTTAAACAGGAGCCTGTAAAAACTGAAGAAACAGCTAAAGCTGAGGAAACTAAAAAGGCTGAAGAAACAGTTAAAACTGAGGAAACGGTAAAAACCGAAGAAACAAAAGCACCTTCCCAAAAAACAAAAATTGATTTGGGCTTCCACGAAGACAGTTCTCAGATGAAATATTTAAAAATGGAAGATCCCCAGACAGGCGACCAGACAATAACCTGGTATAATCTTGACGGCTCAATCAGATGGGTTCAGAAAAAAGAGTTTGGCGGACAGGACTCTTATATGAATTTCTACGATAAAGACGGGCAAATGCCAAAAGAAGAGTTTATCACTCTTGAGGACGGCAAACATCAGTATATCAAATACCGCAAAAACGGTTTGATAAATACCGTTACCGACCTTGAAGAGGATAATAAAACAATTATTCAGCTCTCAAGATACCACTATAAAGAAGGCACAAAGAAGCTCGAAAGCCTGAGAACAAACTATGCAGACGGAACTTCCGTTACCGACTGGTACGCGGAAAACGGAAATGTTGAAGTCAAACAAATGGCAAAAGATAAAGTGATGACAAAGACTCTGTGGTATTTTGATGACGGAAAAACAGTCAAAACAATGCACACCCCTCTTGAAAACGGCGGTCTTGAAAGAACAACTTACGATAAGAGCGGAAAGATACTTGTTTCGGACAGAACAAAACCCGATAAATCAACAACTGACGAAATAACAAACTATTTCTATAAAAACGATACTGACGAATTATCTATGACCGTCACAAACACTTCAAATTCAGATACGATAAAGACCTGGTATGGCGCAAACGAAATTCCGACCTGCTCAAAATTCTCGGAAAACGGCAGAGAAACAAAAGCCGTATGGTATTTTGAGGACGGCGAAAAACCGAAAACCGAAGAGCTTTATCTTGAGGACGGCAGAAAACAGCTCGTAAACTTTGATGAAGCCGAAAGATGGCTCGATTTCTATGATTACGACACAAAAGAATCCCAAAAGCCTTCAAAACACACTCATTATTCTTATAAGGGCGACAGTGAAACACCTCATTATTCAAGAACCACATACGCTGACGGCAAACTTGAAAAGGCATGGTATGACGATAAAGAAAACATGACCTGCAGGCAAACCGAAATCAACGGCATTAAAACAAAAATCGAATGGTTCAGAGAAGACGGAATTACACCAAAAATCGTCCACAACTATAATGCTGACGGAAGTTTTACGGAAGAAAAATTTGAAAAAGCCGTTGCATAACCAAAGTAAATAATTTAAACAAAGAGGGCTTATAACGAGCCCTCTTTGACGTTTTATGCTACCATAGTTTTATGAGATATATCGGCGGTAAAACTAAAATACTTCCGTTTCTGGAGGAAATAATTACAGGCGAGGTTAAGAAGGCGGAGAGCTTCTGCGATTTGTTCGCGGGAACGGGGTGTGTCGGGCGGTATTTTAAACCTAAATTCAGAATTATTTCAAACGACCTGATGTATTTTTCATACCTGCTTAATTTTTCTTCGGTTGGGTTAAATAAAGCACAGGAGTTTGAAAACTTAGGGTTTAATCCCTTTGAATATCTGAATAATAAAGAGTTACCGGACGTTCTTTCTGAGGGCTTTTTTGAAAAAGAATACAGCGAAAAATCAGGGAGAATGTATTTTACCCTTCAAAACGCAAGAAAAATTGATTTTGTCCGCGCTCAGATTGAAGTTTGGAAGAATGAGGGCAGGATAAATAGTGAAGAATACCTTTATCTTCTCGGGTGTCTTGTTGAGAGTGTGCCTTTTGTTTCAAATATTTCGGGAACTTTCGGGGCTTATAACAAAATCTGGGACAGAAGGGCAAAGAAGGATTTTGTTTTAAGGGAAATAACCCCAGTTTCAAATAACAAAAAGAATAAATGCTTTAATAAAGACGCAAATGAGCTTATAAAAGAGGTTGAAGGCGATATTCTCTACCTTGATCCTCCTTATAACACAAGGCAGTATATTTCTAATTATCACATTCTTGAAACTCTCGCGAAGCAGGATAACCCTGAAATCACAGGAAAAACAGGGCTGAGAGTGAACTCTGAGGGGCAAAAATCAGATTTTTGCAGAAAAAGAACTGCCCCGAAAAAGCTGAAGGATATAATCGAAAATGCAAAGTTTGAGCATATTTTTCTGAGCTATAATACGGAAGGAATTATTCCCTTAGAGGTGATAGAAGAAATTTTTTCAAGATATAAAAACTATAAAAAGTTTGAAATACCTTATAAAACTTTTAAAAGCAATTCAAGAACAAAGGATAGAGACCTGAAAGAGCTGATTTTTTATGCAAAAAAATAATAAATTTATAAAGTCACCTCTCAATTATACCGGGGGCAAATATAAACTTCTGAAGGCTCTTCTTCCTCTTGTTCCATCAGACACCAAAACTTTTGTCGATTTGTTTTCGGGCGGGTTTAATGTCGGGATAAACGTCTGCGCGGAAAAAATTATCTGCAACGACCAGAATAAGTTTATTATTGAACTTTTTTCTTTTTTTAAAAAGGAGGATACCGAAAAGCTGATTTCCCGGATTAAAGAGAGAATAAAATGTTTTAACCTTTCTCTGACTAATAAAGAGGGGTATTTAAAATTGAGGGAGGAATATAACAGGACAAAAGATTTTGTTGATTTATTTACTCTCACCTGCTATTCCTTTAACCATCAGATAAGGTTTAATAACAGCCACGAATTTAATACCCCGTTCGGGTTTGAGAGAAGCCAATATAATGAGAGTATTGAAGAGAATTTAAGAAGGTTTTGCGCTGCGCTCAAGGAAAAAAATGTTGAGTTTTCCTCGCTCGATTTTGAGGAGTTTGATATTAAAAATCTGACAAACAGAGATTTTGTCTATCTTGATCCTCCTTATTTAATCACAAATGCCGTTTATAACGACGGAAAAAGAGGATTTAAGAACTGGGGGGAAAAGGAAGAATACGCTCTTATAGGGTTTATGAGAGAGCTGGATAAAAGAAATATTCCTTTTATGCTCTCAAATGTCCTGTGTCATAACGGCAGAAGAAATGAGATTTTATTTGAGTTTTCAAAAGATTTCAGGGTTATAGAACTCAACAAAACTTATGAAAACTGTAATTATCATAAAAAAAACAGGGGTGAAAAAACATCAGAAGTGATTATTTTGAATTGTTAGAAGAAGGATTTTCTTTTAAGTAGTCATTCAGCTTTTGTGCAGCTTCCATATCAAGTGTACTTTCATCAAAGCCCGCAGGGTATTTTTCCTGTTGTTTAAACCCGAAACCATACTGGAACGAAGAGGGTACCTGGGTTACGACCTGTTCATATTCGCCCATAACAGAGTTGATACAGTGTTTTACCCCCGGTCCTATAATTGCAAGGTCGCCTTCTTTTAATATGCAAATCTGGGGTTTGTCGTTTTTAACGACAGTCAGCGCGGCAGCGCCCGAGGTTATCATATAAATTTCGGACTGCTTCTTCATTTCAAGCGCAGGGTGAGAGTGAAGAGATTCTCCCTGTCTGATTTCGTGGATAGAGTGGAGTCCTTCATCACACTGTACGAAGGATACACCAAGGAAGGGCGCATCACCTTTAGTGCTGGCGAGTTCCGTTGAATTAGAAAGCCAGTTTGTTGCTTCCTGTGTCCAGTTATTGATTTTGTCGTCGAGGTTATAAACCGCTATATCATTATTGATGAACTTTAGCCCGCTGATGTCAAAGCCCGTCATATTTGTTTTGTGCCAGGATTCAACTACGGAATCCTCGTCCTCTTTATTAAAACCTGATTTTTGGAGTCTGGCTCTCAAAAGAGCTTCGTTCGGGAAAAGCTCCTGCCAGTAAACCTTGTCGAGGTGAGTTTTGTTATTGTGGAAGATTTTTGCCTCTTTTAATCTCGGGATTAAATCTTCTCTGTAATCTTTTGCCCAGTTCATGCATGCAATTTTGGAATCGAGTCTGACTCGTCTTGCTCTTTTTGTTACGGGGGAAAGAATTTTTATCTCTTCATTTGTAAGTCCTTTTTCTGACAGATAATTTTCAAAGTATTCGGAATTGTAATAGGGAGTTAATCTGACAAACCCGTCCTCAGCCTGCTGAATGCAGTTGTTTGCATAGAGTTTATCCATGGCTGATTTGGCGGTTTCTACAATATATCTGTCCCCTTCGGGGAGTTTATCCCTGCTATCATAGAGCAGACAGAGAATATTGTTTTTTGAGCCCCATTTATCGATACCGAGGGCTTTTAAATAGCCTTCATCTCTTATTCTGTCGGGAAGGAGTGCGTTTGGCGAGAAATCACCGTTATAAAGGTGAGAGTTATAGTACATCAGCTCTAAAAATTTATCTCTAATGTTGGAATCTTTTGCGGTTTTGCTGTATCTTTCATACCAGCTGTGGTCCTGTTTTGTAAGGACAACTGTCGGATAACCTTTTATATCCGTGATTTTGGCTTTTGTTCCTGCGCCGATTAAAACCGCCGAATTTTCGGCGAGTTTAACTGTTTTTCCTTCCGTTTGCAAAACACCCTCAGCCTTTTTTGGAAGAAGTACCTGAGTGTCGTATTCAAACGAATCGGTTGAATTGAGGAATTTTATTGCATCTTCCCCGTATAAAAGCTCTGTCTGGGAGTCAAATTCAACGATATAAGAGTTTCTTTCCTTTGTCGGCATAAGGGGAATGTTGTCCTCTTTGCTTGAGATGATGTATGCTCTTTTGATTTTCGGTGCGTTGCCGGTAAACGAGAGCGGAAGGAAATTTGCTCTGTATTGCTCCGAAGAGATTTTGTTATATGAAATTTTATTTGTTGCGCCAAAATCTCTCAAAGGCTCTGTTTGTGGCTTTGAGAGTGGTTTTAAAGTATTAAAATTTTGATTAAACTGTATTTTCATAATAATTTCGGCTGATTTTTTAAGTGCGGTGAAGGATAAAAATTGTCTTTTGGCTCAAAAAAAGTTTAGTTTTGTAAAGTAAATAGCGAAAAAATTTTTTTGAGGGTTTAAATTAAACAACCTTTGGAATTTTTTTATGAAAATATCTGCCCAAATAATGCCAAATATCCGTCTGTCCTTTAAATCTCATAAAAAGGAAGCTAAAGAAGCAACAGACATAATGAGAAGAGCCCAGCTGACTTTTCCGATGGTCAGTGCGACAAGGGCTTTGACTTTGTATGACATAATAGATAAACACCCCAGGCAGGAAAAATTTCTCGATGACCTTCAGGAAGAAATTTTTATGATGAGAGATGAGGTGGAGTTTAAGCAAAAGCTCGCAGGATATACGGATAATCCTTTTAAAGCCTTTATTGAGAGTATTCAGAAGAGGAAAAAGGGAAATTGTCTTGAAAATGCCGTTATTGCGGCGGCAGGGCTGTATGCAAACGGCTACAGCGCAGATGTTGTGTCACTTTATCTGGACCACAGTTTTATAAATAAAAAGACGGGAAGAGTTGAATATAAAGAGGGTGGATACCTCGACCATGCCTTCACCATAACGGATATGGGAAAGAAAAATCAGAAGATAGTGCTTGATCCCTGGTGCGGTTACTGCGGCGACTGGAAAGAAATCAGCCCGAAATACCATAAATTATTCGATAATGACGACAAAGTCATAAGGTTTACCGAAGAAAACAGGAAGGAATTTGCCGAAAGATTAAAAAATGAGTGCTCGCCAAACGACATTTCTGACTATG
>JAFXYZ010000012.1 GCA_017541465.1 bacterium | reverse complement strand
TTCTATTGCCCTCTTTAAGTCTGTTTGCAATAGTTCTCTCAGTTCTTGATATTTGTTTTGTGAAATCCATGCCTGTTTATACATTGCATTTACAAGGATGTTTAATATGTTTTTCATTTGAAAGTCAAATATCATAGGTGTTTGCTGTTTATTTATCACTTTTTTGAATCTCCTTTCTAATTAACCTTTTAAGTTCAGCGGAAATTGTGCTGAAATTTTCTTTGCATTGTTTACGAAATTCCTCTAAGTCAGAGGCTAACAAGGTTAAATGTACCCTTTTGAGTTTTTCTTCGTTTGCTTTTTGCATGTTTTTTCTCCATTTCTCTTTTACAAAATAAAATGTAATAAAAAGCCTATTTTAAGTCTAAAAAGCACGTGGAATGGGCATTTGGATTGAAATCAAAATTTTGGTTTTTCGAATTTGGCATGCTTATTTCCTTAATACTCTTTCTACAAGTAAAATCTAATTAACCCATCATTTATGGCAAAAAAGCACACTATACGGGCTGTTACCTTGAAATTGAAAAATCTGGCAGGCATGGAAAAATCTTTCAAACGCCTATTTTTAAGGGGAAAAGAAAATCAATGTAACCCTCTATTGCTTATTTAATAAGGTTTAATAACATTGAACACATTCAACAAACAAGCATGACAACGCACAAAGCCATTTAAGGCGGGTGAAATTGTTAAGATATAGATAACACATAAAAACAAAAAACTTGCGAAGAATGACCTGTCAGGTGTCTGTATTTAAATAAAAATTATTTATATGGATTTATTTCTCTATTTTTTGCTTTAAACTCAATAAAATCCATTATTTCCTTTATTGTTTTCTCATTAAAGTCCGCATTCCTTAAAAGTGCTTTAACAGCAGATTGTGAGTACTGTCTTTTTTCTTCTTTACTTTTAGACGATTTCAAAGTTAAAAGAGAAATAACTTCACTAAAAGATAAGTCTAAAGAATATCCAAGCTTTAGCATTACTTCAAGATGAGGAAGATAACGAGATTTTTCAATGTCATTAATAGTAGATGAAGAAACACCGCTTAATTTATATAAATCCGCCATAGATATATTTAACTTGCTTCTTTGCAATTTTATTTTTTCAGCAAAATTACTTGTTATTTCTTCTATATCTTTTTTTACTTGTTCTGAAATATCTTTTTTCATATTTACATTCTATCAGTATTTTGAAAGAATTACAAGAAAATTATACGGATTAGAATAATTTTATATTATTTTCTACTTGACAGAATAAAATAATTGTTTATAATAAAATATACGGTTGTAAATAATATAATATCCGTTTTATAATAAGAGAGGTAAAATATGGAAAATTTTGAAGACATTAATTTAGGGATTTTATCAATCAAAGACTTTGCGAAGCTGATGAAAAAGCCTGAAAGCACGATAAGGACATGGAAACTCAGAGGGGATATTCCACAAGAATGCTTTTTAGTAATTGGTTCAACAATATATGTAATAGTTGATAAATTCAAAAAATACATGGGCTTAACAGCTTAATAACTGATAATGGGAAATGACAGTTTATTCAAATAAAAAAAACAATAAATGGTACTGCAAATTCACAATAAAGGGTGTAACTAAACATCTTTTATGTGCAGGTGCAACTACAGAAAAGGAAGCAAAAGAAATTGAAAATGCTTTTAAATTTAGGTTGCAACAACAACTCAATGGTGTCATACCAAGAGATGATAAGAAAAAGAAGCTAACAGAACTTTATAAATTTTATGAAGAATATGCCCTTTTAAATAAGAAATCATTTAAAGATGATATTTACCGCTTAAATAAAATAAAAGCTATATGGAAAAATAAAAAATATATTGATGATATAAAAATCAAAGATATTGAAGATTTAAAGGTTAATTTATTAGGTTATAAGTTATCTAAAACAACAATAAACAGATACTTAGAAATAATTTCAAAGATGTTTAATTTAGCCATAGCGAATGAATGGATAACAAAGAACCCAATAAAGAAGGGGGTTAAGTTCATTACAAAGAATTATCAGATTCGGTATCTTACCGAAGATGAAGAAAAAAGACTATTTAAAAATAGTAGTGGTGTTTTTAAAGATATTATATTAGTTGCTTTAAATACAGGTTTAAGAGCTGGTAATTTAAGGCAATTACAAGGTAAAAACATCAAATTAGATTTCAAAATTATTGAAGTAACTGAGAATAAAGGTAATAAACATATAAAATTACCAATGAATGAAACTTTATATAATTTTTTTAAAACAAAGACCTTTAAAGATGAGGAATACATTTTTCTTAACCCTAATACAAATCAACCTTATACAGAAAGTAGTTTTTTAGCTGAATGGCATAAAATAAGAAAGAAAGCCAAGGTGGAAGATTTAAGGTTTCACGATTTACGGCATACAGTAGGTACAAGGTTAGCTAAGGCAGGTGTACCTATAAATGTAATAAAAGAGATAATGGCACATAGTGATATACAAACCACTATGAGATATGTACATTATGCAAATGAACAGATGCAAAATGCTATGGAGCTTTTATAATTTAATTCATATAATTAGTATTTAATTCAAATTGAAAAATGGACATATAATGGACATAAAGAAAAATAAAAAATCCTCTAATATAAGTTATTAAAGGATTTAAGTAATTGTCGATGGCGGGACTTGAACCCGCA
>JAFXYZ010000011.1 GCA_017541465.1 bacterium | reverse complement strand
GATTAGCATTGATGCTGCACTCTGTTGACCGTTTGTGATGTCAATTACCCACTGAGCAATCAGTTTTATACCGCCTGCGGCTTCAAAACCTCCGATAATAGTGAATAACCCCATAAAGAAGAAGAGAGTATTCCATTCTACGTGAGGAAGAATTTCTTCCGGCTTTTCAAATAATAACAATATACTCGCCCCCAGAAGAGCGATTAAATAGTTTGAAACATGCGTTATATCATGGGTTAAAAACCCTAGAACTATAATGGAAAGAACAATAATCGACCTTATCATCCCCTGTCTGTCTTTGATTATTCCCTCAGTTGAAAGATTTTGAATATTTGCTCTCTGCTCGGGAGTGGTTTTGAGTTGTTTTCTGAACATGTAATACAAAATACATATTGAAACAACGAAGATGAAGGATACAATATCCGTCAGCTCGAGAAGGAAGTCCATAAAGGTGAAGCCTGCTTTTGAACCTATGATGATATTCGGAGGATCACCGATTAATGTAGCAGTTCCGCCTATATTTGAAGAGATAATCTCTGTTATTAACAGTGGTATCGGTGAAATTGAAAGCTCCTTTGCGATTATGAAGGATATGGGTATCATAAGAATAACGGTTGTGACATTATCCAAAAATGCTGAAATAACGGCAGTAAGTGCTCCGATAACAAACAAAAGCCAGAAAGGATGCCCTTTTGTGGCTTTGATTAATTTTATTGCCGCATAATCAAACATTCCGGTTTTGGCTGAAATATTAACTGTTATCATCATGCTGATTAAAAGGATAAGAACCCCAAAATCAATATAATGTATAAAATAGAGATGATGAGGGGCGTTTGGTGACTGGGAAAGAGGTCCCAGGAGAATTGTGAAGCACGCACCTATCAGCGCTATAGTCATTTTGGGTATTTTATCTATTACAATAAATATATACGCAATAATCAAAATTGCAGCCGTAATCGGTAGTGCATTTGCGTGTAAGAAGGCAAGAAAACTTTCCATTTTATCCCCTTTGTTTCTCGTGTATATTACTTCAATTATATTTGCTGAAACGAGGGTGTCAAAAAATGCCTTAAATAATAAAAACCTCCACAAGCGAGGAACCTGTGGAGTCATTACCAATTCTCTTAAAATATTAAGTTCCTTGGTAATATAAAAATTCTACCCGAATTTATTATACTATAAAAACTTATTTTTCAAGCAACTTTTTTTTAATCGGGTTAATATTTTGTAAAAATATATCTTTTTATCAAGCCGGCATGATAATAAATCTATGTTTATAATATAATATTTAATGTAGGTTATTTAGCCGAAAGATAATTATAAGAGGGAAAAATGGATATTAAGGAATTAGTTTTAAAATCATCAAAAGAGCAAAGAGAAGCTCTTTTAAACAAAGAAGTCAGTGCGGTCGAGCTCGTTAATGCAGTTTATGAAAACATTTCAAAAAACGATGAAACAATAGGCGCTTATTTATCTTTAACCAAAGATAACGCACTTGAAACCGCAAAAACAGTTGATGAAAAAATAGCAAAGGGCGAAGAACTTCCTCCGCTTGCAGGTATTCCTCTTGCGCTGAAGGATAATATGAACTTAATCGGCTCAAAAACAACCGCTGCAAGCAAAATCTTAGAAAACTTCGTTTCCCCTTATGATGCAACTGTCGTTACAAAACTAAAAGAAAACTTAATTCCCATAATCGGTAAAACAAACCTCGATGAGTTTGCAATGGGTTCAAGTAATGAAAACTCAGCCTATAAACCTGTCAGAAACCCCTGGGATACTTCAAAAGTTCCTGGCGGAAGCTCGGGCGGAAGCGCAGCTGCAGTTGCTTCGGGCGAAGCCACTCTTGCTCTCGGCTCGGATACGGGCGGAAGTATCAGACTTCCCGCTTCATACTGCGGTTTGGTCGGTTTAAAACCTTCCTACGGCAGAGTTTCAAGATACGGTTTAATTGCTTTTGCTTCATCACTTGACCAAATCGGTCCGTTCGCAAGAACAGTCGAAGATGCCGCACTTCTTTTAAATGCTATCTCAGGTCATGACTACCACGATTCTACATCCTCCGATTTAGCTGTTGAAGATTATACAAAAGGACTTAATAACTCACTTAAAGGCGTAAAAATCGGATACATTGAAGAATTATGCTCAGAAGGTTTAGCGCCTGATGTTAAATCGTCAATCGAAAATTCGATGAAGAAATATGAAGAACTCGGAGCAGAACTTGTACCGATTTCACTTCCTCTGATTAAATATTCAATAGCTGTTTATTACATCGTTGCAACAGCAGAAGCAAGTTCTAACCTCGCAAGATTCGATGGTGTTAGGTATGGCTACCGCACAAAAGATGCGCAGACATTAATTGACATGTATATGAAAACCCGTGCTGAAGGCTTCGGACCTGAGGTTAAGAGAAGAATAATGCTCGGAACCTATGCACTGAGCTCAGGCTACTATGATGCTTACTATAAAAAAGCTCAGCAGATAAGAAGATTAATCAAGAAAGACTTTGATAATGCCTTTAAACAGGTCGATGTACTTCTTTCGCCCACATGTCCGTTTACTGCATTTAAGTTGGGTGAAAAAGTCTCTGATCCGCTTGCTATGTACTTAACCGACATCGGTACTATTACCGCAAACCTTGCAGGACTTCCCGCAATGAGTATTCCTGTCGGACTTGATTCAACAGGCATGCCGATAGGACTTCAGCTTCTTGCAAATAATTTTAATGAAACAAAATTGTTAAATGTTGCCCACATGCTTGAAGGTGTTGTAAAATTTGACTATATGAGAGGTAGTTTAATCAGGGCATAATGAAAAAAATATTTTATTCTTTAATAATTTTGGGGAGTTTGCTTATATCGTCAGTAGCTTTTGGGTATTCGCCCAGAAGCACTCAGGCGATTATGTACTTCAATAAAGGTGTTCAGTATTCAAAGGCAAAGGACTATGACAGTGCGATTAATTCCTTTACCCAGGCAACCGAAGCCGATCCGACTTTGATTGAAGCCTACTATAACCTTGCGTCTATTTATCTTTACAAAAAACAGATAGATGACGTTTATGAATGCTATGAATCAATAGTCAGGTTAGAACCGAAAAGCTATTCGGTTTTACTTGAAATGGCTAAAATTCAGTATAACAGAAAAAATTATTCTCACTGTATTAAATTACTGAACAATATTCCTTCTTCATACCGCAATTATGATAAGGTTGTTCAGTTAAGAAACGATGCCATGTCTTTCTTCAATGAGCAGAAAGATGTCATCACAAGAACAAAATCATCGACCGCAAATGTTCACCAGAGAACCATTCTTGATAACTTCAATGCCCCCGCGGGTATTGCGTCTGATTCCAAAGGTTTTATCTATGTTGCATCTTACGGTGATAACTCAATTCTGAAGATTAACCCAAAAGATAAAAAAGCCGTTGTATTCCAGCAGGATGGGTATTTAAAAGGACCTATCGGTCTTGCGGTTGACAGGCTCGATAATGTTTATGTCGCCAATTATGACGGGAATAATATTTTAAAAATAACTCCTTCCGGCAGAAGTAGTGTATTTATGGAGAATATCACCCAGCCTTATTTCCTGAATATAGATAACGATGTTCTCTATGCGTCAGGTCAGGGTGACGGGATTGTCATGATATACAACCTGTCGGATTATTAAAAAAGAGTTTTAAAAAAAAATTATCTGTAAAACAGTGTAATTTCTCTTACGAAATTCAAAATCTTTGTCGTTATATACTGGATATAATCGGCAGAAGTCAGACCGCTTATGACAACATCAGCATTATTCATAGAGGGGCGGATATATGTCTGCGCCGTTTCGTTTACGTCAGCGAACTGCAAATCTGCTGCTTTTCCTGTTTTTCCTCTCAGGGCAGCGCGGGCGAACCATCTGTCCTTAATAACATTAAACGGGGTATAGATATAAATTTTAATATCGTGGATGCCCTGCATTGTGTCGTTTAGAACATACAAACCTTCATTAAGAATAACCTTAGACGGTTTTTTGTAAATTGTATTCGGGTTGCTTTCGCAGGTTACAAAATTGTATTCCGGTGCAATTACACCGCAGCCGTTCTTCAGGCTGATTAAATGAGCCTTCATAAGCTCAAGATTTATTGCCTTCGGGGTATCAAAGCTGAAGCCCGACAAATAAAGCTGCTCATAAGAGCCTGCTTCTTTCAACTCTTTTGATGTGTCATAGTAGTAGTCATCGCAGGATATAACGGTGTATAAATCGTCCTCATCCCCTCTCAATAATGCTTTTGTCGCATAATTAACAAGAGTGGTTTTCCCTGATGCGGACTCCCCGGTTATTCCTATAATATAATTTGTTTGGGGTTTATTAACGATGTTTTTTACGACTTTTAAAAGAAATTGTTCGTGTACCGTCAAAAACAAAGGGTATTTTTGCTTCCTGTCCTCGTCAAGAATTTCCTTGAGCCCGTCAACAATTTTGAAAATCATCTCAATTTTGAGATTTTCCTTCTTTCCGCCGCTCTCGGATATAATCTCATTAATTCCCTGTAATTTTTCCGCTAAATCCATTTTAGTCTTTCTTATTTACATGTAAATCGGGTTTCTACATCTATTTTAAATGATAAATAAAAATTTTTTGTTATTTTTTTTTATAATTTTAATAATATTTAATGATTATTTTCGTATTTTTTGATGTAATCGCTGAGCTCAGCGGTATGAGTTTTTAATTTTTCTTCGATACCTTCAAGAATATAGAGTATTCTTTCCTTTTCGCTTATCTTATTTCCGAAGAGCCCTGAGATTTTACTTCCTTCCATCAGTTTTTTAAAATCAAACAGCTTTTTAATAAAATCAGTGTCGATAATTTCAAACTCATAATGCGCATTAGCCAGAATATCATTGATTTTATTCATAGAGCCTGTGTGATTATTCGCTTTAACGGATATTTTAAGCTCTTTTATCTTGATGATAAGGTCATTATAAAGAGGAATAAAAGTCTTTTTCTTCTCAACGAGAGTTTCTTTAAAGTATTTGAGGGTTTCTCGGTACCCTAAATCTATTAATTTCCCCCTCTCTTCTTTCGGGAGGGTAAAATCTATTAACAATAAATCTTTTGTATCAAAAATGATGTAGTCAAATTTGTCTTTTTTCTGGTATTTATCAATTATGTTTGAGGTTGCAAGATAGGAAGTAGTGTTATAAACGGTGATAAAATAATCGATAGGATTTCTTATATTTGCATCGTTCGAGCCTTCAAGTCTGAACTCCAGTATCCTGCCTTCGCCGTTTATGAGCCCCCCGTCAGTTTTCCAGACAGGCCAGCTCTTTGAGAGGTCGCCGTCTATTAAAATCGTATCTTTATATTCAACAGGCTTCATAAGTCCCGGCATGCCCGCTGATGCTCTTACTGCAAGTGCTACTTCAATATCTGGAGTTTTTTCTCTCGAGAACACAAACGGTCTGTTCTCTTTTAAATCTGTTGTAAGAATGTATAAATCTTTCTTTAAATCTTTGAAATAAACAGGGGAGCCTGTAGTCTTTTCCCCTAAAACTTTATACGAAATCTTTTCTCTGAGCCAGTTTAAGAACACTTCACCCTTTGATAACGAGAGGTCGGGGGTAAAACCTATGTTAATATCCCTGAAAACGTTAAAATTAAATTCTAAAAACATATCTCTGAGTTCATCTTCGCTGTAGCCGACGGCAAGAAGGGAGGCAAAAACCGCTCCGACCGATGAACCTGCAAGTGCGCCCAGGTCAACATTCAGCTCTTTTAAGGCTCTTAAAGCCCCGACATAGCACATTCCCCGTATTGCACCGCCACCAAATATGCAGTTATATTTTAATTTTTCCACTCTTTTTTTCCTTATAAAAAAATCCCCGGGAAGAACCCGAGGATTTTTAATTCGTTTTACTGTACTCTTGCTGCTTCCTCAGGAGTTACGCCTTTTATTGTCAGGCTTACTTTTCCTCTGTCATCAATCTTGACAACCTTGACAATAACAGTATCTCCAACGTGGAGTCTGCCTTCAATAGTATCTATTCTTTCGTTGCAGACCTGCGAAATGTGAACCATTCCGTCTTTACCCGGAGCAAGCTCTACAAATGCACCGAACTGAACGATTTTAACGACTTTTCCTTTGCAAACCATTCCCTCTTCAGGCTTGAAGGTAATTGCTTTAATCATGCTCATTGCAATATCAGCACCTTCTTTGTCGTTTGAAGTAATGGTTACACTGCCGTCATCCTGAATGTCGATTTCAGCACCCGAAGCATCAATAATACCTCTGATATTCTTTCCGCCCGGCCCTATGACTGCACCGATGTCCTCTGTCGGGATAGTCATTGTGAATATTCTCGGTGCAAACGGTGAAATATCATCTGCAGGTTTTTGAATAACTTCTCTCATCTTGCCTAAGATATGAAGTCTGCCCTCTTTAGCCTGAGCTAAAGCACGTCTTAAAGTATCATTTGCGATACCTTTTGCCTTCATATCCATCTGAAGTGCGGTGATACCGTCATCGTTACCCGTAACCTTAAAGTCCATATCTCCGAGGAAGTCCTCAATGCCCTGAATATCGGTTAATACAACAGGCTCTCTGCCGGGTTCCGTTATCATACCCATTGCAACACCGCCTATCATACATTTAACGGGAACGCCTGCATTCATCAAAGCCATTGAGCTTCCGCAGGTTGAACCCATTGAAGTAGAACCGTTTGATTCTAAAACGTCAGATGTTACTCGGATTGTATAACCAAACTCTTCAGGGCTTGGAAGTGCGGGGATATTTGCTCTTTCTGCGAGGTTTCCGTGTCCGACTTCTCTTCTTCCGGGACCTCTCAGTGCTTTAACTTCACCAACGGAAAATCCGGGGAAGATGTATTTGTGCATATATCTCTTTTCTCTTTCGGGTTCAACTCCGTCAAGTTCCTGCGCCATCGCAGGACCTGCCAAAGTAGCAACTGAAAGAATTTGTGTTTGTCCTCTTGTGAAAACAGCCGAGCCGTGAGCTCTGGGGATAACACCGACTTCGCACCAAATGGGGCGGACTTCGTTGTATTTTCTTCCGTCAGCTCTGACACCTTCATCAAGTATCATTGCTCTCATGATTTTCTTCTCTGCAGCTTTAAATTCTTCCGCTACAAAATCAATTCCTGTTTCTTCTATTGTTGTTTTGATGTAGTGGTCATCAGGAAGTGCTTCAACCTTTTCCTTGACGAGTTTCTTAGCTTCATCGAGTTTATTTTGTCTGTATTCTCTGTCAAAGTGATGATAAGCATCAAAAATCATATCGTTTGCAGTTTCTTTGATGATGTTTCTGAGTTCTGTCATATCGTAAGGATCAACAAATTCCTGTTTAACAACACCAAGGTCTTTTGCAAACTGTTCAATAGCCTCGCATTGTTTTCTGATTTCAACCTGAGCGAACTCGACTGCTTCCATAATTTCGTCTTCTGTAACGAATTTGCAGCCTGCCTCAACCATAATAACGCTGTCATGAGTTCCTGCTACAACAATATCGAGTGCAGATTTTGTGATTTGAAGATGTGTCGGGTTAGCGATTAACTGTCCGTCAACTCTTGCAACTCTGACGGCACCTATCGGGCCTTCAAAAGGAGCTCCCGAAATAGAAAGGGCTGCAGAAGCACCTAACATTGCGAGTGTATCTGCGGGATTTTCCTGGTCATAGCTGAATAACTGAGCTACAATCTGAATATCGTTTCTGTATCCGTGGGGGAATAAAGGACGGATAGGACGGTCAATTAATCTTGATATTAAGATTGCCTTATCGCTTGCTTTACCCTCACTTCTGTTGTAACCGCCGGGGATTTTACCTATAGCGGACATTCTTTCTTCGTAATCAATTAATAACGGGAAGAAATCAATACCAACTCTCGGTTCGGGGCTTACAACACAGTGTACAAATAACATTGTGTCTCCGCATCTTACTGTTACCGAGGAGGTTGCTGATTTCGCGTACTTACCTGTTTCAATGGTAACTGTTTTACCACCTACGAGGATTTCCATTTTCTTTGATTCAACCATTTTTTCCTCTTTTTCTTTTCTGTTATACCTATTTTTACTTTACTTTAAAATTATATTACAAAGATAAATTATTTCACACCGAAATATTTTAATTTTCATTATTGTGAATATTTGTAAATATATTTAAAGTTTACCTCTGTTTGTTCGATTAATTTAAAGAATAATAATATGGAGTTTTTAGAGTTATGGAACCAATTCAGTTAAACAGCGGGGTTTCTTTTGAAAAATTGTTTCCGGGTATTACCCAAAAACAACTCGAAAAAGTAAAAAAGCTGGCAGAGAACGGGTTTACCGAGGCTGAACTTCAGGAGCTTCTGAAGGAGGGTATTGATACAAGCCTGCTTACCAGAAATGCTTCAACGGTTTCAAAACCGACAGTAAATTCTGCCGTTGAAAAGTTAAAACAAAAGTATTGTGCCGATTTACCCAAAGTAAAAGGTGATGTATATTCCGCAACTAACCCTGAGCTTCAGGCTTTTTCTCAGGCGCTCAAGGATGGGCTTATCGCAGATTTAACCGCACAGGGGTTTTCAAAAACAGAGATTGTCGATATTATTTCTAAGGCTTTTCCTACAATAGGTATTAAAAATGTCGGGGATGACGGCAGTTATTCTCTTCCGAAAGGTCATGGCGCTGAGGCAAAGCAAATTTATGACCAGTTTTTGACGAATATGGCGCTATCGACTAACTTTAACGGTAATTCCGAACTGTCTGAAGCCCAGGACAGACTCAATGCCATTAACAGACAAATCAGAAGTAATAATACTGAGCTTGCTAATCTTGAGTATGAAATTATCTCTCTTCAGCTTTCTATCGAAGATAAAATCAACGATGCTATCGATAAGAGTAAGGAGATAGCTGATGAACAGAAACAAAAATCAAAAGAGATAATCAAAAAGCGGCTTGATGAATATGTAAATTCCAAAGGCGAAATGAGTTATGCAGCTTTTCAGAATAACGTTTCAGCTGATTTAGATATACTTGCGGGCGAAACAAACTCTCAGCTTTCTCAGGCTTTCTCAAAAATCATCAGTGCGATGGGCGATATGACCACTATGAATGAAGATTTGTTCAGAATGAATACGCTCATCAGATCAAACAAAGAATTAGCAAAAGAAGCTGACGATGTAAAAGAAACAATTAAGGCGATTCAGGAGGAAATGCTGAATCAGGAAAACGCCGGAGATAAGGACTGCAAAAGATGTGATCCCATAGGTTTCAGAGATGCAGCGGGCATAAGATATGATTTCTTTGTAGATAGAGACAACAACGGCGATATTACGAACGAAAATGAATTCTTAGGGGCAGACAGCGGTTTTGCGGAAATGATTAATAATGACCTCAACGGCGATAAAAAAGTCGATGCCCAGGAGCTCGACAGGAATAACGTTAAGGTTATCGTAACAAAGCCTGACGGAACTCAGGAAATCAAAAAAGCCTCCGAGGTGTTTAAAGAAGGCGACAGTATCGACCTTAACAGCTATACTGCCCAAAATAAGGATATGGGCGGCGGTAATTCGCTTTTAGGCAGGTTTGATGTCAACATAGGCGGTAAAACTCTTAATTCAGGGTACCAAACAATGGATACACTCGACTGGCTTGATGAAAACTATGAATTTACCGATGAACTGGAAGGAAAAGGCAGACATCAGGGCGCAGGTACTCTCGACAATGTTGAGGCACTTGATTTTTCAAGAACATATAAAAACTTAAAACGTGACCGCTCTCATTTGAAATCTGATATTACAACTTCAAAAGGCACCTTCAGAAGAAATGAATCAAGAGGAAATTCTTCCATGAACTCTGCTTCTCAGACTGCAAGAATGAAAGGGCAGATAATAAACAGTCAGTTTGAAGAAGAAAAGAAAATATCTCAGGAGGAGCAAAAACTCGAGGAACAGTGTCTTGAGTTTGAAGAGTTTGATGAAAACCCTTAGATAAACCATATTATCTTTTCTTAAATTTATTGTCCTCGCTATGATTTTGTTATAAAATCAAAACTATGCAGGGAAAGATAATCAGGATTCATTCGGATTTTTATTATGTTGATACTGAAAAAGGTCTGTTTGAAGCAAAACTAAGGGATATAATCAGAAAAGCGAAAAATCACCCCTATGTCGGTGATGACGTTGTGCTGGAGTCTGTTGACGAAAACTCCGGGCAGGCATTTATTTCTGAACTTCTGCCGAGAAAAACAGTAATAAATAAACCAAAGGCGGCAAATATAACCCAGGCTTTAATCGTTTCTGCCCTCAAAAGCCCTGATTTGGATTTTGAACAGCTCGACAGGTTTATAGCTTACTGCGAATATAATAAAATTAAGCCCGTTCTCTGCTTTAACAAAGATGACCTCGATGATTTTTCCGCACTGAGAGAGCAGATAACCGAAATTTATAAATTATATGATATTATCTTTACCTCTGCGCTTTTAAAAACAGGGCTTGAAGATTTACTTCCAACCCTTAAAAACAATACTACCCTTCTTTGCGGTTGTTCGGGTGTCGGAAAATCTTCTATTTTAAATGCGCTTTTTGATAATCTAAACCTAAGAACTAAGAAGGTCAGCGGAAAAACACAAAAAGGCGTTCATACAACCCGTCACTGTGAACTTATTAAAATTGATGAAAACACTTTTGTCGTTGATTCCCCCGGGTTTTCAAATTTAACCTTTGATTTCCTTCTTCCCTCTGAAGTACAGAAACTTTTCTTTGAGTTCAAAAGCCTAAAAGAAAAATGTAAATTTAAAGACTGTACCCATATAAACGAGATAGAGTGTGCGTTTGAACATCTCCGCTCATCGATTTCGCCTACCCGTTTTGAAAGTTATAAAAAGTTTGTCGGGGAAGCAAAAAAGTTTAAGGAAAGAATAAAGGTTTCAACCCAAAAAATCGAGGATAAAATTAAATATAACCTTAATAAAAACATAACAAAAATATCTTCGAGAAAAAGGCAAACCTCAAGAAAACAGGATAAACAAAATCTATGGAAAGAAAACTACAATGAAGAGTGAGACAAAAGAAATTTATAAAAACTATCTTAATCTGATAAATGAAGGTCTTGAAAAATCGATAAACATCGAATACCCCGAAAAAATTTATGAAGCTATGAGATATTCCCTGCTTCTGGGCGGAAAAAGATTAAGACCTGTTATGGCTCTTGAAACGGCAAAAATGCTCGGCGGAAATTCTGAAGAAGTGCTTCCTTCCGCGCTCGCTATTGAAATGCTCCACTGCCAGAGTCTTATCCACGATGATCTTCCCTGTATGGATAATGACGATTTCAGACGCGGTAAACCTTCAAACCACAAAGCCTTCGGTGAGGCAACAGCAGTGCTCGCAGGGGATGCGTTTTTGTCTTATGCACCTAAATTTATCATTGATAAAACTCCTGCATCTGTTTCAAAAGAGGCGGTTCTGAAGGTGTTGAGGGAATTTTTTATTGCGGCGGGCACAGACGGTATTATCTCCGGTCAGATAGTAGATTTGGATTCTGAGCATAAGAAAATTGATGAAAAAACTCTCAATTTCCTCTATGAATATAAAACCGCAAAATTGTTTAAATTAGCCGTCAGAACAGGCGGGATTATTGCGGGCGCCGACAGTGAAAAACTGGAAGCTCTTACAAAATACGCAGAGTATTTCGGGCATGCCTTCCAGGTTTATGATGATATTTTAGATGAAATTTCGACTTTTGAAGAAATCGGAAAAACTCCGAAGAAGGACGCGAACGTTGAAAAATCAAACTACGTCTCTCTTTTCGGAATTGACAGAGCAAAACAAAGACTTACTTCCCTCGTGAACAGTGCATGTGATATACTGAAGAGTAATAATTTAAAATCTTCTCTTTTTGAAGAGCTTGCAAGGGATTTGACTGAAAGGATTAATTAATGTTATTAAACAGCGGATTTGAGGTTATCATAACAGGTATTGAAGCAGCGTTTTTGGCGCAGGTGCTGAAGTTTATCGGGTATTCACTCTGGAACAGAAAAATTGATTTTTCTGTTTTGACGACAACAGGCAGAATGCCGAGTTCCCATACGGCGGGTGTTACTGCGGTTTCTGCTGCGGTTGCTATCATAACGGGTATTGATTCCATTGAATTCGCTATTGCGCTTACATTTACTCTCGTTGTTATGTACGATGCAGCAGGTTTAAGACGCTCAACAGGTAAAATTGCTTCCTGTTTAAATAAGATAATGGAGGAAATTTATACCCACGGACAGGCAGCGCCCGAGAGATTAAAGGAGCTTTTGGGACACACTCCTCTTGAAGTTTTTGGCGGTGCAATTCTCGGTGTAGGGCTTGCCTTCTTAAATCACTATTATTTATTTCAATAGGAATTTATGAACAAATTTGAATTTTTAGATTTAATCGATGAAGCTGCTTTGGTTTTAAATTCTTCCGATGAGATTATCTACAGGAATAAAACCTGCAGAAGAAAATTCGGCAATTTTTCTTCCCTGGATAGAATAAAAAACTATTTTAACTTTGAAGATATATGTGTTCTTGACTCTGATAACATCGCGCAAACCCCTTTGGATTTAGTGCTTTCATCAAAAGAAAATTTCTTCTGCTTTTGTAATTACCGCAAAAATAATGACGAGTACTTGTATATAAACCTCTATTCCGTAAGGTATAAAAAATTCCTCGTAGTTATTTTTAAAGATGAGACCTCTTCAATCAATTTTCAGCGCACTCTTGCCGAGGTTAAAAATCTTGAGAATAAAAACAGTTCTTTAAACAGAAAACTGACTGAGTTCGCTAAACTCAAACAAACGGCTCAGGAGCAGGTTTTAAAGTTGTCTTCTTTAAACAGAATTTCAACTGTCATCAGAGAATCAACGGAAATTTCGGAAATTATAAATTCTGCTCTCGCAGAAATTCATAACAGTGTCGGTGCAACAAAGACCTACTTCGCAAAATTGACGGGTGATAAGCTCAAAATTAAATATGCACTCTCACTTTCAGGAGATGATATTTTGAATACCGTCTTAACCGCTGACAGTGAAACAATTTTTAATATTAAACACAACAAAATTTCTTTGCTTTCGTGCAGAAAAGAAACCCCCGATTCTCAAAAGACACTTCCTCCGGGAACAAAGAGATTAATTATTCCTGTTTTTTATACGACTAAGCAGCTCGGAAGTATAATTTCTTTTACCGCCCACAAAATTTCGCTCGAAGATAACATTGATATTTTTAATTCCATCGCAACCCAGTTGTCGAGTTCTATCAGGCAAAGCGAGTTAATTGATGAATTAAACAAAAAGAATAAGAAGCTCGAGAAAACACTGAAGGAGTTAAAGGACACTCAGCTCCAGCTCATTAACTCTGAAAAACTCGCTTCTGTCGGTCAGCTTGTTGCGGGTGTTGCCCACGAAATTAATACTCCGCTTGCCTCAATTAATTCAAACAGCGAGATTATTTCAAAGCTCTTAAAAACCGATAATCCTCAGCTGTCCTTGATTAGTGAGCTTAATTCCATCGATAGAGACGCGGTATCAAGAATTTCAAATATAGTTACTTCTCTGAAGCGCTTTGTTCATCTAGATGAAGCTGATTTTCAGAAATCGGATATTAATCTTGAACTTGATAACACTTTAAAAGTTATTACCCACGAAACAAAGAATAAAATTGAAGTTATCAGAAATTATTCCCCTCTTCCCGAGGTGGAAGCATATACAAATATGCTCAATCAGGTTTTTATGAATATTTTAATCAATGCCTGCCACAGTTTTATCAATTTTGAAAGACAGGATAAAAAGATTATTATTACAACAAAACAAGAGGGTGACTTCGTCTGCGTTTCGATTAAGGATAACGGAAAAGGAATAAGTCAAAACATTAAAAAACGTATTTTTGATGCAGGCTTTACCACAAAAGGTATTGGTATGGGAACGGGTTTAGGGCTTGCTATCTGTGATAGAATTATAAAACTTCACAGGGGTACAATTACTTTTACCTCAAAAGAAAACGAGGGAAGCGAGTTTATCGTAAAAATTCCTGTAAAACAGTCAGGTAAAAGATAAAATCTTTTCAGACAGGATTTTTCATAATTTTTTGATTATTAATTATTGTAACATATATTTTATAGTCTTTCATTTAAGGTAAATTATCACCTTTAATTTTTTTTTTAAGATTATAAATACAGAAAGGTGTTGTGAATTATGAATATTTCTTCAGTAGGTCCTAATTCGTCTAATACTTTTGAACAAGCTACTGTTCAAAAGACTAATTATAGACAAGAACTGTCTTCTGATACGGTTCGTGAGAAGAGCAAAAGTCAGAAAAATAAAGAGGCTGTGCTTAGTGTTCAGGCAGAGTTTTTATCTCAGGTGGAGTAGGGAAAAACACCGAAAGAGGCATTTTTTGATTCTTTAAAGGTAATGGAGCCAGAATATAAAAATCAAGATGGTGATTCATATTGTAAAAAGGAAATTTCTGAAAAATCAGTTGCGAATATTGCGAAAAATCTGACACCACAGAACATTAAACCATGGCTTGAATTAATTGCGTTTGCTATACCAATAATTAAATCAATAATGGACTTGCTTCCCAAAAGTAATCCGCCTCAGGTACCTGATAATCAGTAATCATATATTCAAGAATAAATAAAAAAATCGAGCTCTTGGTTAAGGGCTCGATTTTTTCGTTTTTTAATACCTGATTATTCCAGATTTGAAGTGCAGTGAGGGCATTTTTTAGCTTCAAGAGGAATAGGTGTGCAGCAGTAAGGACATTTCTTTTCTGTAGCTGCTTCCTCTGCTTTTTCGTCTTTAACGGCTTTTTCTTTAATAGTGTTTACAAGTTTAATGATTGCGAAAATAGCAACTGCAACAATCAAAAAGCTGATAACCGTGTTAATAAAAAGACCGTAGTTGATAGTTACCGCACCTGCTTTTGCCGCTTCAGAGAGTGAATCATATTTTTCTCCCAGCGGGAAAATCGTTACATAGAGGTTTGAAAAATCAACCTTACCTAAAATATAACCGATAGGTGGCATAATAATATCTTTAACAAGTGAATCGACAATTTTACCAAAAGATGCACCGATAATGATACCGACTGCCATGTCCATTACGTTTCCTCTGAGAATAAAGTCTCTGAGTTCTCCGCCTAATTTTTTAAACATACCGTTTTTCTCCTTTTCTATGCCCATAATATTATCAGACTTTAATTTATTTTTCAATATCAAAAATCAGTTTAAAAATAGACTTAATTCAAATATTATGCTATACTTCAACTGAATACAGGAGGAAATATGGAATATTCAATTAAACCCAGAGGTGAATTTACTCTCTACGTTAAGGCTTCAGGAAGAATGGATCTTGACTCTGCCGTTCAGTATGGTACTGCAGTTAAGGATGCTCTCTATGATGCTGATGAACAGATTACTGAGCTTGTGCTTGATTTCGGCGAGGTTACCTTTATTTCGAGCTTCGGATTAAAGGTTGTGCTTGAACTCTATAAACACATGCAGGAGCAAAACGGTAAACTGACCGTTGAAAATGTTCCCGAACAAATTAAAAATTCATTTAAAATGGTTGGTTTTGATAAATTTTTAGAATTTTAGAATGTTAAAAACAGTCAAATCTAAGATACTCGCAATAGCAATCTTTATGCTTGCGTTTTTGTTGATTGCCTTCGCCTGCTACGGCGGGGTTTTCCGTATGAAAACAAAACAGCTTATGCTTCAGAACTATATCTTTGCCGTTGATACTTTTGTAAACAGGTTAAATGAAAAAGTAGTCAGGCTTGAGGATAATTCGGAGGATTTGGCTTTAATCGGAAAACTTGCTTATAAGACAGATAAGGACATCGCTCTTACTAAAAAATCTATAAAGAATATCTTTGAAAATTATGATAATTCCCTGGGCGGAGGAATCTGGTATGAACCTTATACCTTTGATAAATCCCAAAAAAGAACGTGTTTATATATTTTCAGAAACCGCAATAATCAGCTTGTATTTGACGAAAGTTTTGCGAGTGAAGAATATGATTATCATAACAGAAGCTGGTATAAGGAAATAAAATCAAAAATTAAAAAGGAACACGATACCGCCTGGTCTTTGCCGTATTATGAGGAAATCGGCAGTGAAACAATGATGATTACCGTAGGAACTGGGATATTTGCCGATGGTAAACTTGTCGGAATTTCCACTATTGACTGGGATTTAAAGGATTTATTTGCGGAAATTATGAGAATGGCTCCAATCGAAAGAGGTTTTTCCTTTTTTGAGGCAAGAGACACTATTAAAGGAAGTTTTGCACTTTTTGCAAGCAAAGCAGATGATTATATTATCGTTTCTAATACTCCCTATGTCGATAACCTCGCTTTAACAGGCAAGCCCTTATCTGCACTCCCATGGTATCGTGATAATCTTCGCTATGTTACTTATATGACTTATCACGGGAAAAAATATGTTCCGATAGTGAAAGACATCAAAAACGGTATGCTTCTGATTATCTGTATTCCAAAGTCCGAGATGTTTACGGATATAAACAAATTTGTGTTTATGATGCTTTTAATACTTGCATTTCTTGCAATTCTTATTCCGACAGTTCTCTATTTCGGGCTTGACAGGTATATTATAAAACCTATTTATATTTTGATGAATATAGCAAGGAAAGTAAGCAGGGGTGAAGATATAAAAATTCAGCTGAATAAGCCCGAAGAGTTCGCTCAGCTTGCCTCGGCTTTTGATAAAATGACTACGAACATTAAGAAAATAACCATGGACAGAGAAAAAATCAATAACGAACTCAATATCGCAAAATCAATTCAGGCATCGAGCCTGCCGAGTGTTTTTCCTCCTTTCCCGGACAGAAAAGAGTTTGATATTTTTGCTTCAATGGATGCAGCAAAAGAGGTCGGCGGCGATTTTTATGACTTCTATTTTAAGGATGACCAAAACTTTATGTTCCTCGTTGCTGATGTATCGGGGAAGGGTATTCCTGCAGCGCTGTTTATGATGACATCAAAAACTCTCATTGAAAACCTCTCTCAGTTTGGTTTCCCCCCGAGTGAACTTATTTATACAATAAATAATAAAATCTGCCAAAATAACAAAGAAGGTTTGTTTGTTACAATGCTCGCCGGCATTATCAATCTTAATACAGGCAGACTCTCTTTAATGAACTGCGGTCATAATCAGCCTTTGATAAAGAGAAAAGGCGGCAGCTATGAATATATGAATCTTGACTCTAATATGGTGCTCGGTGTTTTTGAAAATGTCGATTTTAACATTTATGAAACCGAAATGAACCCGGGAGATTCTCTTTTTATCTACACTGACGGTATCACGGAGGCAACAAATGCTTCTGATGAAATGTACGGGGAAAACAGGCTTCAGGAGTGTCTGAATTCAATAAAAACAATTGCTTTGAATAAAATATCCGAAGAGGTTAAGAAAAATATCAAAGAATTTACCCTTGATTATCCCCAGAGTGATGATATTACAATGCTGATTTTTAAATATAACGGGCAGGCTCAAATGAAGGAAATGACTTATAAAGATAAGGCTGTAATTGAAAACTATAAACCCTGCTACACCTGGCTCCATGGTGCTTGTGAAGAGTGGGGGTTGAATGAAGAGCTCAAAAACACTCTTGATATGTGCTCTGAGGAAATTTTTGCAAATGTTACCTTCTATGCTTATCCTTTTGAGCAGGGCGAAATTGAGGTTTATATTAAAAATGAATATAATACGATAACTCTGAAATTCATTGATTCGGGGCTTCCTTATAACCCTCTTGAAAAACCTGATCCCGATATTACTCTTCCGCCTGAAGACAGACCTTTAGGAGGACTTGGTATCTATATGGTTAAGCAGATGGCAAGAGAAGTTATCTATGAGAGAATTGACGATAAAAATATTTTGACCTTAATTTTTGACTGTTAATCGCGCAAATTTTTTATTTTTCGTGTTTTAACTTTTCTGTCATTTTTATAAAGGTTAAATTATGCATCCTGTAAGTTTTAAAGGAACATTTTGTATATCGACTCCAGTTTTGACAGAAAAAAACAGAGAAAAAATTTCAAAAAAGAGCTTTCAGTATCATATGAAGTTTAAGACTATTAATCATAAAAATGATGTTAATGAAACTACTATCTGGGTTCCTGATTCTTATGACGGGAAAATGGAAAAACTCTTAAATAAACTCGATATTCCGTATTATTATTTTAACCCTGCCCAAAGGCTCGATAAACAGGAAATTTATTCAAGAATAAAAATGGACGAACTCGATTCAACTCTCGGTTTCAGGCAGGTGGAGGTTGATGTTGAAAAACTTGATAACCTTTTAAAACTTGGTAAAAACTATGTCGCCTATAAAGGAATAGGCGGTTCTATGGAAAAATATGCTAATTTTAAAGAGTTCCTTCATACCAAAAACACTATTGAGCCCCCGAAAGTCTCTTTAACAAGAGATGAATTTGGTGACGTCATAACAAAGATTGAAGACGGCAGACACAGATTTGCTGTTCTGAGAGATATGGGCTTAAAAAAAATTCCTGTCAGAATGACTGAGGACTCAGAGAATCTTGCAAAAGAAATCGAGCTGATTTAACAGGTTCATTTGTTTTATGGTATAATCTCTTTGTAGCTTTAGGGATTATTTGTCTAAATGAAAAAACATGTTTATAAAATAAGACTTTCCTTTGCAATTTTTGTTTTTGTACTCTCTGTTTTGGCTTTTTTGGGGCTTTTTTATCCCCTCAAAATCTTTGATGTTCAATTTTTCCCTTTGCTTCAGAGAGTAATTGTTGATTTTTCTGTTTTTTCCTTATGTGCTGTTATAGGGCTTCTTCTTTTAACTCTTATCTTCGGAAGATTTTATTGTTCCCTTCTTTGCCCGTTTGGAATTTTGCAGGAAATTGTTTCCTTTTTAAGAGGGAAGAAAATTAATAAACAGGCAGGAAACTTCGGGTTTAAGTATCTTATAGCTGCGCTTGTCTTTGGTTCTCTTATAGGTGGTTCTTCTCTTATAGTAAGATATTTTGAACCCTATTCTGTTTTCGGCTCTTTGGCAACATTATCCCTCTATGGAATAATTTTTACGGTTGTCGTTATAGTTTTTACCCTTTTTAAAAACAGATTTTTCTGTATAAACCTCTGCCCTGTCGGGGCAATTCTCGGGCTGATTTCAAAATTATCGGTTAATAAAATTTATATTGAACCGGAGAAATGTGTTTCGTGCGGTAAGTGTTCTTCTGTTTGTCCTTCAGGTTGTATAAACCTTGAGGATAAAACAATTGACAATGAAACCTGCATTAAATGTTTAAAATGTTTGTCAGGGTGTCCGAATGGCGCGCTAAACTTTGGGGTGAAACCTCAAAAATTCAGTTTTAACAGAAGAAGGCTTGTTTGGGGCCTGGGCGCACTTGCGGTTTTGGGCGCAGGCTATACCCTCGGGCTTAACTTGGTTAAAAATACTATCGGTAAATTTAAAAATATCATTCTTCCACCGGGGGCTATAAGTGCTGATAATATGGTGAATAAATGTTTAAACTGCAATTTGTGCATAAATATGTGCCCTCACGGAATTTTGGTTAAGGCTGATGAAAACTTCCCTGCCGTTCATATCGATTACACAAAAGGGAAACAGAGTTGTGAGTATAAATGCAATAATTGTTCTTTCGTCTGCCCCTCGGGTGCTATTAAAAAAATATCTTTAGAGGAAAAACAAAAAACAAGAATAGCAATAGCTAAAGTAGATGAGAGTTGCAGATACTGCGGAAAGTGTGAAAAAGTTTGCCCAAAGGGTGCAATATCTTATATTAAGACTGACGATTCATCTCTTCCCAAGGCATTTATTGACGAAACAAAATGTATCGGGTGCGGTAAATGTCAAAAGGTTTGTTTTCACAAATCTATAAAAATATTTGCGGTTGATGAGCAAACAGTAATATAATTTAATTAAAGGAATTAATAAGGAGTAAAATATGTCTATCGGAATACAGGAAATAACTTTAGTTATAATCGTTGTTCTTCTTCTATTTGGGGGAAAACGTATTCCTGAGCTTGCAAGAGCCCTCGGAAGAGCCTCGTATGAGTTTAAAAAGGCTAAAGAAACCATTAAAAAAGAAGCCGATGAAATTGCTAATTCCGTAAAAGATGAACCCGAAAAAGAAGAATCGTCTCAGTCATAATGAGTGAAGATAAGGAGCAAAGTTTAATAACCCACCTTGAGGCGCTCAGAGAAACACTGATAAGGTGCTTTGTTGCTGTCGGTATTATTTTGCCGTTTGCATTTTTTATAAGCCCTAAAGTCCTCAATTTCTTAATCAAGGTGCTGGTCTCCGACAATAACATCACTCTTAATTATTTTGCCCCGATGGAGGTTTTTATTCTTCAGATTAAACTTGCGCTTTTGATTTCGTTTGTTTTATCTTTTCCTTATATTTTAAAGAAGGTTTGGAATTTTGTTCTTCCCGCACTATACGAAAATGAGAGAAATTTTATCAGGGCAAGTGTTTTTATCTCAGGTACTCTTTTCTGCTTTGGTGTTATTTTTTGCCTCTTTTGTATCCTTCCTCTCATAATCAATTTTGGTATTAGTTTTTCGGGGAATAACGTAAAAGCTCTTTTCGGGGTTTCTAATGTCGTTAATCTCGCGCTCGGGCTCTCTTTAACCTTCGGGCTGATGTTCCAGGTACCTCTTGTTGTGTTTATGATGATAAAATGGGGAATTTTATCTTATGAAGCGGTCAGTTCAAAACGGCCTTACGTAGTGGTGATTTTGTTAATCTCTGCGGCTCTTTTGACACCTCCCGATATTGTGAGCCAAATCCTGTTATTTGTTCCCACCTATATGCTTTTTGAACTCGGGCTTGTTTTCTCTAAAATTTGTAATAAAAATCAGGCATAAAAATCAACGGGTGATGTCTTTAGTGATTTTTTCATTCCCTGTTTATCGAGTGACAGTGTAAAATCTCTTGTCTTCTCTTTAAATCCGCACTGTTTTATGTAAAAACCTCTTGCTTCCCTAATCGGGTTGGGAATATAGAGCCTTTTGTATTTTTTCTCTTTTAAAGCAAGTCCGCTCAGGCATGAAATCATATTAGTTCCGACATATTTGTATTTTTTGTTTGGTTCGCTCTCTAAAAAATCCAGCACCAAATCTTCGCCGCTGTCTTTAGTCTGAGCATAGCCTATTGTTTCACCGTTTTGGGTTTTCATCGCAAAAAATGAATAGGGGCTTATTCTTGATGTGCCTTTAGTGTTGTAATCTCTTCCCATATATGAGGCAACATTTTTCCTGAATTTCCAGTCGGAGGATAAATCTCGTATTTCTTCAATATCGGAATAATCACTGCAGTCATATCTTACTATAGTGGC
This sequence comes from bacterium, assembly GCA_017541465.1. GTDB lineage: Bacteria > Cyanobacteriota > Vampirovibrionia > Gastranaerophilales > Gastranaerophilaceae > RGIG6874. Next base: position 16,642 of record JAFXYZ010000011.1, on the reverse strand, counting down.
TTTTATGAATTTATCCTTGTTTATATCTTTTATATCGCACGTTGCTATGGGTATTTTTTTGCCGAAGGATATTAACATTGTTGCTTCCGATTTTTTTTGACAATTTAACAAAATCGGTCAACAAAATATTTTGCCATGAAGAAATTATTTATTAAAATATTCTTTTGCGCGTTTCACTTTTTCCGCCATAATTTCTTTGATTTTTGCATCGAGTGTTTCTAGCATGTCCTTTTCTACCTGGCGAAAATCCATTTCAAACAGCTGGGAAGAAATCAGTCCGTAGTTCTTAAAACTCTTGTTATCCCGGATTAAATCCATTATTTTATAGCTGTTATCAATTATATCTGTAACTTCTTTAATTTCTTCTTCAGTGAAAAAGAGTTTTTCCCTAAGGTTTTGGGCAAACCTTTCTTTTGTCTTTTCGCGATTATCGAGAATATCTTCTAAAGACTGAGGTTTGTCCTCTTCTCTTTCCTGTCCGAATAATGCTTTCAAGAAATCCTTCATAGTTTAAAACCTGTAATTAATAACATCTTCTAAGCCGTATTTAATGAGATAGAGAAAAATAATTTCCCTGCTGACTAATTTAAAGACAAGGTTGTTTCCGTAGGTGTTATTAGCCATATTGTTGCAGTAACCGATGACTTCATTAAGCTCCTCTGGTGTCATACCTTTTGCTTTATAAATATAAGTAGGGCTGAACTCATCCTCCTGTTTAATTTCACCGTCAACACCGTATTTTTCGGGGTTTTCTCTGATTAAAGTATGCTTACCCATTGTAAAAATACTTCTTCCGTAGGTGTGGATGACGTCTTTATTGTCGTGGATAAGTTTTATTGTCATCATCGCATCTGCTTTTGTCTCCGCGGGGAAGCCGAAGAAGATAAAGGCGAAGTTGAAAACACCTGCCTTTGCAGCATTTTTAAAGACATCAATTCTTTTGTCAAAATCAACACCCTTGTTGATTAAGTCCATAATCTTTCTGCTTCCTGATTCTAAACCCCACAATACCATTTTAAGCCCCGAGTCGTGAGCCTTTTTTAAGATTTCATAGGTGAAACCTTCTTCAAGTCTGCCGTCACAGAAATAAGAAATTTTTATTCCTTCATCAAGAAGCCTTTGCGCCATATTATTCATATAGTTAGGGCTTATTGCTTCATCAATAAACTCAAACTTGTCGATGTCGTATTCCCTTTTCATCGTCTTTATTTCATCGACCAGTTTATCTAAAGATTTTACATTGTAGTGCATACCGAAGTCATGGTCGCAAAAACTGCATTTGTGCCAGTAACACCCTCTTGAGGTCTGGAAGGGAAGAATAATTTCGGGGGCTAAATACTTCTTTAAATCGTAGCCGTTAAAGCTCATGGGTTTCATTTCATTCAAAGGCATCGGGATTGTTTTATTGTTTATTTTGACTTCCCCATCCTTCAGGTACATCAGGTTTGAAACCTCTTCGAGTTTTCTCTCTCCGTTAAAAAACTCTGCAAGTTCAAGAACGGGTTTTTCACCCTCCTCCACAAGAAGATAATCAGCATAAACTTCAAAAAATTCTTTATGCTTTGAAAAGGCTTCCGTTACCCTCCCAAAATAGTTTCCGCCTATAGTTATATTGGCGTTTGTATTCTCTTTTAAAAGTTTTGAGAGCGTCAGCCCTGCAACTATCTGACTTGAGGAATTAATTGATATTCCGATGTAGTCGGGTTTCTTTGCTTTTATTTCCTCCAGTTTTTCCGCCATAAAATCATAGAACATGTTTGTTGATTTGTCGTTTACAAAATAGTCTATGTTTTCATAATTGTATCTGAAATTCTGGTTGTAAAAACTGCTCATAGACATTGTTGATGGGGCATATTCAAGTGATGCTATCCGCAAACACTTATCTATAATATCCAGAGAATCTATAAACAAACGGGGATTATAGAAAAGCTCTTTTGAGCGCATTATCTCTATTGCCTGAGAGATAAGATAGGGAAATTTATGAAGCTCTTTTTCGTTTTTCTCTAAGAAATCGCGTATTAAAATATATTTTAAAAACTTGTTTCTGTCCTCTAAGGGATAGTCCTCATATTTTATTGATTTTTTGTATTTCTCTTTTATTTCGGGGGCTAATTTTTCTTTTATTTCCCGTGCATTTTTAATACATTTTTCAAGATGGTCTTTATTTAAAATTTTCAGGTAAAATTCAAGGTTTAAATCCATTCCCTCAACATTATGCCTGCTGCCTCGGAACTGTCCCATCAGAGAAGGGATAGCGAAGTGCGGTTCTACGGGAAGCCACTGGGGCGGGAATATAAACAGAATATTCATAGTGTATCTTTTGATTATAACCTTTCACTATATATATTATTTTATCAGTATAATTAGTGCAAATCTTGAGCTTTTGTAAAGATTTGTAACAAAAATATATACTTCTTTCAATATTTTTTATATAAAAAGTCAATTTTTTTTATAAAAAACAGTTTATATTTTTAGAGGCAGAAAAAATCCAAAATTAAAGGAGAGAGCAATGTCAATGAATGTTGGCGGAAATTCTACCACTACAAACACGGCAAGTCTTGAAGAACAGAGAAGACGCGCTGAAGAAAGACGCAGAGAAGAAGAAAAAAGACGCGCCGAAGAACGTAAAAAGGCGGAAGAAAAGAAACGTGCCGAAGAGCAGAAAAAGGCCGAAGAAAAAGCACGTGTCGAAGAAGAAGAAAAAGTCCGCGAAGAAGAAAAAGCCAAGGAAGAACAAAAAGAAGCCGAAGGCCCTTCGATATTTGACGGCGACAGAGAAGAAAAATATTTCGCAACTCAGCAGGGTACAACCCGGCAGGGTGCAACAACTGAAGATACTGTCAGCAACCTCAATGCCACTTTAGACGAAAGAAATCAGGAGGAGGCTGCTCAGGGGGCTAATGAAGTCCACGGTATGTCAGATGCTGAGTATGCCGAATTCAGAAGAATGATGTATGAGGAATACGGCATTGCCTTAGAAGACGGTTATAACTACGGACACTTCCAAAACGTAGCCGTTGCGATGGGCGAAAGCTGTTCCCAGAGCACAAGATACAGTGCACAATGTAAAGTTGCACAATCTTATGATACTGTTTTGGACCTTGTCTTAGATGCAAAATTATCCGCAGCAATAGCTGATATATTTAAAGGCGATACCGATCCTAACTGGGAAAGTTTATGCAAGAGCGGTAACGCAGGCAGACTTTTAAGAGAATACGGAATACAGATTACCAAATGCGGTGACAGACAATACTGTTTCTCTCTCGTAGATGAAAACGGAAACGTTATTCAGGACAGTGAAGGTCATCTCGCTCAGGTTTATAAAAACGACTATCTGATGCCCGATGGTCAATGTCAGCAGAACGAAGTTCACGTATCGGCAGCACTTGATGCTATGGGCTTTGATTGTATGTCAGTTCTTGACTTATCAAAAGAAGAATATGAAATGGTTAAACAAATGGCTCAGATGTCAAACAGCGAACTCGGTACTGCAAGTGCCTTCAAGGGTTCTAATGAAAGGGCTATCAGAAATGAAGTTCTCGGAACTTATGACCATGCTTCAAAGACCTGGTCAAAAGCTAAGAAACAGGATAACAGCGCTTGGGTTAACGGAACTTATACCGATAAAGTTACGGGCGAACAGACAGGCGCAAGAAAACGCTACAGCCAGTTCCTCCAGGAGAAGATGGCAGGCTACTACAGAGGAAAACATAATTATGATGGTTCAGCCAGCGGTATCACCGGTATTGACGAACTTCGCTTTAACTTTAAGTCAGATGGTCCTCGTTTTGGAGGCGGACAGAGCGGATTTAACAGTATTGTTGATAAATTCCTGAAATTAGGCTTCACATTAGAAGAGGCTCTTGAAAAGGCAAAAGGCGAAACCGGAGCAGATGCAAACTATACCGGTAATGACGGCGAAAAAATCGCAGAATCACCCATCAACAAAACAGGCGCTGACGTTACTCAGGTTGAATACGACAAAATTGTTACCGAATGGGTTAACAAAGGCTACTCTGTTGAAAATGCCATCGAAATTGCAAATAAACAACTCGATGTTAAAAATATCGAATACAGAGGTGTTTATCAATACCTGCTTCAGGACAAAGCAATCGCATAATATAAAACAGGTTTATAAAATTAATAATTCCCATGATTTATATCGTGGGAATTATTTTATGGTGATATAATGGTTTTGTTAAATTTATGAGGGGAAAGTTATGTTGAGATTATTGGTAAGATGGGTATTGTCCGCACTGATTATAATGCTGACCGCACACCTTGTGCCGGGTATAACCATTGTCGGTTTTTCTTATGCCATGCTGGCGGTCGTTGTTATGGCAGTTGTGAATGCGTTTATTAAACCGATTTTGATGTTTATCTCGCTTCCTGCAAATATTCTGACCTTGGGCCTGTTTACTTTTGTTATAAATGCGCTTTTATTTATGCTTGTTGCGTATATAACCCCCGGTTTTTCGGTTCAGAATTTCTGGGCAGGGCTCGCAGGTTCTCTTGTAGTCGCCATTTTGCTCGTACCCGTCGTGCTTTTTACGGAAAAGAAGAAACAATAATATTTTTTCAATTTTTAAATTCTATAACAACAATTTCAGGAATGCAGTTGAAACGGAAGGGAAGTATGCTGACGCCTATTCCTCTTGTCACAAACATTGTTTTGCTGTCTTTTGATAACTTAATCGGTTTTGTTTCATCGACTTCGATTATTTTTCCTTCTTTTTCTTCTATCCAGCCTTTTGAATATTTGTCGTGGTGGTTAGAAGCCGTAAATATAGGACCTATAAGAGGAAGCCTGATTTGACCTCCGTGGGTGTGACCTGCGAGAAGAAGTGTAGTCTTGCCTAAATATCTGCCGAACATATCTGGTGAGTGAGATAAAAGAAGGACAGGCTCATTTTCAATTTCGTTTAAGGCTTTATCAATATCGGGTTTGCCCGTATCATAGTCCTCAACTCCCGCAATATAAAGTTTCTGGCCTTCAATATTTAACTGAATATTTTTGTTGCTTAAAACTTTTATTCCGTTTTCTTCAAGATTTTTTGTTATTATTTCTTTCCCGTACCAGCTGTCGTGGTTACCGAGAGTGGTGAAAAAACCGTATTTACTCTGAATTTTACCCAAAGTCTTTGCAATATTTTCTATTGGCATAGTTGAGTGTTTTGTGTGTCCGCAGACATAGTCCCCTGTTGAGAGAACAATATCGGGGTTTTCTTCGTTTATTAACCCGGCAATTCTCTCTAATCGTTTTTGCCCGTAGGGTTTAATGTGAAAATCACCTGCAAAAACCACTTTAATATCTTTTAACCCTGAACCCTCAACTGTATATCTGTTTACCTCAAGTCTGTTCGGCTCAATAAAATATGAATATCCTGCAAGTGCTAAGATAATTATTGTTGTCAGTATTTTAAATATGGTCTTTTTCATAACTTCTCATTTTCATTTTATTTATATTAAAATAATAAACCAGAGATATATCACATTCGGACGTGTTTAAAATATTTAATAAAAATATGCCGTAATTGTGTCATTCTTCTGTAAAAAAGTCAATTTTAAAATTATTTTTATAATTCGTCCGTTTCTGACGCACCTGTATACTATGATAAAATAAACAGGAGGTCACTATGAAAGTTATTATTTTTCTTTTAGTTTTATTCTTTTTATCAAAAATCTCGGCAAAATGCAAGGAAATCGACTGCGGCTATACCAACAAAGGGTATTATACCCCTGCCTCTCGCCGTTCCGGGAGTATTGGGTATGGCTACAACAACAAATGTCAGTATGTTCCCGTTTCCTTCGGCTCTGAGGACATTGAGTACGGCTACAACAACAAATGTGAATACGTTCCAACCTCTATCGGCAACCAAAGAATTGAATACGGTTACAATAACAAACTTGAATATGTACCCGTATCCATAGGTGATGAGAAAATTGAATACGGTTACAACAATAAACTTGAATATGTTCCCGTTTCTGTCGGCGACCAGAGAATTGAATACGGTTACAACAATAAACTCGAATATGTTCCCGTTCAGTTCGGCGATCAGAGAATAGAATACGGCTACAACAACAATGGTGAATATGTCCCGACAGAATTCATATCGAATGATTCCCTGTATTAATTATTGATATATCTTTTCAATAATGACAAATTTTTCCATGAATGATATAATTTCCTCAATTAAATATATTGTTGGAATTATATCATTTAAAGGGAAAATATTATGAAAATAGACTGGAAATCAAAGCAGACAAGAGCTGTTGTCATATTGCTTGCGGTAATTCTTATACCGATTATTTATAATCAGGCTAAATCTCTCATTTATGCCGCTATCAGTTCATATATGATGTCGCAGCCCAAAACTGTCGAAGTTGCAAACCCTGTTTCAAAAGATATTTATTATACTTTGTCAACAACAGGCAGAATTGAGGCTCAAAAATCCGTTGATGTTATTGCAAGAGTATCAGGATGGTTGCAGGAGCGATATTTTCAGGAGGGCGACAAAGTAAAAAAAGGTCAAAAACTTTTCCTTATCGAGCCTGATGAATATGTTTTTGCTGCTAAAACCGCAAAAGCCTCGGTTAATGAGAATACGGCAGTCTATAATAATTCGGAAATTGATTTAAAACGTGCAGAGGAACTTTTAAAGGAAGATTTGGTCAGCCGTGAGTATTATGATAATGCTTTAACGGAAAGGAATAAAAGCAGAGCTGCACTTGACGGTTCTATATCAGAACTTAACAGGGCAAATCTCAATTTAAGTTATACAAACATTACCTCACCTATGGAGGGAAGAATAGGTAAAGCCAATTATTCGGTCGGGAATTATGTTACCCCATCTTCCGGTGTTATCGCAGAGATTTATACAACTAATCCCATGAAAGTTATTTTCCCGCTTAAAAGTGGTGATTTTGTTGAACTTAAAAAGTATTTCAAAGAGAAAAAAGATGAATCCCCGAGCCTTGATAATACCGTATCTATTCTTTTAACTCTCTCTGACGGCTCAAAATATGAAGAAGAAGGTGTTATAGAGTTCGTTGATAACAAGGTTGACGAAACGACAGGCACCGTTACGATGAGAGCAGTTTTTGAAAATCCTGATGAACTCCTTGTTCCGGGTGATTATGTCAATGTTACCATAAGAATTAATAAACCCTATAAGGTTATGCTCATTCCCCAGTCCGCAACAAAAACCGATGTCGGAACAGGATATTATGTCTGGACAGTTAAAGACGGCAAGGCTGTCAAAAAGGATATTGTCGTAAACGAAAACTATGACAATAACTGGATAGTTGAAAGCGGACTTTCTTATGATGATGTTGTTGTTATGAAGGGTATTCAGGATGTTTATAAGTCGGGACAACCATTAAATACCAAACCTTATCAGGCAGAGTCTTTAACTCAACAAAATGATGGCGAGGCAAAATAATGGCAATTAAGAAAGAAGATTTGTACTTTTTTATACAAAAACCTCGTTTTGCAGTTGTAATATCTACACTGATTGTTATTGTCGGTTTACTTTCCTTGTTTAATTTGCAGCAAGAAAAATATCCCAACATTACCCCTCCGCAGGTTACCATATCTGCAAGTTATCCCGGAGCAAGTGCGGAGGTTATTGAATCCTCCGTTGCCTCCTTACTTGAAACACAATTAAACGGCGTTAAGGATATGCTCTATATGAATTCTACCAGCTATGACGGTGCATATTCATTAAATATATTTTTTAAAACGGGTACTAACAATGACTTAAATTTGATGAATGTTCAAAATAAACTTCAACAAGTTCAGTCAATGCTTCCTCAAGAGGTTATACAGCAAGGTATTACAGCCGAAAATCAAGTCAGCGGTATTGGTGCAATAATACTTAATTTATCCTCCCAAGATGAATCTTGGAATCAATTGGACTTAACTAACTACGCAAATATTTATCTGAAGGATGCAATAAAAAGAATTAACGGTGTGGGAGCTGTTAATGTCTTTGGTGCTGATGATTACAGTATGAGAATTTGGCTTGATCCTGCAAAACTTGCAAGTTATAAAGTATCGGTTACCGAAATTCAAAATGCTGTCAGAAATCAAAATGCTCAAATTTCAACCGGTGCTTTGGGTGATGAGCCTTCTTTGTCAAAACCGAGTTTAAAATTATCCCTGCTTACAAAAGGCAGATTATCCTCGGTTGCTGAATTTGAAAATATTGTAGTCCGTTCAAATTCAAACGGTTCAAAAATTTTCTTAAAGGATTTAGCCAGAGTTGAATTGGGTGCGAAATCTTACTCTAAATTCGGTATAATTGACGGAAAACCTGGCGCATTAATCCAGGTTATGCCACTTCCCGGTGCAAATACTGTTGATATTGTTAATAATGTACATAAGGAAATGGATAAATTATCCAAGACACTTCCTGATTCCTTAAAAATAGATACAATGATGGATAGTGCCATATTTATCACAGAATCAATGAATGAAGTCGAATTTACGATATTTTTGACATCATTAATCGTAATTTTAATTATATTTGTATTTTTAGGTGATTTTAAAGCAACACTGATACCTTGTGTTACCATTCCTGTTTCTTTGGTAGGAACATTTATTGCATTAAAAATGCTGGGAATGTCTTTAAATCTTTTAACCTTATTTGCACTTGTTCTCGCTGTTGCTGTTGTTGTAGATGATGCAATAGTCGTCATAGAAAATGTTAAACGTCACATGGAGGATGGTAAATCAGCTATAGAGTCAACCCAAATAACAATGAAAGAAGTTGGCGGTTCATTAATTGCCATGGCCTCCGTCTTGATGGCAGTATTTGTTCCGATGTGCTTTATGAGCGGTTTATCGGGAACCATGTATAAGCAATTTGCTGTTTGTATTTCAGTATCAATTGCAATATCGGCAATTTGTGCTTTGTCATTATCGCCTGCAATGTGTTCTATTTTGCTTAAAAAATCAAAACAAACTAAAGAAGTTACAAACAAGTTTTTTAAAATAATCTTATCATTTATATTGAAGGGTTTGGATTATTTTAATAAATACTTTGATATATTAACAAAATATTACATTGAAATGGTTAAAAAATTCGTTTTTAATAAAAAATTAACCGTTATTATGTATATTGCTATTATGTTTTTAATGTTTGGTCTGTTTAAAATAATACCGACAGGTTTTATTCCTGACGAGGATCAGGGTTTCTTGATTAGTGCAGTAACACTTCCTGACGGTGCATCTTTGAACAGAACAGAAGATGTAATGATTAAATTTACCAAAGCAATCGAAGATATTGAAGGGATAGAGAAGGAAAAAATAATTGCCTTTGGCGGTATGGGACCTTCAAATCAGGGATTTGTGGTAATAAATCTAAAGGAATGGGGTGAGAGAAAAATCGGTATATTGGGGAAGATTGTCAGATTTATTCAAGGTAAGCAGACTGATTTATCCCATAACGGTATATTATCGGAAATATATAAAAGAACCGCAGACATAAATGAAGCATCAATTATTACTTTTTCACCCCCTGCAATTGATGGTTTAAGTATGTCGGGAGGTTTTGAATATCAATTACTTTCTTTGAACAATGCTAATGTTCAGGATTTATCCGCTTTTGCTAATGAATTTATACAAAAAGCCAATGCTGACTCTAATTTGACAAATGTATATACTCAATTTCAGGCAAATGTACCCCAATATATTTTAAATATTGATTATGAAAAAGCTCTTGCTCAGAATGTTGATATAGCCGAATTACATAATACTCTTGGTTCAACACTTTCTTATTCTTACATAAATGACTTCAATAAAATCGGCAGAATTTTCAGGGTATTTATGCAGGCGGAAGGTAATTACAGAGATAAAATTGAGGATTTGCAGAAAATATATGTAATAAATACACAGGGAAAGCCTGTTCCTATCGCTACTTTGATAACTGCAAAACAAGTAACCGGTGCGGTATCAATAACAAGATTTAATCAATTCCGTTCCGTTCAAATCATGGGAACTCAAGCAAACGGAAAAACCTCAGGTGATGCGATGAATGCTATGGAAAATTTATCCGGTAAAATTCTGTCGAATGATTATACCTTTGCTTGGTCGGGAACTTCCCTTCAAGAAAAAGAATCCTCGGGACAAACCGGTATAGTTGTCGGCTTTGCATTGTTATTTGTATATTTGTTCCTGGTTGCATTGTATGAAAGTTATATGATACCTGTTGCGGTACTTTTAATATCTCCTGTTGCCATTGTCGGAGCATTAATTTTTCAATTAATGATGGGGCAATCTCTTGATTTGTATTCTCAGGTCGGTTTGATTACTTTAATCGGTCTTGCTGCAAAACAGTCTATTCTGATTGTTGAGTTTGCAAAAGAAGAACACGAAAAGAACGGTTTATCAATTCAGGAGGCTGCTATTCAGGCTGCATTTTTAAGATTCAGGGCAATTATGATGACGGAAGCCGCTTTTATTCTCGGTATTTTGCCTTTGCTTTTTGCCTCGGGTGCAGGTGCTAACAGCAGAATTTCGGTTGGCTCAACCGTTATAGGCGGTATGCTTGTTGCGGCTACATTGGGTACTGTATTAACACCTGCATTTTACGTAATAATTCAGGATTTAATTGATAAACATTTTAATAATAAACGAGAGAGTGATGATTATGAATTTTAAAAAATTATTTACGGTAATATGTATATTTGCTTTGACTGCGGGAACTGTTTATGCTGTTGAAGAAACCCGGATTTCTGATGATAAAGCACAATATACCAATGAAAACCATTCGGTATTCTCCCTCAAGGATTGTATGGATATTGCAATTAAGTACAATCCTGATATAAGAGCATCTATTTACAATGAACAGGTCTATAAATCAAAAATCGGTCAGGCTTGGGCTAATTATTTCCCGTCTTTAAGTGCAAGTCTTGATTTTGACCAGAGTGATAATGTTTATACCGAAACAAAAAATTCAATAGCATACATGAATACTCATAATACTATGGGGTATCTCCCTAATCTCTCGGCTGATATGCTTCTTTTTGATTTCGGTAAAACCAAGGCAACAGCTGATATGGCAAAATATTCGTATCAGGCAAGTGTTGAGGATACAAAAGAGAATATCAATTCAATAATTTATAATATTAAAGTCGCTTATTTTAATATTCTTTTTGCTCAGGCGCAGGTCAGGGTTTATGAAGATACCGTTAAAGACTATGAAATGCAGCTTGAGCAGGCAAATGGTTTTTACAGACTCGGTAAAAAATCAAAACTTGATGTTGTAACTGCTCATTATAATTTAGGTAAGGCTCAGTTAAACCTTGTCAAAGCCAAAAATATTCTCGAGGTTGCAAAGGCGCTGTTATCTCAGATTATGGGATTGCCTGAATATACAAATTATGAATTATCTGATGAATTAATTCTTAACTCTTATGATATAACCTCTGAGGATGCAATTGAAAAAGCTATGGACGTAAGACCTGAGTTGATTTCAGCCCAAAAGAGTTCTGAAGCCGCAAGGATGAATGTTCGTGCCGCAAGGAGAGAATTTACTCCTGACTTGGATGCTTACGGCGGTTTTTCATACGGGATTGGTAACGATTATAATTTAAGGTCATCACAGGTTGGTGTTTCTCTGAATTATAGTGCTTTAAATATTATGAGAACCAAAAAACAACTTAATCAGGCTAAGGCTGAGTATGAAAAATCTTTAGCCGAGCTTGAAAGCACGAGAGATTCCGTATATTTTAATGTAAAAAAAGCATATCTTGATTTACAAACGGATAAGGAATCCATAATTCTTGCAAAACTTGCTTTAGACCAGGCAAAAGAACAGTACAGACAGGTAACAGGCAGATATAAAGCAGGTGTCGGAGATGCCATCGAGCTTAAAGACGGTGAAAACACCTATCTTAGTGCAAGACTTGATTTCTATAACGCAATGCTGAATTATAATACATCTTTTGCAAACCTCGAAAAAGAGATTGGAATACCGCTTGAATTTTCGCAGGAGATGATACTGGAACTGTCACCTGAAGATATTTAAATTCTATGGAAGGATAAATCTGCTATAATACTCAAAAGCGAATTGGAATAACTATTTCAGCCCCATATAAATCAGGCAAACGAGTGCTATAGGCACGATAAATTTAAGTCCGACATTGAACAGAAAAACTCCGATTTTGTTTCTGATTATATCTCCGCCTTTGATTTTTAAATACCAGCCCGAGATTAAACATAAGAATAACGTGTTGACGGGAAGCATTATGTTTGAGGTCGTAAAATCAAGAAAATCAAAGAGTGTTTTGCCAAAGATTTTTAAATCACCCAAAACACTAAATGACAGTGTTGTTGGTATAGCAATAAAAGATATTATAAAAAATAATATTATTGAGGCTCTAATTCTCGTAATTTTAAATCTTTCAATTAATGTTGCACACGGACCTTCAATAATACTGATACCGGAAGTCAGAGCCGCGCTGAAGAGCAGAATAAAGAACGAAAATGCTATTAAATTGCCATAGGGAATATTTGAAAATATCTTAGGAAGGGTAACGAAAACAAGTCCTGCTCCGGAATTTGGCTCCATATTAAACGAAAATACCGCAGGGAATATCATTATTCCTGCCAGAAGGGCAAAAGCAGTATCCGAGAGAATTATTGTATAAACCGATTTTACAAGACTTTTGTCCTCTTTGATATAGCTTCCGTAAGTCAGCAGTGCGCCCATACCGATACTGAGGGTAAAAAATGCCTGCCCGAGAGCCGCCAAAACCATATGAAAATTAAGTTTTGAAAAATCGGGCTTAAACATATACTCTAAACCCTTTTGTGCGTTCGGAAGATTTAGCGAAACTATGACAAGAAAAATCAGTATAACGGCAAGAAGTGGCATAAAAAGTTTATTTGCTCTTTCAATTCCGTTCTTCAGCCCTTTTGCCGTAAAAAATATGCAAATAGAAATGAACAGCAGAGTTAAAATACAGGGGTAAACGGGTGCCTGTATGAAGGCTGAAAAGTATTGTCCCCAGTCGTTTATATTTGAATTAACAAGACTTTTAAAAATATAGTTTATTATCCAGCCGCCCACGATAAAATAAAAAGATGCTATCAAAACACCCGTTATCGGGTTCAGCGCGTCTAAATATTTAAAATTTTTGTTTATGGATTCATATGCCCCGACACACTCTTTTTTCGTAGTTTTTCCTATATAAAGTTCATTCATTAGCGGAATAAAACATATTGTTGAGATGATAAGAATATAAACCGCAAGGAAGATTGCGCCTCCATACTGCCCCATAATATAGGGGAACCGCCAGATGTTTCCTAAGCCGACGGCTGAACCTATTGTTGTTATTATAAACGAATATTTTGATGTCCAAAAAGGTCTGTTATTTTCCATTTTTTGTTTCTAGCCAATAAATTTAATATCAAGCATTGTAATATCGTCAAACTGCGGTGCGCCCGAGGAAAACTCATCAACATCAGCTTTTACGGCTTCAACGATTTCTTCTGGGCTCTGAACTTCTTTGTTTAAGAGGTTTATTAGCCTTTCTTCCCCGTAAAATTCTTTTTGTGTGTTTTGGGCTTCCACAACACCATCCGTATAAATTAAAATATTATTTTCGGGGTTTAAGGTTATTTTTTCTGATTTATACTCAAAATTGTCGAGGGCGGATAAGACAAGATTATTATCTGTTTTTAAATATTCAAATCTGTCGCCGAATTTTACGGCAGGCGGATTATGACCTGCATTAACGTATTCAAGTTCGCCTGTTTTAATGTTTAAAATCGCTATAAATGCCGTCAAAAACATTCCTGCTTCATTTGTTGCGCAAAGCTCTCTGTTTGATTTATTTATAGCTTCATTTAAGGGATAGCCGCTCAGTAAATTACTTTTTATAAGTGATTTTGCGTTCATCATAAAGAGCGCGGCAGGAATACCTTTCCCCGAAACATCTGCTATAAGGAAGGCAAAATGCGTTTCATCAGTGAAGAAGAAATCGTAAAAATCGCCCCCGACTTCTTTCGCGGGTGTCATTGAAGCATACATATCAAAATTCGCAGCTTTGGGAAAATCAACGGGAAGTACGGAGGACTGAATTTTTGTCGCAATCTCAAGCTCCGATGCTCTTTTCTGTTCTTCTTTTGCGTTTTTCTTCTGGATATGCAGTAAATTTAAAAGGTTATCCCTCATTGTATAAAATGCCTGAGTGAGCACACCGACCTCATCATTTGAGTTTACGGGCGGAAGCTCTGCTTCAAATTCGCCTCGGCCGTATTTTTCCGCAACGTGGGATAGTTCAACAATCGGGTTTGTCGTTAGTTTACATATACGGCTTATCATCAGAACAAGTAAAATAACACCTATTCCCGTTACTGTTAATAAAATCAGCTGAAAATGTTTAATCGGTTTGTAGAAATTTTCGGCGGAATAAACCAGATATGAACTCCAGTAAGTCTTTGGAATAGGACTGTAAACAAAAACGACCTCGCTGTTATAAACAGAAGATTTTGGCATTGTGACAAACCCGCTGTTTCCGTTTTTAACCTGGTTTGCAACATATTTTAACTGTTTTGAATTAATGTCGTCCGCAAGCTGGGATATTGTCTTTTTAAACTCGATATTTTTATCGGGGTGTATAAGGTATAACCCTTTTGCCGAGGTCAGAAGATATTTTCCGTTTGCCTCAAATTTGTAATTATTGAGCCAGTCTCTCATTGCACTAAGGTTTCCCGAAGTGCCGATTACACCGTCAAAATCGCTGCTTCCTTTAAATTTGAAAGGAATTGACACACTGGAGGATAATACTTTTTTTCCGTTTTGGTCCTCTGCCATATATGGCTCCGTCCAGTGAATTTTACCTGTTTTGAGGGCATAAGTGAGCCATTCTCTGTCTTTTGCAAAACCTGTATCTTTCCAGCTTAAAGTTTCCATTTTGTCGTCTTTTATAGCGGAATAATAAAATGTTCCGTCAGCGAGTTCTCCGTGCTTTGGGAGAATGTATATAAAAAACTCGTAAAAATGTCCGTATTGTTTCGTTATGGCTTCTAAACCAGCCTGAGCCAATAAATCAAGGTCTTTTTCGCTTACGTTGTCTTTTAACTCCAAAATTCTTGCTGTATTAACAATTGACTGCTCCGCAATATCCGCACCCTGAGCAATGTTGTGGTTAACCTCCCCGAGTGCTTTATAGGCAGCCGAGATAATCTGCTCTTTTAACAGCGGTTTCGAGTAATTCGATATAAAAATACTCAGTAAAAGTGAACCTATTAAAATAGTTAAAAGAATACTTGCACTGAGTTTAAAAACCAGTGATCTGTTTTTTAGAAAACGTATAAAATTATCAACCATGATTAAAACCTATTTATCTTCATATTAATAATTTATAATGAGTTTCTTTATATGTAAATATTGTTAAGCTTCTGGGGGTACTTTTCTTAATCTCTCTGATAATCTACACTCTCAAACTTCCGGGGGTACTTTTCTCAATCTCTCTGATAATCTACATTTGCAAAACGGTTAATTTTTCACTAAATAACAAAACTCCGAGAATTGTTGTTCCGATTATTCCAAAAGCAACCCACATTACATAAGCCATAATCTACATTTATCGAGAGTATTCATGATTACTATATACACAAACTCTTAAAACTGTCCAGGTTAGACCCGAACCTATTGAGTCTTAAAATGCTTGCTATGTCACTATTCATAGTAACTCGTTTGTGCAACAAGTCAAGTCTATCAACCAATAATACCGCACATTTCAGATACATTTTTTAACATGAGCTGAAAACGAACCATAAGAAATACACCTCAAATTTTTTAAATTATCGACAAAAAATCAAACGATAGTTTTATTATTGCAACAAACCATTTGGCATTATTATGCCATCGAAAAATTTATAGTTTTTATCAACATTATTTAAAGTAAAGCCGACTTATAAGCTAAAACCTTATTTACCTAAAATATACTTTTCAGCATTCATGTGAAATACCTTTTCTTTTTCTTCTTCGGTTAAATCTAAAGAATCCATATATTTCATCATCTCAGACAAACATTCATAAGGATAATCTGAAGCAAAAATAATGCTGTCTATACCTAGAGCTTTCTTTGTGCATTCAAAAGCAAGTTTAGACATATTACCGCTTGTTGTTACAACAACATTTTTATTTTTAAAGTAATAAGAAACAGGATGTTTCATTTTTACTTCATCATCCTTAATCCATTCAAAACGATTATCAACTCTATCCATTATGAATGGGAAATATTCACCCAAATGACCAAGAATCATTCTTAAGTTAGGGAATTTATCAAATGTTCCGTTTAATATAAGCCTTAATGATGTTTTCATAGCATCCAAGCCAAAACCAAGTCCGGGTGAAGAATATACATAACCCATATTTTTCATATCTTCATCATCAGATGCTTGTGGGTGAACATAGAATGCACATCCCAGTTCTTCTGCTTTTGCAAGCAGGGGAAGATATTTTTCTTCATATAAATGTTCATTTTTATAGTTAGAATGTGTGTGCCAATATTTGAAACCTAATTCTTTTACACAACGTTCAAGTTCTTTTATAGCCTCATCAACATAAGGCGTTGGTAAAACGGCAGCACCAAGAAAACGGCCCGGATATTTTTTTATAATTTC
>JAFXYZ010000002.1 GCA_017541465.1 bacterium | reverse complement strand
TAAAACCCAGTCAAGAAGTGCAATAAGCGCAATCAGGGCTATCAGCATAGCAACGATGTTTAAGCCGATTTTCATACCGCCCGAAGCACCTTTTGATATAGCATCAAGTACATTTACATCCGTTTTGCGTTTTTTGAGTTTAAAATTGTCCATTGTCTGAGGGACAAGGGTTTCAGGGTAGATAATCTTTGAGATGACAAGTGCCCCGGGGGCTGCCATAATACACGCAGCAAGCATATATTTAACAGGTATCCCGAGCCCTGCGTAAACTGCGATTAATCCGACCGACATACACGCCATTGAGCCTGTCATTGAGGCTAAAATTTCGCTTCTGGTAAGGTTTGGCAAAAACGGTTTAATCGTGATTTGGGCTGAAACCTGACCTATAAAAGAACTTGCAACGTTTGAAAACGCCTCAGCGCCAGACACATCCATAAGTTTATTAACAATTTTGCTTAAAAACGCAATAACCTTTTGCATAATGCCGTAGTAATAAAGGATATTAACCAAAATCATCATAAAAATCAGGGCAGGAATGAGTTGAAACATAAACATAAACGCTTTTTCGCCAAAAGTTTCACTCCAAAACTCAGGGCTGTTTGTTAAAGGTCCAAAGACAAAATTAGCGCCCTCCGTTGCAAAAGCAAGTATTTTAATTAAAAACGCAGATATTAAATCAAAAATCTTTTGTCCGATTTCAACTTTTAAAATAAAGACGGCAAGCAAAAACTGAAGCGCCAAGCCGACTGTTACCGTTTTTATATTTATTGCTTTTCGGTTATTAGACATCAAAAATGCTATAAGCAAAAAAGACAAAATTCCCAAAATTCCGAATAAAATCTGCATGTCTGAACCCTTAAAAAAATATTATGCCCTAACTATATCATGGACAAAATTGTTATAGAACAAAGTGTAAATATTCTTGAAAAAGTTAAACTAAAGTTTTAAAATAGACTTGAAAGGGGTTTATTTATGAAACGTGCATTTGTTATTGTTATTGATTCTATGGGCTGCGGTGCCCTGAGTGACGCAAAAGAGTTCGGGGACACGATGGAATGTAATACCCTCGGGAACGTTGCAAGATTTAACCATGGGCTCAATATCCCAAACCTTCAGAAACTCGGGTTAGGTAATATTATTGACGTTATGGGCGCTCCTTCGGTTCAAAACCCGACTGCATCTTATGGAATTATGAAGGAAACCTCAAAAGGCAAATGCACAACAACAGGGCATTGGGAGATGATGGGACTTGTTCTTGACAAACCTTTTCAGACTTTCCCGAACGGTTTTCCAAAAGATATTATTGAGGAATTTATAGAAAAAACAAATTGCGGCGGAATTTTGGCTAACTATCCCGCCTCGGGTACAAAAGTAATCGAGGATTTGCACTCTGAACACGAAAAAACTAAGTTTCCGATTATCTATACAAGTGCCGACAGCGTTTTTCAGATAGCCGTTGATATTGATATTATCCCTGTTGAAACTTTGTATGAATGGTGCAGAATTGCAAGAAAAATTCTTGACGAAAAAACAAATGTTTCAAGAGTTATAGCGCGCCCTTACAGAATGATAGACGGGAAACCAACGAGAATAGGCGGTTTAAGACGTGATTATTCAGTTGTTCCCTTTAAAGATACAACCTGCGATAAAGTGCTCAAAAACAACGGAATTGTTGTCGGAATAGGCAAAATTGAGGATATCTTCGTTAAAAAAGGTATTTCTCACGCAATTCATACGGGTTCAAACAAAGAAGGGCTTGAATTAACCCTAAAAGCCTTTAACAAAACACTTAATCTTGATGAAATAAAGGTTGCCCCCTTCAGTGAAAACTACGACAGAGAGTTTATTTTCACTAACCTTGTTGATACGGATATGCTCTACGGTCACAGAAATGATGCCAAAGGTTACGGAAAAGCAATAGAGGAAATTGATACCTACCTTCCGAAGTTTATGGAAAATATGACCGACGATGATTTGATGATTATAACGGCTGACCACGGCTGCGATCCGACAGTCGCAGGAACAGACCATACAAGAGAGCAGGTTCCTGTTTTGGTCTATTCCCCCTCAATGAAGCCTCAGAAATTGCCTGAGATTAACTGTTTTGACTTCGTGGGAAAACAAGTCGAAAAATGGCTCGGGTGTTAGGTTTTTGGTTTTATAAAAATAAAAAAGTCTTTATATTCCTTTTTGTTTTTCTCTTTTTTGAGGAATTTTGTTTCTTTTATTTCCTTTTGTTGTTTTTGTTCTTCCATAAGCCTTAATTTATCAAGCGAGCAGGCATAACCTGTTTCGCAGGCATTTTGGGCGGAATAACAAACACCTATATTTAACATTAAAAACGCAATTAAAATTATATTTTTCATTGTTTTTGTCTCCTAATCTATCCTGTTTATTAATTATCAGGGATAATGTAAACTTTTACATCAGAAGAAAGTTTAATACTTTTATAACCAAAAAGTTTAATGTAAAATAAAAAAATCATAATGTAGGTCGGCATTACTATGCCGACAAATTAAAAAAAAATAACGCAAATTTTTGTTTATTCGGTTTTAAGAAAAATATGAACAGTTTACTTGACAAAGAAGCTAAAGAAAAAATCGAAAAACCTGATTTTTCAACGAGAGCAGGCAGGCTCTTTCTTGCGAAATACTTAGAGGATAAATTCTATAATATTTTAGAGCACGACAGCCACTCTGAAACACCTGTTTTTAAATGGGTTTCACCTGACTTTATTGATAATTTTTCCCGCCATATCGTAGAAAATCCGAACAAACGATTTTTAGTCGGGATTTTTGGGGAGTCTGCGAGCGGAAAAACAACTATCTGCAACACTATTAAAAAAACTATCGAAGAATTAAATCTGCCTGTTGAGGTTTTGAGCGCAGATAACTACTTCAGGGACATTTCGGCTCTCATTAAAATGCACGGGAATTTTGATAAACTTCTTGAAAGCGGTTATGACGTTGATTCTCCGAATAACTTTGAACTCGAACTTCTTTATCACGATTTATCAATGCTCGCAAGCGGCAAAGATGTCAAAATCCCTCAGTATCTTGTAAACGGCTCGGGGGTTGTTGTTCCCGAGGCTATTCAAAAGTATTCAAAAAAGATTATCGTTGTTGAGGGTATGGCATCGATGTATGGTGATGTCAAAGACCTCTTTGATGTCAGAATTTTTGTTGATATTGATCCTGAACTTCAGAAAAAATGGTTTTTATATCGCGCGGTAAACTTCAGAAATCAAAACGAAGAAAACGCACTCAAACAACTCGAATATGTTAGAAATGCTTCAAAAAAATATATTGTTCCCTTAAAACAATACTCCGACATTATCATAAACGGTGGTTCATCACTCGACTATTTCTGCCAGATTATTGAATATATCTATAAAACGACAAATAATTATTCGATGTAGGTTAATACCTTCTCAAAAATTTCATCAGAGTTCATTTCGTCAATATATAACCAGTTTATATCTTTATTCGCTCTGAACCAGGATAATTGCCGTTTTATATAGTTTCTTGTGTTTTGTTTCAGTTTTTCAACGCATTCATCGAGGGTTTGGGTATTTGAAAAATACGGTAAAAACTCCTGATAGCCTATTGTTGAAGTTAAAATCTTATTGTTCGGATACTTTTCAAAAAGCGCTTTTACTTCATCAAGCAGACCTTTTTTCATCATCTTATCCACCCTAAGATTTGCTCTTTCGTATAAAAACCCTCTGTCTTTTGCGTCTAAACCTATCCAGAGAACATCAAACGGATTTTCTTTTTTCTTCTGCGCTTCAGACATCTTTTTGTTTAAGGTCAGAATAACCTCAAGTGCCCTTATAACCTTTACTCTGTTATTCGGGTGGATTTTTTCTGATATTTCCCCGTCTTTTTCCTTTAACAAACCAAAAAGTTCCTCGTTTGTTTTCTTTTCAAGTTCATTTCTCAGGTTTATATCGGGTGCGACTCTCGGCAGGTCAAAGTCCTGAAGAAGAACCCTAAAGTAAAGTCCCGTTCCGCCTGCTAAAATTGGGGTTTTGCCCTGCTCAAAGAGGTCCTTGATAATTGAATTTGCGTCATCTGCGAACTGAGCGACCGTGTATTCTTCTCTCAAGCAAAGAAAATCCATCAGGTGATGTTTTATCCCCTGTTTTTCCGTCTCCGAGGGTTTTGCCGTTCCGATATTGATTTCACGGTAAATCTGCCTTGAATCAACCGAAATTATCTCGCTATTAAAATGCTTTGCGAGTTTGATAGCAAGCTCAGACTTCCCTGTTGAGCTCGGTCCTAAAATCGCTATTATCTTTTTGTTTGCTTCGTTCATAGTATAACAATATCAAAAAAACAATGAAATTAATATAAAGGAACATCAGCAAAAGCGCAAGAGCAGAGAGAAGAATGTTTATTGAACTTATTGCAACGATGATGTGAAGAAGAATGTTCAGTACCGAAATCATAAAGAACAACAGCAAAAGAGGGAAAAAGCTCTTTAGAGAAAACACAACCATTTTCCATATTGCTTTAAACGGGTTAATTTTATCAAGCTGAATAATTCCGTTATAGAGGATAAAAATAAACGAGAATATGTTTGAAACCGCCCAGGAAGCTCCGAGCCAATAGAGCATTATCTTTGTATTCTCGGGGCTGTAATATTTTTGTGCTAAAGTCATCATATCCTGCGAGGGGTTCATATTGACTTCATTAAACATATTGAAAAGTACGGCAGGCGAGCCGATATGGTGCATTCCCCACCTGAAAACGCAGTAGCAGACACCTATAAAGAGCGCCAGCATAATAATATCAGCGAGGAGTGTCTTAACAAAAGTTTCCCCAACCCCGACAAAAAATTTGCCAAACGTTTGGTTGACGTCAACAAACCTTTCCTGTTTATCTTTGTATTCCTTATCAGCATTTTTGACCGCTAAGGAATTAATATAAAACCAGCCCGACTGAACGGCTATTGTTAACAAAATAATCGAAAGCGTCAGTGCATAAAAAGGAATGGTTATTCCCCTTACTCTTAAAATAAAGCCGTTTGCAAAGGACAACACTATAAACAGCAGAATTATCGGCTGAACGAAAATTGAGTTGTATTTGATTAAATCAACAGATGTTTTAAATAAGTTTTTCATGGCTTTTATTATACCACATTAGAACAGTTAATTTTATATTAACTTATGTAAAGAAAATGATTAATTTAAAACATGAAAATCAATATTTTCTTTGTTTTAGTTTTATTATAATTGGTAAGTTCTATTATTCTGCATTAAAAAAGTTAGGTTCTCAATTAGGAAGGCAAAATGAGCACTCTACCTGTATCTCATATAACTTCATTTGGTAAAATGTATGCTCCCGCAGAAGCAATGCAGGTCATAGCGCCTGCCGTTCAGCAAACGGCAAGGGCTTATGCTTCAAGTCCTATTACAACAGAGAGACCTGAAGCTCCAAACAGCGGTATTTCTTATAGTGTTCAGCAGTCAATTCTTCCTATTCCTTATATAGACAAGTATGTTAATCCTCAAGTTGTGGAAAATGCTTTAAAAACTAATCCGAGACTCTCTCACGTACTCAAAGAGAACGGAATTACCCCAAAAGTCAGTTATCTGAATATAGGCGCACATACAAAAAGACATTTGTTTACAACATATATGTATGCAATGGAAATTGCAAGAAATGTTCATCTTGACGCGAACTCAACAAAATTACTCGCTCAGGCTTCCTTATTGCACGACATCGGAAAGGCGCTTATCCCCGAAGGAATTATTCAAAAACCGGGTAAATTGACAGCAGAAGAGCGCGAAATAGTTAATCTTCACTCTGAATTAAGCGCTGAAATTCTCAAGACAACCGATGTTGCTCCCGAAGTCATTGAAGCGGTTGACAGTCATCATACTTCCGCAGAAAATAAAGAAGATGATTTGATTTCACAAATTCTCTCGGTTGCCGATGTTTATTCCGCTCTTAAAGAGGAAAGACCTTATAAAAAAGCAATGCCCGATGATAAAGCATTTTCAATAATGGAATCAATGAAACAACTCTCTCAGCCGCTTGTTAAGTGCCTTAAAGTATCAAGATGTAATGCGGGTGCTTATAAATATGCTTAAAGTTTAACAAAAAAAGACCGCCTTTTCGGGCGGTCTTTTTGTATTGTTTATTTTCTACTGTTTCAGGAAACTTGCATAATCTTTGGGGAGCAGGTGTGTTCTGATTTGGTTTAAGAAATCGAGAGCAACACCGACCATGATGATTAAAGAAGTTGAACCAAGTCCCTGAAGTGTTGTGATACCCGTCAGATGGCTCGATATTGAAGGAATAAGCGCAACGATACCAAGTCCCATAGCACCGATGAAGGTTGTCTTACTCAAAATATTATCAAGAGCATCTGCCGTAGGTTTGCCCGGCTTAATACCCGGAATTGATGAGCCGTACTTCTTGAGGTTGTTTGCAATTTCTTTCGGCTGCAGGTTAGGAATAATTGACGCATAGAAGAATGTTAAACCTACGATTAAGAGGAAATATATTGTGTTATATATCCACCCTGAATTCATAAGGTTTGAAAAGCCTACGATAAAGTCCCTCAGGTGTCCTTCAGGAAGTCCTGAAGCTCCGACAAGACTTAAAATAGTTGTCGGGAACAAAAGAATTGCGATAGCGAAGATGATAGGCATAACACCGCCCGGATTGAGTTTGAACGGGATATATGTGTTGTTTCCGCCGTAAATCTTGTTTCCGATTTGTCTTCTCGGGTTTACTATGATAACTTTTCTCGCTGCTTCCTGCATTATTACAACCAATACCATTGTTGCAAGGAAGATAGTTAATAAAACTACCAAACCGAGCTGAAGTGCGGGATCGTTCATAACGATTTGTTTTGTTCTGCTTGCATAAACAGGTATTTTTGAAATGATACCGCAGAAGATGAGCATTGATGCACCGTTCCCGATACCTCTTTCAGTCATTAATTCTGCCATCCACATAACAAATACCGAACCTGCTGTCAGGATAATTATTGAACCTATCCCAAACAGGAAGGTGTTTACATCAGGCATGATTGCTGATCTTGCCGTTTTTAAAAGGAAGAATACGAAGGCAGCAGCCTGAATTGCAGCAATAACAACTGTGAATAATCTTGTGTATTGCGAAATTTTTCTTCTCCCTGCTTCTCCGTCCTCTTTTTGCAGCTGTTCAAGTTTGGGAATAACAACCGCAAGTAACTGCATAATAATTGATGAGGTGATATATGGTCCGATACCGAGTGCAATAATGGAAACTTTTCCGAGTGCACCGCCCGAGAACATATCAAGGAAACCTATAATATTGTTTCCTGCCGCAATATTAGCAAAAACAGAGTTGTTAATACCAAACAAAGGCAGCTGCGTGCAAAATCTGAAAACAGCAATCATTATGATTGTAAAGAGTAACTTCTTTTTCAAACCCGAAATATTCAGGTTTGAAAGAATGTTAGCCATATTTTGCTGATTTGATTTTATTTGCTGCATTATACTAACTGAGCCTTTCCGCTTGCTTTTTCAATCTTTTCTTTTGCTGATTGTGTGAAATAAACAGCACTTACGGTAACTGCCTTTTTGATTTCGCCGTTGCCTAAAACTCTGAGTGCTTCACAAGACGGGTGAACTTTTTTCATGTTCTTTAAAATTTCCAAATCAACTTCTTCGATACCGAGTTTTTCGATGTCTGAAACGTTGATTTCAGCATATTTAACTGCGTTGAAGTTTCTGAAGCCCTTTAATTTAGGCATTTGTCTGTAGCCTGGCATTTGTCCGCCTTCAAATCCTCTTTTTGAGCTTCTTCCTGATCTTTGACCTTCACCGTTGTTACCTCTGCAGGAGGTTTTGCCGTGTCCCGATGCTCTGCCTCTGCCGACTCTTTTTGAATCTGTTGTAGCTCCGGGAGCAGGTCTGAGGTCTGTTAATGTAATTCTATCTGACATTTTATTATTACCTTTCCTTATTCGGTTACTTCCAGAAGATGTTTTACGGAATTAACCATACCCATAATAGTTGCACTGTTAGCGTGTTCTACGGTTTGGTCTTTCTTTGTCAAACCGAGCGCTTTAACAACTTTTATCTGTTTTTGTGTTGAACCAATCAAGCTCTTAACAAGTTTGATTTTTACTGTTTTATTTTCTTTTTTAGCCATTGTCTTTTCCTTTATTAGTTAAGCATTTCTTTAACTGAGATACCACGTTTCTTGGCGGCATCTTTAAAC
Source organism: bacterium (assembly GCA_017541465.1). GTDB lineage: Bacteria > Cyanobacteriota > Vampirovibrionia > Gastranaerophilales > Gastranaerophilaceae > RGIG6874. The sequence continues at coordinate 41,858 of JAFXYZ010000002.1, read as the reverse complement.
GGTTCAAGAGCCTTTAAGGCGTTAAGAGTTGCATTTGCTGCGTTAAGAGGTGATTTTGAACCTAATGATTTAGCCAGAATGTTTTCGATACCTGCATATTCGAGAACTGCACGAACTGCACCGCCTGCGATAACTCCGGTACCTTCTGAAGCAGGTCTTAAAAATACTGCACCTGCACCTGATTTACCCGTAATTTTGTGAGGAATTGTTTTCTTGAAGATAGGAACTTCAACGAGGTTCTTTCTTCCGTCAGCAACTGCTTTTTGGATAGCAACAACAACTTCTGCAGCCTTAGCGCAGCCGATGCCGACCTGTCCTTTTTGGTTGCCGACTACAACAATTGCTCTGAAACTGAGTTTCTTACCGCCCTTAACTACTTTTGTAACTCTTCTTACCTGAATTACCTGTTCCTTCCATTCAGATTGGGGCTGTTCCTGAACAGTTTCTATTTTTCTTTTTCTTGATCTTTGTCTTTGTCCTGCTTTTACTTCTGTTGTTTCTTCAGCAGCAGTTTCTTCAGCAGTTGTTTCTAATTCTTTTTCTTCCACTTTTTTTACCTTTCTTTTAGTGAATTGATTTTTTATATTGTTTTGGATATGCAAAAACACGCCAATTCAACCTGTATTCGCTAAGCCGATGGGGTGTTTATATCCTATAAATTTTTCTGACAGAATTAAGATAAAACAAATATAATTATTTTTCAAGTGATTTTTGTTGATTTTGTTAAATTTCTTATATTATCTTTCGGGCTTGTAAACCTTATATCCTCTGTTTATGTATTTCAGCAACTCTTCTTCCCCGAGTTCCGCTTCTATATTACCGTAAACAACAATTCCTCTCTCTTTAAATTCCTCAAACCATTTTGGTTTAAACCCCTCGTCAAAGCCCGTTATATCCTCAACATCGCAGGAGGGAACTCCGTAATAAACCTCTTTTATCCCTGACCACATAATTCCCCCGAGGCACATCATACAAGGCTCTGCGGTTACATAAATTTTTAAGTTAAAGGGTGAAAGGTCATAAGTTCCGAGTTTTTGTTCTGCAAGTTTTATTGCGTTCATCTCTGCGTGGTTATTTGAACAATTCTCTCTGACGACAGAGTTTGCCGCTTTTGAAATAAGCTCGCCTTTTTCATTGTATATAGCCGCAACAAAAGGACCTGAGCCGTTTGCAGTATAAACAGAGATTTCCTTTTGCAGATTTCTTATTATCTGACTTGCTTCTTCAACCTTCTTTTCATCAATTTCTTCGTTTGAAATAATATTTATGTGAGTATAATTTTCCATTTTTCCCTCATTCAGAATAAATTATACCACTAAATACTCGGTTTTGGTTTTTATGAGAACTAAATGTTTGCAATACCGCGTGAAAATTAATATAATAGATTAATCGGTAAGGATAACAGAGTGAATTATGTATAAATTAAAACATGCGGTATGGGAAATAACTTTAAGCTGTAACATTCATTGTCTGCACTGCGGTTCAAATGCAGACATAAACAAAAGACCGAAGGAGCTTTCAACAGAAGAAGCACTCGGTTTAATAGAACAGCTTGCTGATTTAGGGTGCCAAAGAGTTGTTTTATCAGGCGGTGAACCCTTTATGAGAAAAGACTGGTCTGTTTTGGCTCACAGAATTGTCACTTTGGGTATGAGCTGCCACTATATTTCAAACGGCTATATCGTTAATGACGAAATACTCGATGTTATGGAGCAAATCGGGACAAAATATATAGGCTTCAGTCTTGACGGCTCAAATGCCAAAACTCACGACCATATAAGGGGCAAAGAAGGTGTTTTTGACCATCTGATGTGGGTTTTTGACAGAATGAAGCAAAGAGGGTTTCAGGTGGGTGTTGTTTCAACCCTGCATAAAGGAAACCTCCACGAGCTTGAGGGGATAAAAAAAGTCTTGCTTGACCACGCGGTTGATGTCTGGCAGATACAAACGGCTAATGTTCGGGGAAGAATGCCGAGAGAATGGGCTATTTCTGATAAAGATTACTATTCCGTTGCCGAATTTATCGCTAAAAACCGCCCGAGATACAAGGATATCCTGACGATAACCGAAGCCGACTGTACGGGGTATTTCTCAAAACTAACACCCTATATGGGTATGAAACACTGGAACGGCTGCAACGCAGGTATGAGTGTTATCGGGATAGAAAGTGACGGAGGAATTAAAGGCTGTCTTTCGATGCAGGATAAAAAGTACATTGAAGGCAACATAAGAGAGCAATCTCTGAGAGAAATCTGGGAAAATCCAAATAATTTCAAATATAACAGAAGGTTTAAACTTGAAGATTTGCAGGGTATTTGCCAAACCTGTAAATATGGCGGTATCTGCAGGGGCGGTTGCAGTGAAAAGGCTGAAACCTACACGGGAAAACTTCATTGTCAGCCGTTTTGTTTATATGATATGGAAAAAAATGGAAAAGTTTAAAACTTTTCCATTTTTATATTTTATTTAATTTATTTATTCCTGAGGTATATTTTCTTCCTGTGTTATAGGTTCTTCCGAAACCTCTGAGCTTTCAACACTGACAGGCTGGGAATCAGGTTCAACCTTTGGCTCTTCAATGATTTCGGGTATCGGCTCGGGAGCAGGGGCTTCAATATATTCCTCTATTGGAGGTGGTGCGTACTTTGGCAGCGGCTCGGGCTCAGGAGCGGGAACGGGCTCAGGAAGAGGCTCTTCGATATAATCATCTATCGGAGGAGGAGCATACTTCGGTAACGGCTCGGGCTCGGGAGCGGGAACAGGTTCAGGAAGAGGCTCTTCGATATAATCATCAATCGGAGGAGGAGCATACTTCGGTAACGGCTCGGGCTCAGGAGCGGGAACAGGTTCAGGTATCGGCTCATCTATAACATCTACCGGGGGTGGAGCATATTTAACCATTTCTAAATCAATGGGTTCCGGCTCAGGAGCAGGGATGGGTTCGGGAAAAATTTCTTCTACCTGAGGAGGTGCGTATTTCATCATTTCCGTATTAACGGGCTCAGAGGAAACCTTCTTTATCTGGTTATATTTTGTCTCTTCCGGTTCATCCTGAGCTTTTGAACTGTCATCAGTCAGAGGTGAAACAAGTTTTGGCATGGTCGTTGCGGCTTGATTTACAGCTTCCGTCAACGCGGGTAAATTCGGCAAAATGTTATTTTTTATATAATCCGGTGTCAGATTTTTTGCTGAGCATCCTGATAACAGTGCCGAGGCTGCAACTGCCATAGCGCCTGCCTTAACCGCATTTTTCTTTTTCCCTGAAAAGGAAACGGTATCCCCATTTGCATTTTGTCTTATAAGATAAGAAGGAAGATAATTCTTATTTTTGTTTGATGTTACCTTAACAGGTGATGTTGAATTAATTTGGGGGTTAAATTCTATCATAATATCTCCATATATGGTTTATATATGGTTTTAAGTTTAAACAAAATAATTTTTGCCAAAATTTTAAGATATTTTTTTCAACAGTGCTTTTGCCTTAGTGTGATTTTTGTTCAGTTCAAGACATTTCTTTAAGGCTAAAACCGCGTTATCTTTATCTCTAAAAGCATTATATGTTATTGCGAGCTGATAATAATTCTCGCTGTATTTTGCGTCCAGTCTTACGGCTTTTCTTAAATACAATACGGATAATTCCCCGTCTTTTTTATATTCTCTCTGAATAATTCCTATATGGTGGTAGGCTTCAGGGTTTGAGGGCGCAACCGAAATTGCTTTATTGAAGAACTTTAAAGCGCTTTCGCAGTCGTTGTTCTCATAATATAAAAGCCCTAAATTATTGAGCGCAGGGGCATAAGAGGGATTTACCTTCAGCGCATTTTGATAGTATTTGTATGCATTTTTGACATCTTTTAAATAATGATACATAAGCCCTGTGCTGTAGTGAAGGTCAGCATTATTAGGCTCGCTTTCAATTACGGTTTTATAATACTTCAGCGCATTTTTATAGTCCTGAAGAAGATAATAGTTATAGGCAAGGGTTTTATATAACGAGATATTATCGGGCTCTTCTTTTATCATCTTCTTTAATATTTTGGAGGCTTCTTCAAGATTGTTCTGAAGTCTCAGGCAATCATAAATTTCTCTGTTAAAACAATTGTCTTTTGTTTTGCGAAACTCCGATTTTGCAAGTTTAATCGCTTCCCCGTACTTTTTTTTGTTCTTTAAATCAATAACTTTATCAATGGAAGAAGTCATATAAATTCCTTTATTTATGGAATATTATACTTTATTATTCATTTTTCTTCAAATTATTATTCAATAAAAAGAGCATAATATGAATTTAAAACAGTATAAAATAAAAAAAATATACGCCTGGAGCGATTCGAACGCTCGACCCTCTGCTTAGAAGGCAGATGCTCTATCCAGCTGAGCTACAGACGCATATTTTTGTTTTTATTAAATTTTCAATTTTTCTTTTTTTGCCTGCTCACAAGCAAGCCGTTTGTAATTATTATTAAATCATATAAATTTTATTTTGCAACACTTTTGAATTTTTAATATTCGTCAATAAATCCGTTTTTATATGCAAGATATTTGAAATTGTTATAATAAATAATATTATAATTAAGCCCGTTTGCTTTATCTATCATATATTTCGCTAAACCTACAAGCTCTTTCGGGTAATCTTCCCCTTTTTCCGCCAAATCTCGGCAGTAATTTGTTTCAATATCGAAGGTTACCGTTTTTATCCCCGATTTTTCGTTCAGCTCAAACCATTTGTCTATCTCTTCTTTTGAGGTATTTATTCCGGGAATTAAGATATACTTTGTGTTTACAAACCTTTTGTCGTTTTCATCCGTCTGGTGTTTTGCGTATTTTTTGACATTTTCCCAAAATACATTAAATTTATCCACCCTTTTTATTTTTTTATAGGTTTCTCTTGTACCTGAGTCGGCGGAAAGGCAGATGGTTATTTTCTTTTCTCTGATACCTCTCTCAAGTGCCCTTGAATATCTTATCCCCGAAGAATGAATGGTTATTCTGTCCGCGCCGTTATCAAGACATAATTTGATTATTTCTTCAAATTCCTTTAAAATGGTGGGTTCGCCGCCTGCAAAGGTTATTTCACCACCCGGGCGGAAGAGTTTTTGCCTGAAAATTTCTTTTAAAGCAGGCACTACGTTATAATGCGGTTTTTTATTGAAATTTGCTTTATCCCAGCTTGTGTAACAATAAATACAGTCGCTGTTGCAGTTTGTCCAGTGGTTGAAATGAATATAGCTGATGTATTTGCCTTCTTCATCCCATTGCCGCTCCTGTAAAAGAAAACAGCCTTTGCATTTTGGGTTGATTATATTATCTTTGTTTTCCCGTATGAATTTTTCTTTTAAACTGAATATTTCACCCGGTTTAAAAACTTCTCCCCTGTAATTTTCTTTTATAACAAGGTTTCCTTTTCCTTCGTGGCAGCAAAGACAACACATCTGAAGCCCGTCAGGTTCAAAGTTAATACCATGCTGAATCCAGTAACAGCTTGTGTAGGCTTGTGTCATTACTCTTTTATTCCTTATCTGTCAGGTTTGTCCAGTATGTCATCATGTGCTCGGCTCTTTCATAGAGATTATATACTAAACCGAGTTCTTCCGCTATTTCTTTTGTTTTGTTAAAAAGATTTATGATATTATCATCGGGATTTTCACGTCTTTCATAGAACCAGTCTGATTCAATTTCCTGAAGAACACTGTTTATCCCGCTTTCTTTTGATTTTTTAAGCCAGAGTTCTATTTCTTTTATATCATCATTTATCCCGGGAACGACTATATATTTCGTTTTTACCTGCTCGGGCTCTTTTTGGTGCTTTGCATATTCTTTTAAATTTGCCCAGACCTTATCATAAGAGTTGACCTGCTTAATTTTTTTGTGCATAGCCTTTGAACCTGAATCAACAGATACGATTAATTGCACCGAACCCTTCTCTAGACCTTTTGCGATTGCTTCAGAATATTTTATACACGAGGTATGGATAATAATTTTTTTGAAATTCTGCTCAAGAAATATCTCTAAAACCCTGTCAAATTCCTTTAAAAGCGTTACCTCTCCGCCCCCGAAACTGACTTCCCCTCTTTTGTTTGAAAGTATTCCTTTTGAAATCATATCCTCCAAAATCGGAAGAAAATTATAGTTCCGGTAAAGGTTATATTTCCATTTGTTTCTCATTGTAAAGCAATAGCGGCATCTGGAGTTGCATTTTGTCCAGTAGTCAAGATTTATCATTGAAATTTTTGTGTGGTCGTCGTCCCAGTCTTGCTCTTTTAAATAGATACAACCCTCACATTTCGGATAAGTTTTCCCGCTTTTATGAAGGTCTTTTATCATTTTTTTGAAGGCAAAAACTTTCTCCCAGTCTATTTTATGTCCGTTATAATTATCTTCAATAATAGTATTTCCGCCTCCCTTAGCGCTGTATAAACAGCAAACCTTATATGAGGTGCGGTCAAAATTTATTCCTTCTTCAATCCACTGGCAACTTTTGTATTTCAATCTTATATCCTTTTGAATTTATTTTATCATATTTGTTCTTATTGTAAATATTTTTTAATTTTATGCAATTTCCGGTTAAAAATTTACTTTATATAAATAGGAAAAAATAGGGACAATTATGCGACCGGTTTCTTTAGACACAAATAAATATGATTTTTATGTATCCGAAATAAACAGAGAGCAATATGCCCAAAAGTTCGGACAAAATCAGGGCGCGGGTATTCCTGTCGGTGAAGAGAATATCTTTTCAACCCAAAGAATTAATCCTGCGGAAAGGTCTGTTGAACCGGCAAAAACACAGCGCGTTAATCCTTATGTAGATAATCAGGATTTATATGCTACCCTGAATGCTATGGGAACGGGTGAACATTCCCCGAGTAAATATGATGAGTACACAGGCAACCGCCTGGATTTGATGATTTAACATCAAATAATAAAAACTTGATGATTGAGAAAATGAGGAGATTTGGAACTATGGGATTAGTGGTTCTTCACTTAATTCTGATTTGTGATATAATAATCGCATGAAGAATTTATATGACGAAAAGGCGTGGTCGGATATTTCGCAGTGTCAGCGGATAGGCGAAATACTGATAGAATCGGGAAAGATTAATTTAAAGCATCTTTCTCTCGCTCTTGGTGCGCAAAAATTCCAGAAACTCCCTCTGGGAGAAATTTTTGTTGCAATGAATGCTATTACAAGAGAAGATTTAGAGCAGGCGCTTCATATCCAGAAATGTATTGCGGAGAGGATTAACAAAAATGCTTAAACGCTTCGTTTTGTTGTCTTGCTTTGTCCTGTTTTTGTTTCAGAGTGCTGATGCAAAATCAATTACCTTTGCGCAGTTAACCGATATCCATTATTCTCAGGACGGTTCAACAAACAGCAGCCGTAATGTTTCGGTTTCAAAGAAGCATCTTTATTTTGCGATTATGTCCCTGAACAAAAAAAAACCTGCCTTTACGGTTTTTCTCGGGGATCAGATAGATAAATCAAATGAAGATAATATAAAAGAGTTTATGAGCTATACTTCAAAACTCAAAATGCCGTATTATTTTGTTCTCGGAAACCACGATGCCCACAAGATGTCCGGGATAACAAAGGAAAAATATCTTGAAATCGTTTCAAACAAAAATCCTTATCAGCCCGCTTTAAAAAAGAATTACGTTTTTAAGCCGAATAAGGATATTGTTTGTATTGTTCTTGACGGAAGTGCTAATCTTGTTCCGAGCGCGCACGGGTATTATTCCCCTGAACAGATTTCCTGGCTTGATAAACAACTGACTCTGAACAAGAGAAAACTTGTGTTTATCTACCAGCATTTTCCTTTGCTTCCTCCTCACGAACACAAGTCTCATGAGGTTATCGAGCCCGAAAATTATCTGAAGATGCTTGCAAAACACAAAAATGTTGTGTTAATTTCTTCGGGGCACTACCATAATGAAGGATTTAGTGTTGATGAGCAGGGAATAAGACATATTTCAACCACTTCTCTTTTAAATGTTCCGCCTGTCTATGACATGGTTACGGTTGAGTACGATAAGGACTCCTGGAAGGATGCCAAAGGCACTAAGGTGGAAGTTGAACACATAAGAGTTTAACGGCTTTCGATGTATTTTTTTGAGCAGTTTAAAATCGCAGCGCCAAGCTCTCTGTTTTGTTCAAAGTTGAAGCCAGCCAGGGTTAAGACTTGTTTTAATCTCTTTTCCCAAAAACCGTAAATTTCGTCTTTTGAAATACCTAAAATCTGCGCTATGTTCTCTATTTCGCCCCAGTCAAGAGGAAGAGGTCTTGCTCCTCTTAAAATATCGACTATTTCAACCCGCTTTTTTCTCGGGAAGGCTTTTAAAAACTGAAGGGTGGTCATATTCTTTTCTTTGAGTTTTTCTTTTATGAACCCCAGACCTTCATCTTCGATAATGGGTTCCTGGGGTATTTTATATTCGATAAACTCCTCAGGGGATATATCCATAACAACGGCAATTCTCTCTAAGGTTGTGCTGCGTGTCGAAAACGGAATTGAGTTGTCGATTAAGTTATAGACATAAGACAGAGTAACTCCGACCATCTGCGCAAAGTCTTTTTTGTGAAGCCTGTTTGCGCTTAAAAAATTCGCCAGCTTTTCGCTGCTTTTTAAATTTACAATAGATTTACTTTTTGTTGACATTTTATTTCTCCCTTTAATAATATTAAGTTAGTCGATAATCACTTCTCTTTAATCGGATAATTGATTATCGGAGAAGGGCATTATATAAAATTACAGGTTTTGAATGAAAATTATAGTGGCTCTCGGAAATCCGGGGAATAAATATTCAAATACAAGACATAACGCAGGGTTTATCTTTGCGGATAAGTTAGCGGAAAAACTGTCCTGTTCTTTTTCTATGGAAAATAAATTCAAAGCGGAAATTGCAAAAGGGGAGTATAACACTCAGGCAGTCTGGATAATTAAGCCCCAGACCTTTATGAATCTCTCGGGTGAGAGTTTAAGAGCGTTTATTAATTTTTATAAGACTGATATTTCTGATTTTTTGATTGTTTTTGATGATATTTCGCTTCCTCTTTCTACTATAAGATTTAAGGCAAATGGTTCATCGGGTGGGCATAACGGGATAAAATCAATTATTCAGCATATTTCAACCGATAAATTTGACAGACTCAAAATCGGAATAGGCCCTCAGCCAACATTTATGAAATCAGAAGATTTTGTTCTGGGGCAGTTTTCTTCGGATGAAAGAAAAACCCTCGATGAAACAATGGCTAAAGCAATAGAAGGCACTCTTTTCCTAATCGACAACGACTTATATCAGGCTCAGAATAAGTATAATAAATAGCAGAGCAGGGTGTAATTTTTTTTCACCTAAAATAACTAATTCTTCAACACTTTAATTTTTTCTTCATAAAACTCGTCAAAGGTGCCGTTTTCGATGTGTTCTCTGATTTTTTCCATAAACCTCAGCAGAAATCTTATGTTGTGTATGGATAACAAAATTGCTGCGGTGGCTTCGCCCATTCTGTATAAATGTCTTATATATGCTCTTGAATGGTTGCGGCAGGCATAGCAGTCGCACTCTTCATCTAACGGTCTTTCATCTCTTTCATAGACCTTATTTTTAATGTTTGATTTTCCGTTACCGAGGAAAAAAGTGCCGTGTCGGGCATTTCTTGTCGGAAGGACACAGTCAAACATATCAACACCGCTCTTTACTCCGACTAATAAATCAAGCGGAGTGCCGACACCCATCAGGTATCTCGGTTTATTTTCGGGAAGAAGTGGGGCTGTAAACTCAAAGAAATGGTGCTTTATATCGTCAGGCTCACCCACACTCAAGCCGCCTATTGCGTACCCGACTGCGTCATAGGTCGAAATAACTTTTGCACTCTCTTCCCTTAAATCCTCAAAAAAGGCACCCTGAACGATAGGAAAAAGTGCCTGGTCATCTCTTGTATGTGCTTTAAAACACCTCTCAAGCCATCTGTGAGTTCTTTCCATAGCTTTTTTCGCCTGCTCATAAGAACAGGGATAAGGGGAACATTCGTCAAATGCCATAGCAATATCAGGGCCCAAAGCCTGCTGAATTTCCATTGAAATTTCGGGGTTAATGTAGTATGAATCCCCTGTTTTTGGCTCTTTAAAGCTCACACCATCCTCGGTTATTTTTCTCATATCTGCTAAACTGAACACCTGAAACCCGCCCGAATCGGTTAAAATCGGCTTATCCCAGTTCATCCATTTATGCAGTCCTCCGAAGTCTTTTATTAAGTTGTGTCCCGGGTGAAGGAAGAGATGATAAGAGTTAGCGAGAATAATCTGCGCCTGAGTTTCTCTGAGGTGGTGGTTCGTGAGCATTTTTACGGCGGAATTAGTGCCGACAGGCATGAAGATAGGTGTCTGAATATCTCCGTGGGGAGTTTTCAGAACACCTCGTCTTGCCTTTGTTTTTTCACTTTTATTTAATATTTCAAATGAAAAATAATTACTCTTCATCAATAAGCATTTCCGCTACTGTTTTCCAGCCCGTATTCATTTCTTCGGGGGTAAAGTAGATTGAAATTTCCCTCTGAGCGCTTTCAACAGAATCGGAGCCGTGAACGATATTTTGCTTCATAATCTGACCGAAATCGGCTCTGATGCTTCCGACATCAGCTTCATCGGGCTGGGTAACACCCATAATGTGTCTTGCGCCTTTAACGACGTTAACACCTTCCACTACCATAGCGACAATCGGGCCTGAGGTGATATACTTAACAAGTCCGTCATAGAAAGGTTTTCCGTAGTGTTCTTCATAGTGTTTTGCGGCAATTTCTTTTGTCGGGGTAAGCATTTTCATTGCGATAATTTTATACCCTTTTTCCTCAAATCTTGTAATAACTTTTCCAATCAGCCCTCTTTTTACTCCGTCAGGTTTGATTGCGATAAATGTGCGTTCTCTGTCCATAGCTACCTCCAATAATTATTTTTTAACATAAAATATTAAATATTTCAATTTTTGTATTTTGATGTTAATATATTAGAGTAGTTAATTGAGAGTTATTAAATTGAATCCGCATAAAAAAGCATTAACGATTTTTGAAAGTGTAATTGCGATAGTTGTTTTGGTTTTGGCGCTTTACGTTACCATTCCTGTCGTTAATCTGACAAGACCGACTTCAACTGCCATCAAATACGTTTGTATGTATGTAAAACTTCAGGAAAATGCCCTAAAGGTCATTTCGGGCGCTGATTATGAAGAGCACTATTCCCCGTTTCAGCTTGCTGCAGTCTCGGGAAACGAGGTTTGCACACATATTTCTCAGCAGTTTGATACAAAAGGAACTGTTAACTGTAGTGGCGAAGGCTCGGTTATAGAGCCGAATTTTATTCTGTATAACAGAACTTCATGGTGGGGTTTGGGCGGACGTGATTTTAAAATTCCTGTTGAGAATGTTACCGTAAACTGCAACAACCCCGATTCAGGGTATAATTGCTATAAAACGGTTTTTGTAGATTTAAACAGCCGCAGCGGGCTTAATGAGGTTGGCTCGGATATTTTCAGAATACGTCTGAGATTTGACGGAAAAGTTGATACACTTCCCGAATGGAAGGAAGAAAATTTATTGTTGGAATCTCTGTAACGATATGGCACATGATATACAAAACATAATCAATAACATCGAGCAGGGTAATTATATTGATGCCAAAAATGAGATTGTGAAAATAATGATGACTCCCGAAAATTCAAGTGTGGAGCTCGTCAAGTATCTTGGTCTTGTCAATATTAAACTCAATTTGTTTACGGATGCCCTCTATTGCTTTAAGCAGGTGGTAAAGGCTCTGCCCGAAGATGCGCTGTCGTGGTACTATCTCGGGATAATCTATGACTCTAAAAATGATTTGGATAAAGCAAAAGAGTGTTTTCTGAAGGTTATCGGGCTCAGGGAAGATTATGTTGATGCCTACATCAGCCTTATGGTGGTGCTTTTCAAACGACGTGAGTTCAATTCGATTTTTAAACTTGAACAAACAGCTCTTCTGCTTGCAGCTGACAACTTTGAACTGCTGGATATACTCGGAATAGCTTATTTTGAGGCGGGCGAATTTACAAAGGCGCAGAATTTTCTTTTAAAAGCGCTGGAGATTCAGCCTCAGAGCGTTAAGGCGATGAATCAGCTTGCTAACATCTATATTTCAACAGGGGATAATGAAAGCGCCGTAAAAATTTATAAAAAGGCAATAAAAGTTGATGTTTCGGGGTTGTCCTCATATAACCTCGGAATGTTGTATCTGGCACTGAACGAGCTTGAAAAAGCATATAAGACCTTAAAGACTGCCTATAAAGCGGATAAAAACCATATTTATCTCGCTTCGCTTGCGCTCTCGTGTCTTACCCTGGGCAAATGGAGTGAAGCGGTTGAACATTTTGAATATTTGACCGCTGTATTCCCTGAAGATGATACCTATAAATATAACCTCTGCTGTGCGTATCAGGGGGCTGAGAAGTATGATGAGGCTATAAGACTGGCAGAGCAGTTAATTAAAAAATATCCTAACTCACCGATGATGTTAAGACGGGGTTCTCAGCTCTACAGTATTACCAAAAACTACAACAGGGCGACCGAATTATATTCAAAGCTTATTCTCGTTTCTAAATTTGATATTAATATGTATTATGAATGCGCACTTTTGTGCATGAAGGCGATGGATTTTGACAACGCGGAGCAGCTTTTAAAGAAAATTTTGCTTATTGAACCAAAAAATGCAATTATGCATAAAGATTTAGCGATTATTTATCTTTCAAGAAAGATGTTTGATAAGGCGAAGGAGGAGTTTGAAACCGCTTATAAACTTGCGCCAGACAACATTTATGTCGTATTTGAGTATGGAAATTACTATCAGTTAATGTCAGAGTTCAAGTCTGCAAGGCGGCTTTATCTGAAACTTCTGAAGCAGGAGGATAATTTACCTGTTGATATGCTTGTTGCTGTTGCAATAAATTATATTTCACTGAATATGAAACAAAAGGCGCTTGAAATTTTACTTACCGCTAAAGATAAAGAGCCCCAAAATCCGAAGGTTTTGTTTAATTTGGGGAAGGTTTATTTTATGCTTAATAAACCCAAAACGGCACTTCCTCTGCTCGAGGATGCTTATAATCTTGAGCCTGATATTGAAATTTCAAATTTACTCGGTCAGCTCTATTATGAATTTGGCGACTATAAATCTGCAAGAACACAGTTTGTTTTGGTTCACGCAGGTGCGCCGACAAATATAAATATAATGTTGTACCTGGCAAAATGTAATATTAAGCTGGGTGATTTTGAACAGGCGGTTCAGGAAGTCAGCGAGGTGCTTGAAATCTTCCCTGAAAACGAAGAAGCCAATGCTTTGATGGAGGAAATTAATAAACGATGAAAAGAAAGAACTTTTTGGCTCAGTTATGGGGATTTATATGGCAGAGAAAGGCATACTGGCTTGTTCCCGTTATAATCTTTTTAATACTGATGATAGCTTTGATTTTCATCGGCACATCGCCTGTTGCACCGTTTGTTTATACCATGATTTAGGGCTTTTGATATGAAACTAAGCGAACTGACAAAATTTTCAATGTCCTTAACTCTCGTGCCGATTGTTCCTGCGTGGCTGATTTTTAAATACATCTGCCCTTATGGCGCAGGGATATTTCTCGCTCTATTCTGGATTTTGGCACTAATCTCTTTTTGCAATAAAAAAATTGCTGCCGATTTGAAGAGTTTGTTCGGTAAAATCGGAGCATTTTTAGGAAAACACATTGCAAACATAATCTTGTTTTTAATCTTTATCGTAGCGGTAATTCCGACCAAAATTCTTATGTCCTTTGCAAAAAGAGACAGGCTCAAAAGAAGAAGTTTCGGGGAGGAAACTTACTGGCTAGATTATGGGGATACAAAACACGACTATGAGCTGGAGTATTAATAATGACTAAGATTTTGGGTATAAGTGCTTTTTACCACGACAGCGCAGCCGCTCTTATCGATGACGGCAAAATAGTTGCTGCTGCGCAGGAGGAAAGGTTTACAAGAATAAAACACGACTCAGACTTTCCGATTAATGCAATAAATTTTTGTTTAAAACAGGGAAATGTTAAACCTGAAGAGCTGGATGGGGTTGTTTATTATGAAAAGCCCTTTGTTAAATTTGAAAGAATTTTGGAGACTTTTCTAGAGTATGCGCCCTCTTCGATGTTGAATTTTATCCACTCTATGCCGATTTGGCTCAATAAAAAACTTTTTATCCCGAAGCAAATCGACAAAGCCTTTAATAATGAATTAAAGTGCCCGATTTATTTTACCACTCACCACGAATCTCATGCGGCTTCGGCTTTTTATCCTTCACCCTTTAAAAAGGCGGCATTTATCTGCCTGGATGGTGTCGGGGAGTGGGATACAACCACCTGGGGTATAGGTGAGGATAACAGGTTGACTTTTAAGCAAAAAATTGAATTTCCCCACTCTTTAGGGCTCTTATACACTGCTTTTACAGGGTATTTAGGGTTTAAGGTCAATTCGGGTGAATATAAAGTTATGGGCTTGGCGCCTTACGGAAACCCGGTTTATGTTGATTTGATACTTGATAAACTTGTCAAAATCAAGCCTGACGGCTCGTACAGACTCAATATGGACTATTTCGGCTTCTGCAACTCTGATTATATGTATAATAAGAAGTTTTGCGAATTGTTCGATATGGAGCCGAGAAAATCAGAGAGCGAGCTTACCCAAAAGCACATGGATATTGCGGCGAGTTTGCAGGAGGTTACAGAACGAATTATTATCAACATTGCAAATCACGTTTATGATGAAACAGGGCTTGAAAATCTTTGTCTTGCAGGCGGATGTGCCCTTAACTGCGTGGCAAACGGTAAAATAATCAAGAATACAAAATTTAAAAACGTCTGGATACAGCCTGCTTCGGGTGACGCTGGCGGGGCTCTCGGCTCAGCTCTCAGTGTTTACTATAATGTATTTAACCATGAGAGAATTTTAAATGGTGAGGACTCTCAGGAGGGCAGTTTACTGGGTTCAGAATATTCACATGAAGAAATAAAAGAGTATCTGGACAGTGCAAAAGCCGTTTACCACGAATATGAAACCTCAACGGAGGTCGCTTCATTAATCGCAAAATATATTTCTGAAGGAAAAATAGTCGGGCATTTCGCAGGCCGTATGGAATTTGGACCGAGAGCGCTCGGGAACAGAAGTATTATAGCTGATGCAAGAAACGTTGAGATGCAGAAAAAACTCAACCTTGCCATTAAAAAGAGAGAATCCTTCAGACCGTTTGCACCATCGTGTTTAGAAGAGGATATGGAAAAATATTTTGACCTTCAGCACGATTTAAAAAGTCCTTATATGCTAATCACCGCACCGATTTCAGAGGATATAAGACTTGAGCTGACAGAGGAAGAAAAGAATTATGACGGGCTGATGAAATTAAAAGCGAAGAGATCAAAACTTCCGGCTATAACCCACGTAAATTACAGCGCAAGAATACAGACCGTTTCAAAAGATGTAAACCGCAGATACTGGAATATAATCAACGAGTTTAAAAAGCTGACAGATTATGGTGTTATAGTTAATACTTCGTTCAATATCAGGGGCGAACCGCTTGTCTGCACACCCGAAAATGCCTATAAATGTTTTATGTTCACGGAAATGGACATACTTGTTCTTGAAAATATAATTCTCTTTAAAGAAGAACAACCAAAACTCGAGGGCATAGAGGAGTACCAAAAACAGTTTAAACTTGATTAATAATTAGTTGTTAAAAATCATATTTTCCTATAAAATAGATAAAAAGAGGGAATATGTCAGAGAAAAACTTTTTATTAATTGACGGGCACGCACTTGCCTACAGATATTATTTTGCGCTTGAAAGAACGGCGATGAAAACGTCTGATAATCAGCCGACATGGGCGGTCTGGGGGTTTTTTAAGGCGATTTTTGATCTGCTCGAAAACCAAAAAATCAGATTTGACAATATTGCCGTAACTTTTGATGTTTCCCGTCATACCTTCAGAACGGATATGTACGCAGATTATAAGGCAAACAGAGAGTCAATGCCCGACTCCATGCACTCTCAGATGGAACTCATTATGGAGGGCTTAAAAGCCTTCAATATCCCGATTTATACAAAAGAGGGCTTTGAAGCCGATGACGTTATCGGAACTATTAGTTCCCAGTGCAGGCAAAAGCAGGCAAAAACCTATATTCTGACGGGCGACAGAGATTCTTTTCAGTTAGTTGATAGGGAAGGCTTTGTTACCGTCATTGTTCCTTCAAAGGGTGAGCTCATTCAGTATGACTGGTACAAGGTTTTTGAAAAAATGGGGGTTTATCCTTATCAGATTATTGACTATAAAGCTCTGAGCGGTGATACATCTGATAACATCCCCGGAATTAAAGGGGTAGGGGATAAGAGCGCGGTAAAACTCCTTTCCCGCTTTGACACACTTGAAGGTATTTATGAACATCTTGACGAAATGACGGAAAAAGCCCTCAAAAATAAACTCATTGAAGGAAAAGAGAGTGCATATCTCTCGAAAACCCTTGCTACGATTAAAAGAGATTTGGATATTGATTTTGATTTTTGTTCGTCTGAACTGGAACTTCCCGTCTATGACGATGTTATAGAGTTTTTTAAGAAAAATCAGTTCTATTCGTTTCTGAAAAATTCTGATAAGATTTTAAAGAATTTTAAGGTAACGGGAGTTGAAACAGCACCTCAACCTCAGGAATCTCAGGCTCAACTGCCGCTTCAGCAGGCGCAGACTCAAACAGGTCAGCTTCAGTTGGGGTTTAGTTTATCAATGCCTTCTTCCATTGTTCAAAAAACGAATACTCATTACGATATTGTAAAAACAATAGTTGATACAGAGCAGAAATTTGGGGAAATGGTTAAAAAGTTAAGCTCGCAAACCCTCATCTCTCTTGATGTTGAGACAACCGGGGTAAATCCTCTTGAAGCGGAACTTGTCGGAATTTCGGTTTCCTGCTCGGATGATTTGGCTTCCGATAAAGGCAGGGTAAAAATTAAAGGGGAAGGAAATAAGTATTTTGCCTGGTATATTCCTGTTTTCCACCAGTTCGGAGAACAGTTGGAGCATGATTTTGTTATTCAAAATATAAAACCCCTCTTTGAAAATGAAAACATCAAAAAGACCTTCCAGAACGTTAAATTTGACTATAATGTTCTCAAAAAGGCAGGAATAGAGATTAAAGGAATTATCTTTGATACTATGCTTGCAAGCTATATCAAGGATTCTTCGAGAAAGCACGGGCTGAAGGTTCAGGCGACAGAGCATCTGAACTATTTTATGAAGCATTTTGAAGATTTGGGGGATAAAAAGGAGGAATTTACCTCTATTGAAACCGTTGCCATAGAAGAGGCAGGCGACTATGCTATGGATGACGCTTTCGCAACACTTGCTTTGACAAAATACTGGCAGAAAACCCTCGATGAAAAGGAACTTGACCTTTTATATAACATCGAAGTTCCGACCGCGCTTGTTTTAGCAGGCATGGAGTATGACGGAGTAAGCATAGATGATAAGTATTTGAGGGAACTCAGCGCCAAACTCCAGGGCGAGATTGAGGAAATCGAAAAACGGATTTATGATGAAGCGGGGCAGAGTTTTAATATCAATTCGCCAAAGCAGGTAAGCGAGATTTTGTTTGATAAATTAAACTTAAAATCGAATGTGAGGACAAGAACAAAGTTCGGAACATCAACAAACGCTAAAGTTTTAGAGGATTTAGCAGAGGATAACAAAATTGCTGCCGATATTCTGGAGCAAAGACACCTCACAAAATTAAAAACGACATATCTTGACACTCTCCCGGAACTCATAAGCGCGTTTGACGGAAGAATACACGCCTCTTTTAACCAGACAATAACTTCAACGGGAAGGCTGTCATCTTCAAACCCCAATATGCAGAATATTCCCGTTAAGAGCGAACTCGGAAACGAGATAAGAAACGCATTTCGGCCTAAAAATGACAAAGATTTTATTGTTTCTGCGGACTATTCTCAGGTGGAATTAAGACTTCTTGCGCATATTTCAAGGGATGACAATTTAATCGAAGCCTTTTGCGAGGGTGAAGATGTTCATACTTCAACCGCTGCAAAGGTTTTTGGAGTAAGCCCGGAGGAAGTCACAAAAGAGATGAGGAGAAAGGCTAAGGCGGTTAATTTTGGAATCGTCTATGGTCAGTCTAAATACGGTTTAGCGTCTGCTCTTAAAATTTCGGTTTTTGAGGCTCAGGAATTTATAATGAAATATTTTAAGACTTATCCGAAGGTCAGCGAATATATGGATAACACAATAAAATTTGCCTATGAACACGGATATGTTGAAACCCTTTGGGGAAGAAAGAGATATTTGATGACTGATTTAATGTCCTCAAATTCAAAAATTCAGGAAGGGGCGCAGAGGGCGGCAATAAACGCGCCGATTCAGGGTACTGCGGCGGATGTTATGAAGCTCGCTATGGTAAAACTGAAAGAAAATCTTGACAAAAATAATTTAAAATCTAAAATAATACTCCAAGTGCATGATGAAGTTGTGCTCGAAACAGTTGATACTGAATTAGAAACCATTAAAAAAATGGTGGTCGAGTCAATGGAGTTGAATCAACCCTTCCTTGTACCCTTAAAGGTTGATGTCGCTGTGGGCAAATCGTGGAAAGAGAACTGATGAAGCGCATATATTTAATTTTAATAACAATAATGTTTCTTCTTCCTTCTGCAGGCGCAGAGGAGGTCCTAGCTCTGAGTCCCCAGCCTGTTCCTTCCGTTCAGACTTATACAGTCCAGAGTATAAGACAGATGTGCTCAAGAACTTATAAAATGGGCTCAGAAAACCTGTTTTATATCTTTTTGGCGGCGCTGAACCAGTACAATGTAAAAATCGAGGAAATTCAGTCAAGAACGGGAACGATTTTGTTTAAGACTAACTCAAAGGAGTTTTTGGTCTCTATTTCAAATAAGGACAGCAATAATTCCTATATCAAAATCATTCCTGCCGATAATAACTATAACTTTTCGCCCGTTATTATCCAGAAAATTCTTTCTTACATCGATATGAATAATAATACAAAATATGTGAATATACTTTAATTACATAAAATGTCTGAAAATATTAGTCTTTTTTCCTTCTCTATATTCAGGCAGAGTCATATATAAATAATCGCACATATCGGAAAATTCCTTTTGGAAAATTCTTGATTTATAGGATTTTCCAAGATAACCAAAGCCGAAAAGACTATCGCCTGCTTCATTTCTCAGAGTGATATTAAATCCGTCTTTGTCGTGCGAGTGTGTTTTTAGTACAACTGTATCTTTTCCGGAAATTTCATCAAGTCTTTTTAATCCGTGTTCAATGATATTTTTCTTTTCGATGTTGGTTTTCATTGATTCAATATCTCTTTTGGAGGTATCATCATAAAATTTTAGTCCGCTGAAACTTACTATTTTCATAATTTCTCATTTCCTCTTAGGTAATTCTGTTATTTATAACAACTCTGAAGAAATTTTTTGCTATTAAAAAAGTGCACACTCGGGCGCACTTTTTTTAAATTTAATTTTTTTCTTATTTTTATTTTTGACTTCCTATTTTATGTACTCTTATAAAATTGGTTCTTCCTGTTATGAGTTTTGGAATTGAGCCGATTAAGATGATTTTGTCATCGGTTTTAAACCCTGCTTTTTCTTTTAAAATCTTATCGATTTCAAGCAGCATATTCCTGTCCACAACACTGTCACAGTCCGCAACATAAGGGTATATATCCCAGAAAAGATTTAACCTTCTTGCCGTCTGGCTGTTATCCGAAACGCACATAACAGGAATTGAAGGCTTCAGTTTTGAAAGAAGTTTTGGGGTATAGCCGGAGTGAGAGAACGACAAAATCGCCTTTGCACCCATATCCTCCGCCATTCTGATAGCGCCGTTTGCTATTGCCTGAGACATCTCTTCATAAAAATCGGTTATCTCAGACTTAATATTCGTTTCGACAAGTCCGTTTTCCTCTGTCGTTTTTGCTATTAACTGCATAATTTTAACTGCTTCAACGGGGTGCTTGCCTGCTGCTGTTTCGGCTGAGAGCATAACGGCATCCGTTCCGTCTATGATTGCGTTCGCAACATCGCTCGCCTCTGCGCGTGTCGGGATAGGCTCTTCTATCATCGATTCGAGCATCTGGGTTGCCACAATACAAACCTTTTTATACTTTTTCGCTAAAGTAATTATCCTCTTTTGTACGATAGGAACGTCCTGAGGGGACATCTCAATTCCTAAATCACCTCTTGCGACCATAAGCCCGTCTGTTACTTTGACTATTTCCTCAAGGTTTTCAACCGCCTGGGGCTTTTCGATTTTTGCAATTACCGGCATATATTCATCGCCCAGCTTCTTTAACAGACGTTTTGCCTTTAAAATATCCTCGGGAGTTCTGATAAAGGATAGCGCAATATAATCAGCATTCTGACATACCGCAAATTCGATGAATTTTTTGTCTCTTTCCGTAATTACTTCAAGGCTTTTGGTTGAGCCTGGGAGGTTAATTCCCTTTCTGGGTTTGATAACAGCGCCGTAAACAACTTTTGCATACACGCACTTATCTTTGACCTTCAAGACTTCGAGCCCGACTTTTCCGTCATCGAGCAAAATCGTGTCACCTTTCTGAACATCGTCTGCTATACCCTTATAATCAACGGGAATTATTCCCTTTTCCTCTTTTGAGGTGTGTTTGAGAACAATTTCCTGCCCGGGTTTGATATTTATATTCTCTTTTATATTCCCAACCCTGATTTTTGGTCCCTGCAAATCAACCATAATCGGAATAAATTTGTTCAAAGCCTTTGAGGCTTTTCTGATTTTGCCTATCGTTTCTTCGTGCTCCTCAATACTGCCGTGAGAAGTATTGAGCCTAAACATCGAAACCCCTGATGTAATCAGCTCTTTGATTATAGCCTCAGTATTGCTTGCAGGCCCTAAAGTCGCTACGATTTTTGTTTTTGAATGAAGTTCAATTTCCGTTTTGCTCATTTTTTTATTCCTTTACCTTTGGTGAATTTATACTTAAACCTTCTAACCCTTCGAGCGCTTCCAAAACACCCTCTGAATAGGTCGGGTGGGCATATATGATTTTGGTTGCGTCTTTGGTTGTTGCCCCTAAGTTCATTAAAATCAGTATTTCCTGCAGCAGTGCCGAGGCTTCACCGCCCACAATGTGCGCTCCGACAATTTTTTCATCAACACTTAAAAGTTTTATAAACCCTTCAATGTTGTCGTCTGCCTGTGCTTTGCCTAAACCTGCCATTAAGAATACCGATTTTTTATATTTTATGTTCTCTAAATCTTTTTCTCTCTTTCCTGTCCAGGCTATTTCGGGTGAGCCGTATATAACCGAGGGAACTAAGTCTTTATTAAACGAACATGGTGTGCCGTCTTTGATGTATTCAACGACCTGAACTGCCTGATTCGACGCGCTGTGGGCGAGCATAGAAACTCCGTTGACATCTCCGATTGCAAAAATTCCCTTTTGGCTTGTTTCAAAATTTGAGTCAACCTTAACAAATTTCTCTGTTTCAATAGTTAAGTTTTCGGTCTTCGGAAGTGAAATACTTCTTCCTATTGCAACCAAAACCTTTTCAGTTTCAAAAGAAACACCGTTTGTAAGAGTTACGGTTGTGTTTTCGATTTTATCTATTGTCGTTCCCAAATAAAACTCAATTTTATTTCTCTTAAAAATTCTCTCAATTCTCTCTGACACCTCTGTGTCCGCAAGCGGAATAAGGTTTTGCGCAAGTTCAATTACCCTGACTTTTTTATTAAAACCTGTTAAAATTCTCGCCCACTCAACCCCTATAGCGCCCGAGCCAAGAATTGTAATATCCTCGGGCAAAGTTTCGAGGTTTAAAATGTCATCCGAGGTTAAAATAAAATCGTCCGAATAGTTGCCGTTAAACTTAAATTTATTAGGTTTTGAGCCTGTTGCGATGATTATATTTGCGCATTCAAACTTTTCTCCGTTTGATAAAATTGCTGTCGGGCTCTTTATTTCGGCTTCACCTTCAACAATTCTGATACCATAATCTGTTATGAGCTTAGTTAAAGATTTTCTTATCTTCTCAACTGTTTTAACCTCTCTTTGCTTTATCAGAGAATAGTCAAAACTCGGGTTTTCAACAGTTATTCCGTTTTTGGGAAACTGTTTTATTTCCTCAAACAAATGAGCACTATGTAGGATGGCTTTTGTCGGGATGCAGCCTTTATTTAAGCATGTTCCACCGTTAAATTCCTTTTCAAACAAAACCACCTTTAAACCGTACTGAGAAGCTCTTATCGCTGCCGTATATCCAGCAGGGCCTGCCCCTATAATTCCTATATCAAACATTTTCCATCCTTTTTTAATTTTATTCTTTTATTATACAACCATGCCCAAAAATTAATAAACTATTAAGGTATAGACTATTGTTTGTTTATTTTGGTATAATAATTTTGTAATACAGTTAAAGGAAATAAAAATTATGAGAAGTTCAAATCCGATTTTGTCCGAAAAGGCACTTGAGAGGGATATAAATTTTGATTCAGAACGAAGAATGAGTGTCAGCAACACTATGTCAAAGTTCTTTGTTCTGATGATTCCGCTTTTGCTTTCGGCGGGCGCAGTTTATTATCAATTTATGCTGAAACACTACGATATGGTTAATATGCTTATGACTGCAGGTATGTTTATCGGGCTGGTTCTTGCATTTATTATTGCGTTTAAACCAAAGACAACAATTTACCTCGCTCCTGTTTATGCGTTCTGTGAAGGTGCGTTTTTATCAGGTCTTTCCTGCTTCTTTGAACAGCAATTCCCCGGAATTGTTATCCAGGCAGTTTCTCTGACCTTTGCAACCGCTATCGTTATGGCAGCTCTTTATAGCGGAAGGATAATAAAAGTATCCGAAACATTCAGAAGTATTGTTGTCGGTGCAACAATTTCGGTTGCGGTATTTTACCTTATCGCAATTGTTTTAACCTGGGGATTTCATATGGATTTGCCGATTCTGACGGCTGCAACACCGCTTTCTATCGGGTTCAGTATTTTTGTTTGTGTCCTCGCTGCTCTGAACCTCATTCTTGATTATGACTTTATTGAACGCTCGATTGCAAACAATGCCCCCGAGGATTTCGGCTGGTATGCCGCTTTTGGTTTGATGGTTACTCTCGTTTGGCTCTACGTTGAAGTCCTGAGATTACTCTCAAAACTAAACAGCAGAAATTAAAATCAGTTTTTATATTTTAAAAGAGCGGTTTTTCAATTAAAACCGCTCTTTTTTTTGGAATACTCTTTTTAAATTCTTGTTCCGTAAAGGAAAATTTCTTCAGGGTTTTCTATGGCTTCATAGAGCTCTGAGATTGATTTTTTATATTTCGGGTGAACGTAATCAGGTATTAATTCTAAAAGCGGTACTAAGACAAAAGCTCTTATAGATAAATATTTATGAGGGATAGTCAGCCCGGGCTCATTGATGGTTAAATCGCCATAGAAGAGAACATCAATATCAATTGTTCTCGGGAGCCATTTTTTGCCTTCAACCCTTTCTCTGTTCAGTTTGTCCTCAATGTCGTTACAGAGGGTTAAAAGCTCTCTCGGCTCAAGTTTCGTTTTTATCTCAAGCACTGCGTTTATAAACCAGTTCTGCTCGGGGTTTCCCCAAGGCTCTGTTTCATAAAGCGCGGACGAGCGCACAATAGATACTAAGCCCGATTCCGTCAGCAGTTTTGATGCCTGCTGAACATAACTGACACGATCATCAATATTTGAACCTAAACTTAAATATGCTATTGCCATACTAAACTCCAAGACTATTTTATTATATTCAGGTTTTAGATACAAGAATTAATAAGAATTTTTAATGTTTTTTAAAAAATCAAGAACATCATTTCCTTCAATATTACTTATAACCTCGACCTTAAAGTTGTTTTTGGGAATAACAAACCTTATTTTTCCCTGCTGAACTTTTTTGTCTATTGTCATTGCTTCAAAAAGCGCGTTTTCATCAATATTTTCGTCTGGTTTAGTCATCAAACCGTAGTCTTTTATTAAATTTATACATTCTTCGCAGTAATCTTTGTCAATAATATTTAAGGAAAGAGCAAACTCAAATGCCCAAACCATACCGATGCTGACGGCTTCCCCGTGGGTGTATTTCGTATAGTTTGTTGTTTTCTCTATTGCGTGGGCAAAGGTGTGCCCGAAATTGAGTATTGCCCGAAGCCCCTTTTCTTTTTCATCGTGGTTTACGACTATACTCTTTAATCTGCAGCAGGTTGAAATCAGTTCTTCAATACTGTTCCTGTCTTTAGCGAAGATTTTTTCTCTGTTATCCTTTAAAAATTTAAAGAAGGAGCCATTTTCTCTGCACGAATTTTCAATAAACGCATACTTTAAAACCTCTGCTAAACCTGTTTTAAATTGCCTTAAATCAAGAGTATCGAGGGCGCTTATATCTGAAAGCACCAGTTTTGGCTGGTAAAAATTACCGATTAAATTCTTGCCTTCCCTGTGGTTAACTGCAACCTTCCCTCCGACAGAGGAATCAACCTGCGCTAAAAGTGTTGTCGGAATTTGGATATAATCTATTCCTCTCTGATAAACCGCTGCGCCAAAGCCTGCCATATCCCCTATAACTCCGCCGCCTAAAGCTATTATTGCATCCGTTCTGTCGAGTTTATCTTCAATCGCGCTGTCTATAATTTTATTTGCATATTCAAGGCTTTTATACTCTTCACCGTCAGGCAAAACCAGAAATTTAGAGCCCGAAAGTTTAAATCTCTCTTTAAAAAGAGGGTAAATCGTTTCATTAGTGACGACAAGAAACTTTTTTGCTTTTGTGCAATGTTTTATGTACTCTTCCGCCTTCTCAATCAAATTTTCGCTGATTATAACGGGATATGAATACTCTTTTTGTTTTGGAATTTCAATGTCGATTTTGTTCATCTGATTTCCTCTAATATTTTAATTGCGCACTCTCTCGGGGTTAAGTTTGTTGTATTTATTGTGCAGTCTGCCTTTTGATATTTTTCGTGCCTTCTTAAATAAAGTGAATTTAGTTTTTCTTTTATATTCTCAACCTTCAAAAGCGGTCTAGATGTGTCCTCCTTCACTCTTTGAAAAAGTGTTTCAAGGTCGCAGAAAATATATACAGTGGTTCCGATTTTCTTTAATATTTCAAGATTTTCTTCTCTCTCAACCACTCCGCCACCTGTCGAGATGATGAGGTTTGTTTGGTTAAGGTATTTTTTTATCATCTCTGTTTCAATATTTCTGAAGTAATCTTCCCCTTCCTGTTCAAAAATTTCGGTGATTTCCCTCTTTTCGCTTTTTACTGTCTCTTCATCGAGGTCAATGAGCGAAAAATCGGGTAAGAGAGAGAGAAGCTCTTTCCCTATTGTTGTTTTGCCTGAACCAGGCATGCCGATTAAAATAATATTTTTCATTATCCCTCTGTCCTTTTGAGATAATTGTTATAGCAGTTTTTCATATCTTCAAGGTTGTCGTGGGTGAATTTTTCACACATCGCATCAGCGAGAATGATTGCGACCATAGCTTCTGCGACAACCGCGCACGCACATACCGCACAGGTGTCAGAGCGTTCAAAATGCGCGCTTATTTCGGTTTTATCCTTTAGAGAAACAGAATTTAGAGGTGTGCGCATAGTAGGAATAGCCTTCATTGTTGCTTTTACTGTGAGCTCTTCCCCGTTTGTCATACCGCCTTCAAGCCCGCCTGCGTTGTTTGTTTTTCTTATAAACTTTCCGTCATTTATAAAAATTTCATCGTGGGTTTTTGAACCACTTATTTGCGCGCAGTCTTTACCTAAGCCGATTTCAACCGATTTTATTGCTGGTATGCTCATAACCGCCTGAGCGATTAAACCGTCCAGTCTCTTATCCCACTGAGTATGAGAGCCAAGACCGACAGGAAGATTTTTAAATCTTATTTCGATATTTCCGCCTAAAGTATCTCCGTCTTTTTGGGCTTCATCGATTTCGCTCTTCAGCTTCTCTTCAAAAGAAGTGTCTATAATATGAAACTCTGAGTTTTCGATATTCTGTTTGTGTTCAAACGGGTTTAAATCGGTTTCAACCTTTGTTTTCCCGATTTGGGTTACAAATGAAACACCTTCAATATTAAACTCTCTGAGTAAAAGTTTTGCGACAGCACCTGCTGCAACCCTTGACGCGGTTTCTCTTGCGCTTGAGCGCTCTAAGATGTTTCTGATATCCTCGTGGTTATATTTGAGCGCACCCGCAAAATCTGCGTGCCCGGGGCGGACATTATAAATCGTTTTTTCTTTAATCTTTTCTTCGTTTTCGCTTGTTTTTTCGGGCTCTATAGCGGACATAACCGTCTGCCAGTTTTCAAAGTCTTTGTTTTTGATGAACAATGAAATCGGTGAGCCGAGAGTTTGTGAGAACCTTACACCCGAAAGAACTTCAACGGTGTCGGCTTCTATTTTCATTCGTCCGCCTCTGCCGTAGCCCTTCTGTCTTCTTTTGAGCTCACTGTTGATGAAATTTTCATCAAAATTAATGCCTGAGGGCATACCGTCAATGATGACGTTTAAACCTTTTCCGTGTGATTCGCCTGAAGTTAAAAATCTGAAAATCATAAATTATCCTCTGAATATATTTCTATTTTAAAGAGAAAACCCGACTTTGACAATATCAGTATATTAAAAAATATTTAGCCGTTTTTATTTATTTACGCAATTATTGTTTTTACGATTTTTGTTTTATAATGAAATCGTAAGGGGTTTATATGATACAAAGAGTTCAGATGAACACAATATCATTTAAGATGTTAAAAGTTCCGAAGGATGAATTTGAGAACAGTCCTGCGATTAAAATTATCAGGGATTCTAAAGAACCGCCCACCTGCATTGAAATGTATGAAGAACTCGACCGCTTAAAAGAGGAAATTGAAACTGCGGATAAAAAACTTGCGAGAATCTGGAAATCCAGCGATCCTACGAACGAACAGAAAACCCTCCAGAGGATAGGGAGGATGAGAACTCATCAACTTCTTCTTGAAGAAGCCATCAGGCAGCGCTTTGGTGAAGAATTCCAAAAATATGAAGCCCAAAAAGCCAAAGAGAAAAAAAGAAAGAACAATAGGGTATAATTGTTTTTTAGCTACTTACCTTCACTTAAAAAATATGTTAAAATAATAAGTGTGTTTATTAAAGGGTAGTTTATGAAGTATTTGTGGTTGTATGTTATTGCAGTCATTGCATCTTTGGGCGGTTTACTCTCGGGGTATGATACCGGGGTTATTTCAGGGGCTTTGTTATTCATCGAAGAAACCTGGAACTTAACAGCCTCAGCGCAGGGAATGATAGTCAGCGCCGTTTTAATCGGTGCGGTCATCGGTGCCGCCACAAACGGCATTTTGGCAGACATCTTCGGCCGTAAAAAAATCATTATGGCGACTGCCGTTATCTTCGTTTTAGGTTCGGTCTTATGCTCCTTTGCTCCTAATCCTTTCGTCTTAATAATATCAAGAATTTTTGTCGGGTTTGCGGTCGGGATAGTTAATTTTGTTGTTCCCCTCTATTTATCGGAAGTTTCGCCCAAACATCTCAGAGGAACACTTGTATCACTGTATCAGTGGGCGGTTACGGCAGGTATCTTGTTCTCTTACTTTATTAATGCCGTATTTGCCGGCGCAGTCCATAACTGGCGCTGGATGCTCTTTGCAGGTGTTGTTCCCGGGTTAGTATTATTCATCGGTATGTGCTTTATGAGTGATACTCCGCGCTGGCTCGTCAGAAAAGGCAGAGATGAAGAGGCTAAAAAGGTTTTTGCCGCAATAGAACCGAATGAAGATGCTGAAAAAGAAATTGAAGCGGTAAAATTAACCCTTCAGGATAATAACGACGGCGAAAAGTTCAGATTCCAAAAATGGATGATTATGCCGTTTGTTGTCGGTATAGGAATTATGTTTGCCCAGATTTGTACAGGTATAAATACCATTATTTACTATGCCCCGACAATCTTTAAGAGCGCGGGGTTTGACAGCAACATCACCGCAATTTACGCGACAACGGGTATAGGTATTGTCAATTTCCTTATGACTATCGTTGCTTTGTTCTTTACGGACAAGCTTGGAAGAAAACCCTTATTATATTTTGGTTTGACAGGGGTAATGCTCAGTTTATTCGCCCTCGGTTCAGGGTTTGCGTTCGGTGATTACTTCGGTGAAAACTTAAAATGGGTAACGGTCGGAAGTCTTATATCCTATATAATCTGCTTTGCAATGAGCTTAGGGCCTATCGGCTGGATTCTTATATCCGAAGTTTTTCCTCTTAAAATACGCGGAATTGCGATGAGTATCTGTACTGTTGCAAACTTTGCGTTTAATTTCTTTGTCGTTTACAGTTTCCCTATCCTGCTCGAAAAAATCGGAGGAGACTGGACCTTCTGGGGCTTCGGGGTTGTTTCCTTCTTCTGTATAATATTTGTTTACTATTTTGTTCCCGAAACCAAAGGTATATCTCTTGAGAAAATTGAAGTTAACTGGATAAACGGCGTAAACCCGAGAAAGTTTTAAAACAAATAAATAAGGTGCGCCATTTTGCGCACCTCATTCTTTTTTTTATAAATATTCCCGAACTGATTTTTATTTTCCGATAGCCCAGCGGAAGCCTGCTGATAAGCCTACACCTGTTCTTCCTCCGTTTGTTACATAAGACTGGAAGAAGCCTGTAAACCTTTCGCCCCAGTTTTTTCTTATACCTAAACCATATCTGACATAAGGCTGAACCGATAACTCGGGGAGCGAAACATCATTTGCGCTGAACTTCGTCTTATCCATTATATTCCATACCATAGCAACACTTGCGTAAGGTTGCCAACCGTTTTTCAAATTTCCTATAAATTTTAGTTCAGGCTGAAGCTGAAGAGCAAGCATATAATCGGAATCAATGGTCACACCTGCCGCATTATTATATTCAAAGGTATTTATAAGAGAATATGACATTAACCAGCTGGGTTGAAGAATGTATTTCCCTTCTTTAAATTCAAAGTTATACCCTGTTTTGCTTGCGCCTCCCGACATCATCATTGCGAAGTTTTCTCTTCCGTACATTGTGCTTGCTGAAACAGCGCTTGCACCCATGTTTGAGGTTAGGCCGGTAAAGAAGTTTCCTTTGTAAAATACTCCGATTCCGCCCATTGTACCGCCATTTTGATACATGCTTACCCCGTTAAAGGTCTGATGAGAACCGTTATATCCGACATAACCGCCGAATTTACCCTCCCAGCCGTGTCCTAAATTAATTAACGGAGAATCACCGCCCATAAAATTACCGTACATTATGTTTGAAACCTTCGGTCCGTTGTCAAGTCTGACGTTTTCAAAGGTTGTGTAAGGTCTGAACCAGGCATCAGGCCTTTCTTCTTTAAAGAGAGTCGAATCATATACAAGCCCTGAGTCCGCTGCCGCATACTTGTTTTGGTATTTTAATGCGAGTCTTTGCGCTCTCGGAAGAGTTGTGTAGGCATCCATATTGTGGAAGGCTTCATCGTAACTGTTTAACTGGGCAAAATATCCTCCGAGCTGCGCGGCAACAGGTGCTGCAAAGACCGAAGGGTTATAACTTTCATAATTTTCAGTTGAACCTCTTGAAAGAACAAAATCACCCTGCGTTCCGTCTTCTGTGTATCCCAGATTATATTTGAAGACAGGTGTTAATACCTGATTTGTTCCTTCATAATCAACAGAGGTAAGAAGATTTTTGTTATTATAAGCGGGGTTTACAAACGGAATATTATAAGAAGGGTTATATAGTGCAGTTTTGGGGTTTACCAAGTTTATATTTGAAATCTTTATGCCGTTTCCGTTCGTTACCAAATCATTTTGATTTGCAAAAACAAATTTGTCTGCCTCAAGTGATAATAAATCAACATCAATTGAGGTATTTAAATCAGTATTTAAAGTCATTTGGGATAAATTAATATCACTTGCTCTGTTGTTCGCAAAATTTATTGCTCCGCCGTCAGCAAGGATTTTGTTTGTTCCGTCCGATGATAAGAAGTTATCATTACCTACATTCATCAGTCCGTCTGAAATCTGCCATATCGTATCGGTTGAAGTATCGTTCAGATTTGCTGTCTTTGCCTGGGTTGAGATAACAACATTATCGACTTTATTGAGATTAACTTCATTTCCGCCTAAAGCAACTATGTTTTTTGTGTTCGTATTTAGTCCGACAATATCACCTTTAAATGAAATTTCGTTATTTTCTGCATTTGCATATAACTCTGAATTATCGATTATCACTGCGGTCTTATCGGGTGTTGCAATTTCAATATCATCATCATTTGCATCAATTAGCATATTAGCATTATTTTTCATAACAATACTGCTGTCTGAAGCACCTATTATATCGGTTTTTAAGATGGTTTTTGAATTCGTTGAGCCATCAACGACCAAACCTTTATTACCTTTTGCATTGAGCTCTTCGCCCGAAATTTCAAAGAAATCACCCTGAACCGTTCCCAAATCTTTTGTTACGGTCTCAGAGTCTGTGACTATATAGTTTGCGGAAGTCGGATCTGCTATCGCATCTGAAACTTCATAGTTTCCTGCGTCTTTCGTTATTTTTAAATAACTTTTGTCCGTGGTGTCCTGAGAAAAAGTATATTTATTTTTGTTATAATAAAAATTTGTTCCCGAGGCGCTTGTGTTAACATCAAGTGTTATTGCGGCAGGTGTTGTCGGAGTTTTTTCTTCAAATAATTTAACCTGATTTACGGAATCAAGATTTTTTGCATTTTCTTCGCCTACTGCAATTTGCTTCAGTGTCAGCTGATTTCGTCCTGCGTCAGAATCATTCTGAAGTACAAAAGTGTCGCCATAGTCAAGATACAAATCCGCATTATCGGAATTTAATTTTGAAATGTTTACTCTGTCCTTAGAATCACCGATAAGCGAAATAAATGTATTATTAATATCAACCGTATTTTCGATATAGTTTACACCGTTGAGGGATACGCCCTTATTAAATACAAGTGTTCCGTTTCCCGTAACGGCACCGTTTTGAATACCTAATTCCATGCTTTTTTCGGTGTTTATAAAATTGATTGTTCCCGTATTGCCTAAGGTATAAATGTTGAAAATTTCACCGTTAAAATTGAGATTACCCGTATTGTTCATCACAAGGGTATTGAAGGTATCATTAGAACCGTCAATGTTACCGTTTACATTTGTTGTTCCGCTGAAATTGAGGTTTGTGAAATAAATTTCTTCTATTCTGTCTTTGTCAACGCTAGCCCATTCGCCACTTGCATTTTTCCTTAAAACATCGGCTGTTCCCGAGGTTACGGAATTCCATTTTGAGATAATATCACCGTTAATTACTGAATTGTTATTAATGTTTATGTTTTTAACGTAAGCATTATCCGAGATATAAATTGCGGCAGCCTTACCTTCCAAAGTTCCAGAGGTGTTGAAATTTTCAACAAGAGCTCCCTGCGTTTCAACTGAGGGTGAATAATTTTCTTTGAATTCTTCATCATAGTATATATAAGAGCCTCTTTTGTCGCTGCTTGAACCAAAAAGGCTTTCACCAAAATCAAAACTTACGGCAATGCCGTCCTTTCCGTTTGCCTGTACAGTTGAACCATTTGATACATTGATTGTATGGCCTTTACCCCAGGTTGCTCCAATACCGATAGAGTTATCTCCGTTCGTTATTATATCAGCCGAACTGTCAAGCGTATATGTGTTGCCTACACCGTCAATTCTGACACCGAATGAACCTGTTCCTTCGGTGTTAATTGAATTGGCTGCCTGAGTGATATTATTGTTATTACCGTATATATGAATACCGACACCCTGATCAATCTGAGAGGGATTCATTGTATATGAAGTTCCATCCCATTCGCTGTATCCGAGGGTATATGTATCGGTTACATTATTCAGATAATAAGATTTACCGAAATATTTTCTTAAATCAACATTATATCCTATATCTTTCAGATATGCCTGTTCTGCTTCCATCGGGAATATCCAGTTTCTGAAGGACTGATGGGACATAAAACTGTTTCTGAGTTCTATATGGGATAAGTCATAAGAATCTTTTTCAGGGTTATCCGTAGGGTGAATAGGCAGACCAAACACTTTTTTAAATACCGTTGCTTCGGGATTTTTCTCGTTATCGTACGCCATTGAATAGTTTAATATTCCGCCGTTATTTATTATTGCTGTTTTTGCATCTGCAGCATTGTCTTTGCCTGAAAGAACTTTCAGAGTATTTTCACCGACAAAATAAGGTGAATACGTTAAAGCATCAAAATTCTCTGAATCAAGCGCCATTCCATTTTCGGTCTTTAGTTCTTTTGTTGCATCAAACGGAGCATCGGGGTTTCCCTTGTATATTCTTAAATAATAATCGTGAATACCTAACGGGTCGGTGGAATCTTTTGAAAAATAATAGGTATTATCTCCCTGTTTATATTTTGCAGCAGCTGATGATAAACCGAGAGAGTGCATTATTTCGTGTGTCGAAATGGAGTATAAATCAGGCAGATATTCATGGTAGAGTGCGCTTTTTCCCTTGAATACAGCCCAGCCCGGTGCATCTTTTGTTGCGCCAAGCCCGATAAATATTCGACCGTCAGATATAAAAGGTTCAAGTTCGCTCGGCGGGGTTGTTATAGTCTTGTTATTTAAAATTGCATTTACCAAGGATATTTTATAAGGATTTTCGGAAACCGTAACATAAGGACTTGAAGCAAAAGCATTATATTCATCAACCGAACCTACGGCATATATGGCAGGAGTTGAAGGGTTTACATTTAATATTTCCTTCCAGGTCAGTGCGGATATATTAAGGGGGGTTAAATGCCTGTCGGTTAAATTAAAAGTACTTGGACCCATATCATTATCAAAGACTTCTCCTTCTCTGTAAATATTGAATTGATAAGTATATGGCGTTGTATCCGGAAGGTAATATGTATCATATCCGAATGCTATTGTGTTTAATGATAAATATGTTACTGCAAGTAATAATAAATTCTTTTTCATTTTAAATCTTCTTCACCCTCAACTGCTTATAGTTAATATTAAACTATTTTTTTTAGTTTGAGGCAAGGAATATGGTATTAATATTGTAGTCAGCAGTCGTAGGGTAGACTTTAGTCTGCCTGCTTGAATTTTTGTGGACTGAAGTCCGCCCTGCTTATCAAAATGTCAGTTATTTACCGATACCTTTAATTACATATTGCCCGTGGTTGTTATATCCGTAGTTTACGGATTGACCTCCGATTGATTTTGGTACATATTCCCCGTGATTATTGTAACCATATTCGATTCTTTGACTGCCGATTGATTTTGGTACATATTCGCCGTGGTTATTGTAGCCGTATTCGATTCTTTGACCTCCGATTGATTTTGGTACATATTCGCCGTGGTTATTGTAGCCGTATTCGATTTTTTGACTGCCGACTGATTTCGGTACATATTCTCCGTGGTTGTTATATCCGTATTCAATTCTGTCTGAACCGTAGTGTGTCGGAACATATTGTCCGTGGTTATTATAACCGTATCTGATGTCTGAAGCAAAAGCACTAAGTGAAGTAACAAAAACGAATAAGAACAATACAAAAACTTTTTTCATAAACCGCCTTTTTATCTGTTTTCAATAATATCATAAAATATAACTATGTCAGAAACGGACTTATTGAAAAAATTGATAAAATAAAGAGGGTAATGACCAAAGTCATCACACTCTTTATGGTGTCGATAAGATTACTATTTGGGAACCCAATAATAATATATATCACAGGATTGTATCTGTTATGAAACAATCCACCCAAGAATATTGCAATATGAGAATGGTGTTAGGTCTCAAAGTTGCATAAAATATTATCTTGATTATGTATTGACATAATCAAATGCGGGTGTTATTCTTTTTTTATGAGATATTGTGAAAAAATTGGATGGGGCGGTAAACGAGAACAAGCAGGTAGAAAGAAAACTTGTCTTAAAAAAGTGCCGTTTAACAGAAGAATTAACGAAAATATTTTAAATATTCTGCGTGATTATGCAAAAAGACATAATTTAACAGATACGCAAGCACTTGAAAGTGCTATTTTATTACAGAGTAATATTGAAAAATTAAAAGGAGATAAAGTTATGAAAATTTGTATTCCGACAAGTGAAGGTAAACTGTGCGGGCATTTTGGGCATTGTGATTCGTTCACTTTTGCTGAAATTAACCCTGAAACAAAAGAAATTATAAGCATAGAAGAAAGAGTTCCCGAAGAAGGTATTTCTTGTCAAAGTGCAAGTTGGATTTCGGAACAGGGCGTAAGCAAAGTTTTAGCAGGTGGTATGGGTGGCAGACCTATGATGATGTTTGCACAGAATGGTGTTGAAGTTGTGGCTGGCTGTCCTGAATTAGAGATTAAAGAACTATTAGAAAAATATATGGCTAATAATCTTGAAACAGGTGAAAATGCTTGTGGCGGAGAAGGTCACGATCATCATCATTGTCACCATCATGGCGAAGGACATCATTGTCATCACTAAAAACATATTTCTAAACTTTGAACCTGCAAAAAGTTTGCAGGGTGCAATTTTTTTGCATCGAAAATAATAAAAAGAGCAATAACAGAAGTTATCGCTCTCTTTATGGTGTCGATAAAGGTACTATTTTGGAACCCAACGACAAAGATATGTTATCACAGGTAATGCAGTCTGACAATATCTATCACAGGATTGTGAGTGTTATGAAACAGTCTACTCAAGAATACTACAACATTAGAATGATTTTAGGTTTGAAGTGTGCATAGTACGTAGGGTGCTGTCTTCAGACGCACCAATATCCTGTTAAAACTTATATTTTAGAAATATCTTCACTGTTTTGAGTGAAATTATCAATTAACTTTTTGGCAGTTTTGGAATTATTTATAGTAGCATTACCACCTATACAACCGCCTTCGCAGCACATAACTTCAACTAAATTACAGCCTTCACAAACTCCGCTTGTTGCATATTTCTTTAACTGTTTTATGCTGTCTTTATTTAATCCGTTTATTACGCAAGGTTTTACAGAATCTTCATCTTTCAGTGATTTTTTGACCGATTCTGCAACACCGCCTGAATATCCAAAATTTCGGCCTTGTTTAGAAGCTTCAACAACATATTTGCTTTCTTCCAAATCCATAATTTGAATTTTCTTTGCAACAAACAATGCCCCAAGTTCTTCATAGTTCATCACAAAATCTACATTTGGATTTTCAAAACCTTCTGCACGTTTTGCAACACAGGGGCTAACAAAAACCGTAATTGCTTCCGGATTTTCTTTTTTAACGATTTCAGCCGTATAATATAAAGGAGTTTTTGTATCAGATACAAACGGCTTAATTTCGGAAAGATGTTTTTTGATTAGCTGATTATATCCTGCACAACAGGAAGTCGTCATAAATTTTTGACCTTCTTCCATACGCTCCGTAAATTCTTTTGCTTCGGTTTTTGCAGTAATGTCTGCCCCCTGCGCAACTTCATAAACATCATCAAAGCCTGAATTTATTATTGCAGTTTTTAACTGATATATATTCCCGGGAAATTGCCCTGCTATTGAAGGAGCTATCATTGCAATAACTTTTTTATCGGATTTCATTGCTTTTAAAATATCAATAATCTGGCTTCTCTCATGTACTGCACCAAAAGGACAGGCTGCAGTACACCTTCCGCAATTTATACATTTATCATAATCAATACTTGCGAAGCCGGTTTCATCTTTTTTTATTGCACCGACAGGACAAGAATCCTCACAAGGTACTGAAATTTTAGCAATTGCTTTATAAGGGCAAGCATTTATGCACATTTGACATTTTTTACACTTGGAATCATCAATAACTGACCTTCCGTTTATTATGGAAATAGCACCAAACTTACAAGTAGACTGGCACGGTCTTGCAACACATCCCTGACAAAGATCCGTAACATAAATTCTGTTTGTTGCACAACCCTTGCAGGCTGTCTGCAGAACTGTCAGATTTTTATCACTTATTTGAGTTCTTTCCAAGGCTTGTTTCGCATAATCAGCCAATGATACTGTTTCATCATCTTCTTCTATAGGAAATCCGAGTCCAGCAATAGTTCTGTCCTTAATTATTGCACGTTCCTTATATACACAACACCTGTATGGAACTTCCATTCCTTTTGGTCTCATATCATAAGGAATAAGTCTTGCCTGACGCTCAAAATTGTCTGATAAAAAGGCTTTGATTATTCTGACCAGAATTTCTTTTTTTAAGTGTATTATTTGTCCTGAATTATTCATTTAATTTTTCCTATTGTTTTGCAAGCTGTCTGTCTATTTCTTCTACTACTTTTTCCGGTGTTGCTTCTGATACAACTTCTTCATTAACTTTAACATAAGGAGCCTTTGAATATTCCCAGTTAATAGAGCATAATCCCAAGCAATTTGAAGCAGTTAGTTCTACTTTATCTCCATATTTTTCAGAAATAGTTTCATTTAATTCCTGAAGATTAGCTCCGCCCATTACGAAGCAGGTTGTTCCTGTGCATACTCTTACCGTAATCTTTTCCATATTAGCTCCTTTATATAAATTGTACTTCTACTTTTTTTAAGTATTTTTCTTCTAATACTTTAGCTATTTGTTTTATAATATTTTTTCTGATTTCGATTTCAATAGGCAAGTTTGGATCATAATGAGCCTTGTTCATCTGAGCTCCCACCAAGAAGCTTATAACATCAGAATTAAGTAAAAAGTTCATTAAAGTTTTTGCGGCATCATTTTCACTCTCACCGCTTTGCAGGTATTCCAGAGTTTTGGTTAATGTTAATATACCTTCCGTAACTAAATCTACGCCATCCATTTTTAATAATCCCGGAAGTTTGCCTCTGTTTGTGGACATATCAGCAATAACAGGAATATTTAGTTCTCTTGATATTATATTAGCGGTAGTTCCCCCCGAGATTGCCTTTTTACCTTTGAATTCCATAAATGTTTTAGCGTAAAAACTGTCTTTTTCACTATGAAAAGGTGGTCCTGTAAATATTAAAGATTCTCTCGGATCTCTGCAATATATTGATAAAATTGATGTATCGTCTTTTAACTCTCGCTTTGGTGCTATAAATTCTATTTGCTTAACCAAAAATTCACTCAAATCATTTGATGATATTTCCGGTTCTTGTGCTAATTTGTTGAGAATTATTTTTATAAGACCGCGTCTTTCTAGACCAAGAGGATACTCTTTTGTTCCCATTGCAACTTGTGTCGCACCATCAGAACAAAAAATAACTCTGTCATATTTTTCAAGTTTAATATTATAAACTTTCATTTTTCTGTTTTTAAAGTCTTTAGATTGAATTGTCTGGTAATCAGGTTTTAAAACTTCCCCATTCCTAATCCAAATGAAATCCGGATTACCCTCTTCAACAATTTTTGTTTTACCGTCTTCAAAACAATCTATGGCTGAAAATGTTGAATAACTGATGCTCCTGACTTTACAAACAGGCAGAGAATTCATAATAATCTCGCAGGATTTTTCTATATCAAAATGACTCTCCATAAATTTTAAAAGCATAGTCGAAGTCATACAAGCAAGAATATTTGCCTTGATTCCGCTTCCAAGCCCGTCTGATAATACCGCAACAACCCTGTTCATATTAGGAAATCTGTTTGATGCAAAATAATCACCATACGCATTTTGGTTATATTTCTTTTTTTGAGAACAAGCAATATCTATAAACATTATTTCTTGTCCTCATTTGAATTCGGATCATAACCTTCTGCAATAGAATTTAGAAGAAGTTCTGTTTCAACCATGTGTTCACCGAGTAAACTTGCGATTTCCTGAACGGTAGCAATATTTTTTGTAATAACTTCTCTTGCCTTTTGGGCTATTTTACTTCTGTCCATTTCTGATTTTGTTACATCAGAAATTACCGCACCGACAAGTTCATTATCTTCGATAGTAAATATGCTTATATCATATACTTTATCTTCTATTGCATAATGTTCCTGATGAATTTCTTTACCGGTTTCAAGTGCCGATTTAAAAAGTTCGGGGAACGGAACAATTCTGTCTATACAAGCACCTGTCATACCGTCTTGACGTGATGTAAACACTTCATACATTTCTTCGGATAAGAACATATGTTCAAAAGAATCATTTGCTTCTACTATTTGCATGTCAGAATCAACAATAACAATAGCAGAAGGCATACATCTTAACATTGCGGCCGCTTTTCTTACTGCAATCTTTCTCATATAAGAAACACATTGAGAGGACTCCGCATCACCTGCAATAAGCGCATTTACAAATTCTCTGCAACTGGAATAACCGCAGCCCGAACAGTTGAGTTCGTCTTCTTCCGAGTGCTTGCTTATTTTTTTCAAGGCATTTGATATTTGTTCAAGAGAATATTCAATTTTTTCCACGGGAATTGGGTTATATTCTTTTTTTACAACTTTTCTTGGTTCTTTCGGAACTGCTTCACGATATTGAGTATTTGCATAAATATCAGATGTAATCAGAATTCTTGATTTATCACTTGATAAACAAGGTCCGTTTATGCAGCCACCGGAACATGCCAATGCCTCAACAAAAATTTTGTTTTCTATTTTATCAGGGTTTATATTCTGCAACGATTTGTCAAAATCATCAAGTGAACTTACCGAAATAAATGTCACATCATTTTTATCTATACCGACTCTTTTAATTGTTTCATTCATACCGCCTTCAAGCGGATAAAGAGCACCCTCATAAGAACTTTCGGGAACAAATTTACATGTTTCATCGGGTTCTATTTTTTCTATGTCTATAAATTCTTCTTTTATCCAATAATTCAACTCATCAAAAGTTAATGCGGCGCTCATTAAATCAGGGTGTTCGTCTGCTTCGTTTTTCTTGGCTATACAAGGGCCTATAAAAACAATCTTTATATCTTTTCCGATAGTGTCTTTTAAAAATCCGCAATGTGTAAGCGCAGGAGATGCAACAGGAGTTATACATTTTGCAAACTCGGGTTTATACATTCTTACATAATCATCTATAACCGGACATGCTGATGACAAAAATAAACCCTTATCCGCTTGATTCAGTATTTTTGCCGTTTGAATCGAAACTTCCTGAGCACCGAGTGCCGTTTCTGATACACCTGTAAAGCCGAGTTTTTTAAGAACGGCAATCATCTTTTCTTTTGAAATATTATAAACGCCTGCCCAGCTTGGCGCAAGTGATACATACACCTTCTTACCGGCTATCAGAAGTGTTTTAACAACGTCGATGTCATTCCTTACTTTTTTTGCTCCTGCAGGGCAAATCTGGACACAATGCCCACAGGCAATACATTTTTCGTTAATAACCGATGCTGAACCTTGTTGTATCCTGATAGCTTTAATATGGCAGCCTCTAATACATTTGTAACAGTCATTACATTCATTTTTCAAAGTATAAACAGGATATTGTTTTTCCATAATATAGCACACCTTTTCAGTAATTATTAGTTCAAGTTAATTATTTTTTTATATGAGTCCAAGATTTCTTTAATTTTTTCTTTGGTAATATTTGTGTATTCTTTTTCATTTATTATAATTCTCGGACCTATGTCACACTTGTTTTCGCACAATGCTCCTACAATTGTGATTTCTGAATCAAGATTATTTTCTTCAATATATTCTTTTATGTATTCCAGATTTTCCTGATTTCCTTTTGCAAAACATGCACTTCCCATACATATTTTTATTTCTGTTGTCATATTTATTTTTCCTTATCTTTCACTGTGAATTGCAAAAAATTGCTTATCAAATTTTCATTCCAAACTTTTACATCTTTAGGCAGGTCAAGAATACAGGTTGTAAAGTTCCAAATGTATTTAATTCCTGCACCTGCAAGATAATTGGCAACGCCCTGAGCGTACTCTCTTGGAATTGTTAAGATAGCAACTTCTACGCCAAGTCTTGATGCCAAATTCCCAACTTTTGAAATATCAAAAACCTCTTTGCCGTTGATTGTAGTTCCTATTTTTTTAGGATCTTTGTCAAACATTGCAAGAACATTCAATCCATAATCTTTAAAACCATCATACTTTGCAAGAGCCGAACCTAAATTTCCGGCACCCACAACAAAAACATCTTTTGTTTTTTTGAAACCCAAACATTCTTCGATTTTGCGTTTGAGTTCTTTTACTTCATACCCTACACGGCATTTGCCCTGATTATCTAAATATTTTAAATCTTTTCTTACCTGAGAGTTGTCTATATTTAAAAGATTCGCAAACTTTGTACTTGAAACATATTTTTCATCTTCTCTCATATCTTCAAGTATAAAATGATACATTGTTAATCTGTTTATAACTTTTTCAGGTATATTCATTTTTTAATCCGTTTTTATTTTTTTATTATACAAAATTTTTCTTAAAAAGGAAAAGGTTAAGGGCTCTGCAAGAGTATGGAAGAGCAGAGCCCTTTGAACCAATTAAGATAATTCAGTTTCTATACTATTCCTTCATATGCATCAAGGAATATTTTCTTGATTTCACTCATAAGCGGATATCTTGGGTTAGCACCTGTGCATTGGTCGTCAAATGCTCTTTCAACCAATACATCCAGATTAGCCATAAATTCCTCTTCCTTAACGCCGAATTCTCTTATTGATTTCGGTAAGTTAATGTCTGTCATAAGTTCATCAACAGCCTTAATCAATAATTCAACTTTTTCATCGTCGTTTTTACCGCCCAAACCAAGTTCATCAGCAATTTGACCATATTTCGTTTTTGCACACGGATATTTATATTGCGGGAAAATGGCTTGTTTGGTTGGTTTATCAACGGCGTTAAACTTAATGATTTGTCTTATAAGTAATGCGTTTGCAACACCATGAGGAATAGAATACATAGCACCGAGTTTATGAGCCATTGAGTGACACAAACCTAAGAAGGCGTTTGCAAATGACATGCCTGCAATAGTTGCAGCATAATGCATCTTTTCTCTTGCAACAGGATCATTTGCACCTTCTTTGTATGAACGGGCTAAGTATTTGAATACTAATTTAGTAGCTTCTAATGCATTTGATTTAGTAAAGTTCGTTGCCATACAAGAAACATAAGCCTCTAATGAGTGAACAAGTGCATCAATACCGGAAGCAGCAGTTAAGCCTTTAGGCATACCGTCAACATAATTTGGATCAACAATCGCTACATTTGGTGTTAATGCATAATCAGCAATTGCATACTTATAGTGTGTTTTTTCATCAGTAATAATAGAGAACGGTGTAACTTCAGAACCTGTACCTGATGTTGTAGGAATACATACCATTGTTGCTTTTTTACCCAAGTCAGGAATTTGACAAATTCTCTTTCTGATATCCATAAATCTCATAGAAATATCTGCAAAGTTTGTATCAGGTTGTTCATATAATAACCAAATGATCTTACCGGCATCCATCGGAGAACCGCCGCCCAGCGCAATAATAACGTCAGGCTCATAAGGTTTTACTATTTCCATTGCCTGTTTAATTGTAGCAATTGTAGGATCAGGTTTAACATCAAAGAATATTTGATATTCTATATCAATTTCGTGCAGAACTTTTGTTATTTTATCTACAGCACCTGAATTGAAAAGATATGTATCAGTTACAATGAATGCACGTTTTTTGCCTGCAAGTTCACGAAGAGCTAAATCTGTAGCGCCTCTTTTAAAGTAAACCTTAGAAGGAACCTTGAACCACAACATATTTTCTCTCCTTTCAGCAACTGTTTTGTAGTTAAGTAAGTGTTCAACGCCAATGTTACCTGAAACAGCGTTTCCGCCCCATGAGC
>JAFXYZ010000010.1 GCA_017541465.1 bacterium | reverse complement strand
CAGCAAAGATATTATAAAGGAATATAAAGATATAAACAACCGCCATTCATGGAGTTGTTATTCCTTTGGGGAAATTATTAAAGATACCGATGTTACTGATATGAATTCCGATTACGGTCAGTTATTTCTTGTATGCGATACAAAAACAGGCGAGATGTCTTACAGTTTTGCAACCGATAGCAGATACGATAAAGTAGTATGTGCAGATGAATATGTTGCCGCTGCCAAGAAAAAAGAGCTTACGGATGATGAAAAGAGTTTTGCGGATAAATGTCTTACTACAATTGATGCAAATGCAGAGCTTATGACTCTCGAAGGGTTTGACAAATTTTTGTCTTACGATTTCGTAAACGAAAAAGCTGTATTCACCCGTAATATAATGGAAACAATAAGGGGTGATTTAATAAATCCCAAAGAGCATCCCGATACGATTACAGGTGATGAAGCCGAGTTTTCACGTAATGAGTTTTTAAAAGAAGGTTTTGAAAAATATCGTTTTGCTTCATACCATACAATAGGTTATTGGTATGTTGCCGCTCAAACGGTGGATAATGATGTTGCTACAACGATAAAAACTTACGATTATGAAAAGTTTGATATTCGTGCGTTAAGTGAGTTTTACGATGAATACATCGCCAAAAGCGAAATTGAAAAGGATATTGAAAGGTAGGTCTACAATATGGCAAATGGTAAAAGCCCTAAAATAACTTACAATAATCTTTGTAATAAGATAAATGAGCATAACAGCAGACGGGTAGAAAGCGATATATTTGAATATACCGCAGAAAATTGGGCTAATAAGTCTACTATCGACCTTAAAAGCTTTATTGTTACTTACGTAATCGAGAATATGGCTCACGATTACGGAAATGATTTTGTGAGCAGTTTTGCTTCTGATAAGCTTTCCGATTTAAGTAATAAGAACTTACAGACGGCAATTGTAAGAAAACACGCAAAAGATTACGGGGTAAATATTTCCGAATGTGTTGACATATATCAAGCGCAGGCGAGTATGGAAGTTAATGGTTGTGAATGGAATAATCTGCCCGAAGTGAAAGAAGTGTTATATGCTATAGCAAAAGAACATAGCGAACAGATGAAAGAAAGGTAGTATATAGCATGGCACATAAATTTCTAAGTATTTTTGAAGCAGAAGATGTGATAAAAGAAGCTGTTAAAAAGGCGAATAATGCTCATGTATGGCATGAAAACGATGGTTATGGTATTAAACTTACTGTACGTACACATGAAGGCGATACTTACGAGCTTTTTGAAAACGGCATCAAGCTTTTCGGGAATATTCTTGTATTTAAAGAAGATGGCACAAAGGCGAATGGGAGTATAAAATATAAATGTGAGAGAATTCCCATGAATACAGATTCCATTAAGAAATATGTTCGCCAAGATTATCTTGCAAAAGTTTTTGATGATA
This sequence comes from bacterium, assembly GCA_017541465.1. GTDB lineage: Bacteria > Cyanobacteriota > Vampirovibrionia > Gastranaerophilales > Gastranaerophilaceae > RGIG6874. Next base: position 501 of record JAFXYZ010000010.1, on the reverse strand, counting down.
TTATTTTCAAAGATGAATTATATAAAGGAGTGCCGTTAACTTATAATGATTTACTCAATAAAGTGGACGATTTTAACGGTAAAGAAGGTAAAGAAGCGGTCTTTATATATTCTGCAAGCAATTGGAAAGATGTGCGTTGCATGACACTTAAAGATTATATAGTTACTGATGTAATCGAAACTATGGCGTTTAAATACGGAAATGATATTGTAAGCGACTTTGCTGCCAAGGAACTTCAAAATTTGAGTGAACACAGAGAAAAAGAATATATTTTAAGGAAATATGCTTCCGATTATGGTATCAATTATTATGAATATGACGATTTATTACAGATAGAAGCTTCTATGGAAGTCAATGGGTGTAAGTGGACGGAATTACCCGAAGTAAACAATGTATTAAATGAAATAGTTAAAGAGCATACAGAACAGATGAAAGGAAGGTAACAAACATGAGCAAATGGGAACTTTACGGAGATATAAATACGATTGACGAAGGCGGTAT
>JAFXYZ010000009.1 GCA_017541465.1 bacterium | reverse complement strand
GGTTTCCGTTTTCGTCCTGGAATAATTCCGTAAATACGAGATTCCAGATTTCAACCCATCTGTCGCATTCGCAGGTTGCGATTGAGCAGTTGTCAGAGCATTTGAGGTGTTCACCGAGGTCATAGTGAATTTCGGAACATGGTCCGCACGAACCTGTTGCCCCGGGAGGTCCCCAGAAGTTGTCCTTCTTGCCTTTTCTGATGATTTTGTGTGCGGGTATTCCGACAACTTTATTCCAGATTTCAAACGATTCATCGTCGTTTTCGTAAATGGTTATCCAAAGTCTTTCGGGGTCTAATTTAAGATAGTTTGTGACAAAATCCCAGCTCCAGGGGATAACTTCTTTTTTGTAATAATCGCCGAAGGCAAAGTTTCCGAGCATTTCAAAGAAGGTATGGTGTCTCGGAGTGCGCCCTACGTTTTCAATATCGGAGTCTTTTCCTCCTGCTCTTGCACACTTTTGGCAACTTACGGCACGTCTCGGATCAAACGGGGCTTTTTCAAGACCTAAGTAATAAGGAAGAAACTGAAGCATACCCGCGGTTGTGAGTAATACTGTCGGGTTATCGGGTACAAGCGATGAGCTTGCAACCTCCGTGTGCTGGTGTTTATCCCTGAAAAATTCGATAAACATTCTTCTTATTTCGTTTCCGCTTAGTTCTTTATTCATTCCAAAACCTCTTCTTCGTGTTTTTATACTAATAAGAATACTCAAAACATTATTAATATTCAACCGACTTTTTTAAATCAGAAAAATTATTTTTAAATTAAATTAAGTTTTGTAAATAGTGCCCTTTAAAGTGTTAATACAAAACAGTTTAAACCCTTTATAAATATAGGAATAAATACGAAGATATTGATATGAATTTTGGAGCGATAAAGAGCGATTTTTTCGACTATTTAAGGAAAAAATTGCTCGGAAACGACATTGATAATAAAGATTTACTGACTGATGACCTCAGTTTATTTTCGTATTTTGATGATTTTAAACAATATTTGTCGGATAAAAATTTAGCCGATACTTCGATTTTTTCCTTAAATACTCTGGAGTCTATGGACTTTGTTGACGGTAAATTTACCGCCGCTGATGAAACCTCCGCTTCAGATGTTGAGCTTCTTAACTCTGTGCTTGAGGATGCGCAAATGCTTCAGGCTCTTGATGCTAATGGAAGCGGTGATTTAGACCTTGATGAAATAAAAAGTTTTATCTCTGAGGTCTCAGCGGTAAACAAAGAGGAGGAAGTGCCTCCCGAAGCCTCTGAAGAAGCAGAAGAAGTTACAGAGGAAGCACCCGAAGATGATGATACTTCAGGCATTCTCAATACAGTCTACAGCGATGAAGCTGCTTTAAAATACCTCGATACCGATGGTGACGGGAAGTTAAGCCAGGAAGAAAAAGATAAATTTGAAGCCTTCGTTAAGGGGGATAAAGATAAATTAACAGCTGAAGATTTGAAAAAAGCCTATGAGACAATGAAAAACGGCACTTTCCCGGCTGATGAGTACGCAAAATTCAAAGCGCCTTCAACGACTGAGACACCTTCAACACCACAAACTCCTGATACGGAAGATACTCAGGAAACTCAGACACCGACTTCAACTCCATCAGTTCCTTCTACGGGCGGAAATCCGTTTGGCCCTTCTTCAACGGGAGACGGCGGTGATACCCCCCCTGAGGAAACAGAGAAAAGTCCGCTTGAAGGTAAATCTGCCGAACAACTAGAATCCATGCGCGCGGATCAGCAGGGAAAAATCAACGAATCTACAGAGCAATTGAGCAAAATTCAGTCAAATACCGATTCTGAGGTTGCAGAAAAGAAGCAGGCTTCAGATAAGGCTCAGGAAGATTATTTCGCTCAGCTTGAAAACGAAAGCGAAGAAAATAAACAACTTGCTCAGCAGGAAAAACAGGTACTCGGGCAAATCTCACAAACCGAAGAAACTATTGATACTACAAAAGCCTCCATAACCGAAAAAGAAGGTCAGATAGCTCAGGTTTCTTCACAAATTTCGGTTGATGAATCCCAAAAATCATCGCTTCAGTCAGCACTTGATGCTATTCCCGCTGACGGTGAGGACGAAGAAGAAAATGCCGCCTACGAAACTCAAAGACAGGAAATTCAGAGTCAAATTGATGATTTAGACGCAAAAATCAGAGATGAAGAAGCTCAGAAAACACAGTATGAAACGGAAAAAGGCGATTTAGAAACTCAGCTCGGTACTTATCAGGATGCTCTCAAAGAGCTTGAGGACCAAAGAGATTTAATAGAAAACGGTGACGAAGCAAAAGGTATCAAGGGTCTGAAGCAAACCGCATCACCCGATACCCTTAAAGCTCTTCAGGCATTTAACGATGCCAAAACATCATTTACGGAATTTAAACAGTCAAAACTTGAAGCCGCTCAGTCGGCACTCGAAGAGCAAAAAGAGTTTTTATCACAGATAGATGAAAAGTTAAAGACCGTACAGGATAAGGAAATAAGCAGAAAATATTCGGATACGGGCGACCTGTTCCTTTCAGGAACCAAAATGGTTAAGGAATATGTTGACGGCAATCCGCCTTACTTACTCCTGAAGCCTGAAGGCGCAAAAGACGATGAACCGCTTCCGTTGATGGTTTATCTCCACGGCGATTATCAGACTGAGGGCGGTTCACTTACTAATATGACAACGCCCGGCGGTGTTATGACCGAAGAAGCAGGCTGGAATTTAAACGGCTTCAACGGATATGTTATGATTCCCCAGTCTTCAACCCGCTGGTCCTCTGACGGAAAAGGCGAGCAGTTAAAAGGACTTGTAGATTCGTTCAAACAGACGCACAACGTTTCAAAAGCCGTTCTCACAGGCGGCAGCAGCGGTGGTGACGGTGTTATCAAAATGGTTAACCAGGACTGGGTATCCGATTACTTTGACGCAGCACTTGTTATAAGCGGATTTTCGGGCAGTGTTAAAAATGCAAAAATTCCTGTTATAGGTGCGGTCGGAACAAGTGACAACGGCGCAAGTATTTCACATATGAAAAGTATCTTCGGAAGTGATTTGATTACCGTAAATGCTAACCACGGCAATATAATCTATAAACTCTTCAGACAAGATGCAGACGGTGACGGCAATTCCGATATTATTCAAAGACTCTTCGATCTGATTAAATAACAAAACCGCCAAATCAGAAGAAATGGCGGTTTATAAACTTTGTTTTGTCTGATTAAAGACCGAAGAAAAGTGAATCGTAGAGCTTTTTTAACACCGAGCGCTCTCTTCCGATGCTTTGTGCTTCAAGTTTTGCAAATTCCGTACCGAAGGTTTCCTTCACAACCTCTCTCATAACGGCGTTTCTTTCTTCGTTATCTTTATACTGGGCTCTGATTTTCTGAAGCTCGCCGTTATCAAGGAATTTTGCACCGCATCCGTAACAGTCATCAATCTCGACTTCTTTTTTTACACTCATAAAATGTTTAACCATGGGTGTTTTGCATACCGGACAAATTCTTTTTTCTTTTGTATCAACGGGTTTAAATTCTTTGCCCTTAATCTGCTCTAAAATAAAATCGATATTTTCGTGCTGTTCGTCAAACTTGTCGAGTTCTCTGTTGTCAAAGTAAATTCCGCCGCATCCGTCAAGGCAGATGTCAATGTTGATGTTTGCTTCAGGAACAAAAATCTTTGTCATCTCGCAACCGCATGCAGGACAGTTGATTGTTTTTGTTGTATCTTTCATATTAAAACTCCTGTTTTAATTTCGTATGACCTTAGTTTATCTTATATTTCAACCTTTGTCAAAATAAATAATTCAGATATTTGACACTCAGGGAATAAATCTTTTGAGGTCTGATTTATCGAGAACTTCAATTCTGTCTTTGCTGTGGATAAAAATCAGGCAGGTTATGAGCGATTTAAAGAGCGAGAAATTTTCGTAGGAAAGTTTTTTGCTCAAATCCGCCATATTGTCTGCAAGAAATTCCGTAATTAGTGTTTTATCTTTAAACACAAGTGAACTGAAATAATCAAGCCCTTCTTTTGTCGTTATTTCTTCAAAATAGATTATGTCGGGTGCCTGAAATTCAATGAACTTCATTGCTTTATCCAGATTGAACCCGATATTTTCGTTCAGCTCGCACTGATAGACGTTTTCGAGGTTGTATTTTGAAATGGATTCAATAGTGAAAATGTTTTTGTTCTTATTTGAGGAAATATTGGACAAAATCGAATAAATAATATGTGTTTTGCCCCTTAAATTTGAACCGCAGACAAGAATTATCCCGGGAGTTGTCGTTGCAAGACGAACCGTTTCAATTTGTGTGTTCGTAAACCCGAGTTCCGAGAGCTGTTTCGGGGGTTTATAAATCTTGAGCAAAAGTCTTTCGCCGTTAATTATAGGAAAGGCTGAAACACTCGATACTAACGGAAGTTCGTCAACGGTAAAAATAAGTTTTCCGTTCTGGGGAAGGTCTGAGACATTAGGATCAAGCCCTGATACGCTTTTTAGCTCGGATAAGAACTGAACGGCAAGAAAATTCGGTATCTCGCCTGTCGGAACTATCTGGGAATCTACTCGGAAATTGACATTAAGATGCCCTTCAGAGTTCTCAAAAAAGAGCTCGTGCACGTTTTGGTTAATAGCCTGGCGCAAAATTGCTTTGATAATACTTTGGATATGCTCCTCCGAAAGTGCTTCTTTGTGGAGTTCTTCCTGCCAGCTATAGGTTGTATCTGCTGTGTCAATCTGCATTCCGCTTTGGGTTGTCTCGCTTTTATAGTATTCTTCTATCTTTTGAAGAATAAGATGTTCCTGCGCAAGAACAGGTTCAATTTCAACCCCCGTATTTTCGATTATCTTCTCTATTGCAAACAAATCGAGAGGATCTGCCATAGCAATAGTCAGGATATTTTCGATTTTAAAGAGAGGAATAAGTTTGAATTTCAGCGCATCCTGAGCCGAAACAAGGTTTAGATACCTCTCATCAAGCTCATAGTCTTTTAAATTGACGTAGGGAATGTGGAGTTTGTTCTCTAAAAAGGAAAGAAGTTTTTCCTCCGAAATCAGATTTGAGTTGATTAGCGCCTGAGCGATGTTGATATTTTGTGCATTGGCGATTTCCTGGGCATTTTCAAGCTCTTCATACCTTATGAAGCCGTCTCTGACCAAATCATATTTGAGTTTTTCAAGAGTTTTGTTTGAAATGTATGCCATTTTTTACCCGAGATACTTTTTAACTTTTTCCAGAATTTCATCTATCTTAAAAGGTTTTGTGATGTATTCATCCGCCCCTGTCTCTTCACCGATGAGTTTATCCTCCTCCTGAGACCTCGCTGTTACCATTAAAATCGGAATGTCCTTATATTTTGAGTCAAATTTTAAAAGACGGCTTATCTTAAACCCGTTCATTTTCGGAAGCATAACATCAAGAATCATCAGGTCGGGCATGAGCTCTTTTGCGCTCTTCAGCCCTGTTTCGCCGTCATAAGCGCAGATACATTCATATCCGTTTGCCTCTAAAGGAAACTTCAAAACTTCAACTATATCAGGTTCATCATCTACAATGAGAATTTTTTTCATCTTCTATTCCTTATCTTTCTTTGTTTTTACGGGAATGGCAACATAGAACGTTGTGCCCTTATCCAGCTCACTGTCAAGCCAAATCAGACCTTCGTGGCGCTCTATCAGTTGTTTTGCAATTGATAAGCCGAGCCCCGAGCCCCCGACTTTTCGTGTAAGCGAGTTTTCGATTTGTTTGAACTGTTCAAAGACCTTATGCCAGTTTTCTTTTGCTATCCCTATTCCGTTATCTTCAACGGATATTTTGATATATTCATCATACAGATTTTTGGGTAATTTATCAAAAAATTCAAATTTGTTAAAATCTTCTTTTGTCATTTTTGAGGTGGTAACGTTGATTTGCCCGCCTTCAGAGGTGAATTTTATTGCGTTTGAAATCAGGTTCGTCAAAACCTGCTCAAGCCGTTTGGTGTCTATATAAACACTCTCAAGCCCCTTTTCAAGGCTCATATTAATTTCAACCTTCTGGTTTTTTGCAAACTCCGAGAGTGAATTTTTAACAAGCTCAATAGGAATATTGATGTTAGTGAGTTCAAACCTAAACTCCATTTCCCCTGCCTCCATTTTTTGGAGGTCTAAGAGGTCTTTGATGATGACAGAGAGCCTGTCGGCATTGTTTTTTGCCAGTCCGAGAAATTTTTGCTCGGTCGGGTTGTTGTTACCGCCTTTTAAGAGAATTTCGAGCGAGGAATTTATTACAGTCATTGGTGTTCTGAGCTCGTGAGAAACTATAGATATGAAGTTTGATTTTACTCTTTCAAGTTTTTCGAGTTTTTCATTCTGCTCTTTTATTTCGTCATAAAGAATAGCGCTTTCTAAGGGCAGAGAAACCTGTTTCACAAGTGTTGTAAAGCATTTTGTGTCATCCGTTGAAAAGTCTGATTCCCTGAAAACTTCTATCACTCCGAAGAATTTGTTTTGGATAGATATGGGTGCAAAAAGGCTGTCAAACGAAAAAACATTCATATCGAACTCGCCCCAGCGGTCTTTTATGGTGGTTTCAACCTTAATGTCGTCAACGGATAAGTTCATTGAAAAGGTGTTGTTGTAGTTAGCAAGCGCACTTTGTTTAATTGAGTTTTCAAGCCTCTGCGAAATCGGATAAAGTGATTTTATCATTAATCTTATATCGTTCGGCTCGTTCATAACGAGAATGTATGAGAGTGACAGGCTCAGGCTCTGGTCTAAGCCTTCAGACATAATATCTATAAGCTTTATCTTATCCAGAGAGCCCGCAAGCTGGCTTGAGGTGTTGTATAGAACGTTTAACTGATAAAGACTTTTGGCTAAATCATCGTTGTTTTTGGATAAAACAATTAAATTTTCCCTCAAAAGCAGTTCTGATTTAATTGTTGCGAGGAAAAGATTTTCGTTTATCGGCTCTTCTATGAAGGAATTGGCATATTTCAGAAGGTCATAGTTGTCAAAATCTTTGCTGACAAGAAATATAGAGCGAATGTCACGGGTGTCGGTGAGAATTTTGGTTTTATAAACAAGTGTCCTGAGCTCAAGCGATTTAATGCTTCCGTCATAAATGACAAGGTCGATACTGCCGTTTTTGAGCTTGTCAAAGATGTCGCTTTCGCTGCCTGAAACGACACTTTCCCAGGAGTGTTTTTTAAAAAAACGGCTTAAATATTCAACTTTTTCACTATTGTCCGATACAACCAAAATCTTAATCATAATTATATTGTAGCAATAATAAAAGGGATAGGAATTTTGTTACATTATTTTAACATGCTATCCGGGGGCGGCAATATTTTTGAAAAGATTTTTTTTATAAAAATAGAGGTTGTTAATTATATAAACACGATTAAGGACTTTTTAAACACGTAAATTTTTTATCAAATCATACATACATACTTACTTACCTTTACTTACACGCGAGGAATTACAACAGATTCCGGGAGATTTTTTCAAATCTCCTTTTTTTTTGCGTAGGGCGAATATGAGCGTAGCGAATGGAGACCCGAAGTAGCAAAAAAACTAATGAGCGACAGCGCAGCGAATACAGTTTTTTGTGGAGCAAAATCCAAGACAGCGAAATTGTGGACGGATGGAATTGCGAACGCAATAAGTCCTAGGATGAATTATACTTAGTGCAATATATTAATATTCATAATGGTCGCGTTTTTTGAGGTATTCTCTGACGTAGTTCAGAGATGCCTGGACTATTCTTGTTATTCTTGAAGAGGAAAGTCCGACACGTTCGGCGATTTCTTTTACCTGCATATTTCTGTAGAACCTGTATTCCACAATAGTTCTGTCCTTTTGGGGCAGTGTAGCGATTGCCTCTCTTATTACTTTTCCGAGTTCAGCGATTTCGGCTCTCTCATCAGGCAGTGCGGAAGGATCTTTAATAAAATCAAACGGCGAATCGTTGTCAGAGGCGGCTGCTGCGAGACTGTCTATTGACAAAATAGTTTCGTAGATGGCTTCTCTGACTTTATTCGGGGAAATTCCCTCTTGTTGTTGTTCTCCATCCACTCCGTCTGCATCAGACGAGCCTTCGACGTTTGTATGCTTCAGAGAGTACCATTTATAGCGGTTTCTTAGTTCGTTTCTGATAGCCCAGCGGACTGCGGTTGCAATATAGGCAGAATTGTATCTTTGCAACTCTTCTTCTGATTTGTCCTGAATCATAGTCTGAATTGCAATAATACCGATGCTGACGAGCTCTTCGTAATCGACCATGTGCGCCGGAATACGTTTGTGCTCGACTTTAGCAACCTTCTCAATTATTTCAATATAATCTTTGATTTTTGCGTGCACTTTAACCACTGAACTAAACTACAATAATTTTTATTCTACTACTTTTTTCATCTTTTCGCAAACCTGATTGATAAAAATCGGAAAATTTCGCCTAAATACTGTAGGTCGGGTTTGCGAAATTCGGGACGGACGCAGTCCGGTAAGCGAAAGCAAAAGTCCGATGCGGACGAAGTTCCAAAAAGGACGACTGCTTGAGCGAAAACGAATTTCAAGACAACTAACCCGACAATATGAATAGGTTTATTAACCTGATATTATGAAATTAACTTTGTGTTTTCTGTTTTTTGAGCCCGTAAACAAAAATAAGGATTTCAGCTATTGCTTTATAGAGCTCAGGGGGGATATAGGAGTTTACTTCAACCATTCTGAACACTGCTCTTGCGACAGGCGGGTTTTCGATTACGGGAATGCCGTGGTATTTCGCTATTTCGATAATTTGTTTAGCGAAAAGTTCTGTACCTTTTGCAAGAAGTTTTGGTGATTCCATTTTTTCAGCATCATATTTTATGGCGCAGGCGATATGAGTAGGGTTAGATACAACAAAATCGGCGGTCGGAACGGCATCCATCATACTTTTTCTCAATAACTGCTGGCGCTTTTGCCTAAGTGCCGCCTTGACGTGGGGATCGCCTTCAGAGTTTTTGTATTCGTCTTTTATCTCTTTAAAAGACATCTTCTGGTCCTGCAAAAACTTCCATTTAACAACACCGTAGTCCGCAGCCGCGATAATCAGAAACGCAATACCTGCCTTATAAATAAAGTCGATAACGAGCTCACCGAACCTCATCATAATCGCAAAGCTGTTGTCGATAGAGGAAAGCGCAAGAATGGCGGGAAGGTGCTGGGAATATACTATCCAGCCGATATACCCGAGAAGTACGACTTTAACTATGTTTTTAACAAGTTCAAACAGTGTTTTTGGGGACATCAGGTTCTTGAAATACTTTGTCGGGTTGAGTTTATCGAGTTTTGGCTCTAACGGTTTTGTTGTAACGAGAGGACCGATTTGGATTAAATCGCCCATAATTGCTATAAAACTTGCCATAATAAGGATAGGACCGATAATCAAAAGAGAGTGAATCGAGGTCTGAAACAAAAGATGTGCTATTCCCATATCCTGGATATGCCGGTTTGGTATTTGTTCGTACAACAAAACAAACAGCGCAGTGATATGGTGCCAGATGAACGGGGAGAGCTTGACGATAATTGTGAACATAACAAGCAGGGCAAGTGCGGTAGAAAAGTCCTTCGACTTAACTACCTGACCTTCCTTTCTTGCTTTTTGCAGTTTTTGCTGAGTCGCCTCAAACTGCTTATCTTCATCTCCCATTGAGCTTTATCCCGATTTATTTTTCCTGCGAGGATTAATATTGAACCATTGAAACGATTTCGACGTCTTTGGGAAGTCTTTGTCTGCCGTTTAAGTCCGTTAATTCAATGATAAATGCCAAGGCGCTGATGTTTCCGCCTGCTTTTTTAACAAGGTTGCAGACCGCGCCGACCGTTCCGCCCGTTGCAAGAAGGTCATCTATGATTAATACGTTTTTCCCTTTTTCGATAGAGTCTTTGTGAATTTCGAGCTTGTCCGTTCCGTATTCGAGTGAATACTCTTCGCTTATTGTTTCTGCGGGGAGTTTTCCGGGCTTTCTGACTAAGATACAGCCTGCGCCGATGTTATAGGCAAGCGCCGAGCCGAAGACAAACCCTCTTGACTCAACAACCGCGATATAGTCAATACCTTTATTTTTGAATTTTTCGGTTAAGAAATCTATCATACACTTGAACGCATCTTTGTCTTTTATTGCGGTTGTGATGTCGCGAAAAATAATTCCTTCCTTCGGAAAATCTTTTATCGCACGAATTTTGCTCTTAACCAACTCAACTCTGTCCATAGTTTCCATGCTCACTATCCCCTTTTCATAATTTTTTTATATTTAATATTTTACACTAAACTGTCAATTTTTTACAGTAAAACAGTAAGGTGTGTCGTTTTACATACCGATTATTCTTCCTTCGGTTTTTCACATGTCATGAGCTTTTTAACCCTCAGATACCTGTCCATATCCTCTCTCATATATTCTATGCTTTGATAACTCGAGATAGGAAGTGAAACCTGGTTATCGATTTCGGCATCAATAATAAACAATGACGGGAAACCGCTTATTCTGTACTGTTTGACGAGGTCAAGATTATCCGCTGATTCTGCGTCTATCATAACAAAGTTATATTTGTCGGCATATTCCTCTGATAGCTTCTTCATTGTCGGCATAAATCTTAAACAGTAAGTACACCAGTCGGCATAAAACATCGCCAGAATAGGTCTGTCGGGTGTCTGAAGCGCCGAGTCCATTGAAATACCTATATGATACTCTGATGGTTTTGTTGGTTTTTTAGCCCCCGCAAATTTTGCATAGGCAAAATACCCGCCCAGTGATGCTATAAAAACTGATAAAATTATTAAAATGACTGTCTTTCTCATAGTTTTGCTCCTTTTGGTACAACAACAACCCCGCCTTCAGAGACTACAAACCCTCTTGCGAGGTCATCTTCCCTGTTCAGCCCGATTTGGGTATAAGGCGGAATGTCAACATTCTTGTCAATAATGGCGTTTCTTATGTCGCAGTATCTTCCGACATTGACGTTTTCCATCAAAATCGATCTGACAACATTTGAAAAACTGTTAATTCTTACTTTTGGCGAGAGTACGCACTTTGAAATGCTTCCGCCCGAAATAATACAGCCCTCGGATACCAGTGAGTTCGTTGCCATACCTATTCTGTCGCCCTCCTCCCAGATAAACTTTGCAGGAGGATAGTTATAGTTAAACGTTCTCAGCGGCCATTTTGTCGAATACAAATTGAGTTCGGGGATATATTCGAGCAGGTCCATATTTGCCTGCCAGTAACTGTCTATTGTTCCGACATCACGCCAGTAGTTGTTTTCAAGGCATTTATTCTGCGCAAAATCGTAAATATAAACCTTTTTGCCGTCTTTCAGCATATTCGGGATAATATTCTTTCCGAAATCGTGCTTTGAATTTTCGTCTGTTGAATCTTTTGTAACTTCATCAATCAGCACCTGACGTTCAAAAATATAATTTCCCATAGAAACAAGGCACATATCGGGGTTATTTGGCATAGTCTTGGGGTTTTCGGGTTTTTCTTCAAAGCCCAGTAATTTGCCGTCCTTATCAACCTCAATAACACCATACTCTCTCGCCTGGTCTTTCGGAACAGGAATAGCCGAAATGGTTAAGTCTGCGCCTTTTTCGAGGTGGTAATCGTACATCTGCTCAACGTCCATAATATAAATATGGTCGCCCCCAAAGACACAAACCTGGTCCGTTGGCTCATCATAAATGTGGGTTAAATTCTGGAAAACCGCGTCAGCCGTTCCCTTATACCAGTGCCCGTCAATTCTCATCTGGGCGGGTACAAGGTCGATATATTGTCCCAAAATCGGGGACATCGGCCACCCTCTTGAAATATGGTAGTTGAGAGAGTCCGATTTATACTGTGTTAAAATCTTTATTTTATAAAATCCCGAGTTGATAAAATTATTGATTACAAAGTCAATAATTCTGTACCTTCCGCCGAACGGAACGGCCGGTTTTGCCCTGTCTCTGGTTAAAGGCAATAGTCTTCTGCCTTCACCGCCTGCCAAAATCATAACCAATGCTTTACTGCCTGCCATTTTAACCCCTTATTTTTAATAATTAATCATCATTAAGACTCAAAACTGCCATAAAGGCTTCCTGCGGCACTTCAACCCTGCCGACCGATTTCATTCTCTTCTTACCGCGTTTTTGCTTTTCGAGAAGTTTTCTTTTTCTTGTAATATCACCGCCGTAGCACTTATCAAGAACGTTTTTTCTCATCGCTTTTATGTTCGTTCTTGCAATAATTCTTCCTCCGACTGCCGCCTGAATAGGCACTTCAAAGAGCTGGCGGGGAATAATATCCTTTAATTTTGCCGTTAGTTTTTGCCCGACATAAAACGCGGAATCCGTATGAACGATAGCGCTCAGAGCATCTACGACTTCGCCTGCGAGCATAATATCGAGTTTGACAAGGTTTGAGCGCCTGTAATCGCAAAATTCATAATCAAGACTTGCATATCCTTTTGACCTTGATTTTAACTGGTCGTAAAAGTCCGTAATAACCTCGCTCAGGGGAATTACATATTCAAGATTAACCCTGACCTTGTCAATATAAGCCATATTCTTGAAAATACCCCTCTTATCCTGCGCCAGCTCCATTAAGGAACCGACATAGGTGTTCGGAGTGATTATGTTTACTCTGACATAAGGCTCTTCAATGTATTCTCTGTACTGTGCATCGGGCAAATTTGCAGGGTTATCAATATCCACAACCTCGCCGTTTGTCTTATGCACCTTATAAATAACACTTGGCGCGGTTGTAACGAGCGAAAGATTATATTCTCTCTCTAACCGCTCCTGCGCAATTTCCATGTGGAGCATGCCCAAAAAACCGCACCTAAACCCAAATCCTAGAGCTGATGAGGTTTCGGGCTCAAAAGTAATACTGGAATCATTCAGCTTTAACCTTTCAAGCGCCTCTTTTAAGTCCTGATACTGGTCGTTATCAACGGGGTACATCCCCGAAAACACCATAGGCAGTGCTTCTTTGTAGCCTTCAAGCGGTTCTTCCGCGCCGTTTTCAGATAAGGTAACGGTATCACCTACAAACCTGGAAACTTCTTTGATAGAACAGCCGATATAACCTACATCGCCTGTATTTAAACGTTTTACGGGAACTCTTTTTGGGTTAAGATAGCCGAGCTCGACTATTTCAAACTCTTTCCCCGATGCCATAAACCTGATTTTATCCCCGATTTTAACGTGTCCGTCCACCACCTTACAAAAACATAGAGTACCTAAATACTGGTCATAAACACTATCGAAAACAAGTGCCCTCAAAGGCTTATCCGAGGTATCAACCGGAGGGGGAACATATTTTACAATGGCTTCGAGAACATCTTCTATTCCCGTTCCCTCTTTTGCGCTGACAGGGATCGCAACCGAGGCATCAATGCCCAAAATTTCCTCAATTTCCTGTTTAACCCTCTCGACATCGGCAGAGGGAAGGTCAATTTTGTTGATAACAGGTATAATTTCGAGGTTCTGCTCAATCGCCATATAAACATTTGAAAGTGTCTGCGCTTCAACCCCCTGAGTTGCATCGACAATTAAAAGCGCACCCTCACAGGCTGCTAAAGACCTCGAAACTTCATAAGAAAAATCGACATGCCCAGGAGTATCAATAAGGTTCAGTGTATAATCCCTGCCGTCCTGTGCGGTATAGCTCATTCTTGCGGCATTGAGTTTAATGGTAATTCCTCTTTCGCGCTCAATATCCATACTGTCGAGGAGCTGGTCCTGCATATCCCTTTGCGCTATCGTGCCTGTTTTTTCAAGCAGTCTGTCGGCAAGAGTTGATTTGCCGTGGTCGATATGTGCTATTATGCAAAAATTTCTGACATTTTCAATATATTTCATATTAAAAGTTTATTACATAAATACCTAAATGCCAACAAAATATTAATTAAGGTAATTGAATTGTTTTTCTGAAGCTTTCTTCGTGGTAATCCCAGCTTCCGCAGACGATTTCGACCGCTCTTAATAAAAATTCTCTCGGGGCATCCATCTGGTTAATTTTGAACTCTTTATCCCCGATGTGGTTTATTTTTATTATTGCGCTGACGGTTTTATCCTCGGGTATATAAAGCGATGCGACCTCTAAGGCGAGGAGTTTTTGAATATATTCTTCGCTGTCGGGCGATGCAATATCGGCAAGATTTCCTCTGAAGGCTGTTATTCTTGAAATAATGTGGCGGTTTTTGTCGTCACCTTCTCTGAACAGGGCTTTTGGTTTTTCGTTATAGCTCGTGACAAAGCCCAGCTTGTGCCAGAGAATATTTAAGCCGATGTAGTGAAGAGATTTGTCGTATTCTATCGAGATATTCTGGATAGGCATACCTCTTGAAGAAAGAGCCTGCTTGAAATAGTCAATAGTCATATAGGCATTATCAGCCATTTTATCGAACACTTCGAGCATATTGGCGCTCGAGTGCTTGTAATCAAGAAACTGCTGATACATGTGAGAAGCAATAAGCCCCATTCTCTCCTGAATAACGGCAGATTTTCTCACTGTGGTGTCTAAACTATCAAGCCCTTTGAAGTTTTCGTTCAATCTATCTTCCTCTTCTCTTGACACTATTTTAATTGAAAATTATCTTTTTTTAAACATGTTTTTGTTTTTTTATTACAAAAAAATAATAAAAAATCTCTACTCGGCTTTTTTGACTTTTAAGAGTTTTCCTTCAAGTTCAAGTTTGACTTCATCTGTTTCGGGATTAAGTTCCATTAGTTCCAAAACTGCTTTGGGTATTAATAAAGCCCAGGCATTTCCACTATGATACAATTTTTTCTTCATATTAAATTACCTTTACAAATACTATACAAACACTTTACAATAACTTTACTTTATCTTATACTTTCCATTTGGAAAGTATAAGGAATAAGAAAGGAAAGTATCATGTTGGTTAGCGAAGAACTTATGGAAAGAATTAATGAATTAGGCTGTGAATTGGACAACCTGCAAAAAGTCGGTTCAATTATTTATTATTGTCTGGGTTTTGATTTCTATATTGAAAGCAGGCATGAAATTACAAGCCTTTTTTCTATATATCACAAATCTTTAACCGATGCTTACGAAGAATACGAAAAAATCAGTTATGAAATTGAGTTTGAGAAACCCATGAAAGACATGAAAATAAAAAGAAATAATGAAGATGACGAGGACTAAACTTGTTGTTCTTTTTTTGCTTCTTTATAGTGTTTTTTTCTTCTCATCAAATCAACAAAGGCTTCAAGTCTTGTTATATACCCCGCCTTCCCGGATTGTTCATCCATAATAAGCGATAGAATAGGTATTTCGCA
The DNA here is from genome assembly GCA_017541465.1 of bacterium. GTDB lineage: Bacteria > Cyanobacteriota > Vampirovibrionia > Gastranaerophilales > Gastranaerophilaceae > RGIG6874. The sequence goes on along the minus strand of JAFXYZ010000009.1, from coordinate 96,866 downwards.
GTCCTCTCTCATCTTTGGAAAAATGTTCTGAGACATAATTTCGGGCATACAGGTAAACGGTGAAACGTGGATAATTCCGTCTATTCCCCTCTCGTTTGCATACGCAACATCGCTCACCGATTCAAGTGCATCACCGCCTATATCTCTCATCAGATAGGGTTGCGCCATTCTCGTTGCTCTTTCGAGGTGGGTTTCCCCTTTTCTGAACATTTTAGGGATAATTGCATCTTTTAAAAACCCCGAAACAGTCAGGCTTCTTCTTGCCTGAACACCCAGTTTTCCGAGTTCCTTTTCTATATCCTGGTTTGAGAAAGGATCCTGAACGAGAAAAATTTCACCCGTTATATCAACATTCAAAATCTCTCTTTTTTTATCAATCTCAATCTCTGAAAACATCTTCTTAACCTGCTTTTCAGCCTTCTTTAACTCTCTGTTTGAGTTTGCATCGAAGATAATTTTCAGGGCTTCTTTATAGACTTTATCGCTCTCAAGGTGCTTTACTTCCCTTGCTCTGTAGTAAGCAAGAGTATTTTGAAGCCTGTCTAAGACGAAAACCTTTCTCACCGCAATATTTATTGCCTGAACGATATGGAAAATATCATTCTTCGGTGCGACCTGTTTTAAGAACCGATACATGCCCTTAAACCCGTCATAGAGATTGAGTTCGGTGTATTTATCCTCATGCCCCAAATCCTTCAGAACAGAACAGATGCTCTGTCCGTATTCCCCCAGACGGCAAATTCCGGGTGAGCAAATCATCGCAACGTAATCAGCACCGCCCTCTATCGCCTCGATAAAGTTTCCCAAAATGAGTTTATACGGCAGACAAATAGACTCGGGGCTGTATTTAATCCCCAGAGAAAGAGTCTTTTTGTTTGTCATTGGCGGGATATAAGGTTCTACGCCGACTTTTCTGAGCGCGGATGCCCACGCAATATAGATAAACCCCATATGAGGAAAGGCAACCGTTACTTTTTTGGTCTCTTTATCAGGCATGGTCAGACTATACTTTGAGCAAATAACCGCCGTTGTCTGCGTTGTGCAAAATATCTTCGTTCAGCTTGCTTCTGAGATTTTTGATGTATTTATATACATAATCTCTCGGCAAATCAAGAATTTTAGCCAAGTCTTTTGCATAAACAATTTTGTTTCTGTTTGCGTAGAAATGGTCAAAAATCAACTGCTCTCTTTGTGTCAGAGCTTTATTGAACGAAAGCGGCATATCTTCGTTTGTGTTATTTACAATTTCGACCTTTAAAGTTTTTTCCTGTTTGGGTTGCTGAACCTTCTTAGGTGCGGGTGTTTCTTTAACCGTGGGCTTTACTGCCTTCGGCTGAACAATTTCCTTTTCCTTTCTGAAAGCACGAAGAGTAATTGATTTAATTTCCTCTGTCCTGACAGGATAACTCTCTGTTGACATAGAATTCAGCGAGTGCTGCATAACCTTGTCAACCATATCATCCGTATCTTTTTCGTCCTGTATAACTTTCCCTAATCTTGCTGCGTATTCCTCAAGAGTGATACGCTCCAATGAACTTCTCCACTTGCGAATCTCTTCCTTACTCAAGTACTCAGGCATACTTTAAAATCTCCTTGACCTAAACTGTTTAATATACAACTCCCGATGGTTCTCTTATATTCCTTTTTATTTCTTAAATTAATAACTTAACACTCTAACCTTATCGGAATAATTTTAATCTAGCACAAATCAGAAATAAAATCTTTAATTGTGTACGAATATAAATTTTATTTTAAAAAGATTTACAAATACTTGAAATTTTGGCATGCCGATTTTTTGAGTACACAAAATTTCCCGATATAATTCATATACGGGTAAAAATTTAAACGTGACGGATTTACTGTTTTGAAGCAAATACGCTCTGAAGCTCTTTTAACTGAGCGAGCTCCTGTGCCTGCTGAGTCTGAATATAGTGTTCAATCTGTCTTTGCTGCTGAAGTTCTTTTTCTGCCTGACGGTTTCTCTTAATTGACGGCAGGAAGCAGATAGCAACCGCTGCGATGCTTGCCGCTACCATTGCAGGCTTCCAGATTTGAGGATGTGCCTTTAATACTTTACCGACTTTATTTGCAATCGGTTCATAAACTTTTTTGTTTGCACTGCTTGCATCAATAGCTTTTGATAAATCTTTCAACCCTTCCCCTGCCTGTTTTTTGTAGGATTCGGGGATTTTTGAAACAAGAGCACTGACTCCTGCAGCACCTGCTTTATAGAGCCCGTACCAAAGAGCGCCAAAACCTGCCATTGCGAGAACAGGTTCTGTATTCTTGCCCTCTTTTGCTCTGTTGTCGAGAACTTTAGAGGTGACTTTTGCTGCTATAGAACCCGGAATTGCCAGCCCCATAACCGCTATAGGCAGTCTTGCAAAACTTTTTGCAAAGGCTGAAAGGGTTTTTGGCTTAGAGCTGATTGCGGCAACCGTCAGCAGAGGAACGTCTGCGAGAGAAAACATCATCGGTTTTCTTTTTTCAACAGGTTTTTTCTCGGGAACTGACTGAAAATAAACAGTCTGTGCCTGAGTGTTTCCGTTTATTGAGTTCATCATATTTGAATAGCCGACTATATGAACAGGTACAATCATTTTCTCACCTCAATTTCCACATTAATTATAAACCCAAAGACAGATTTTTTTGTTATTTTTTTTAACATCACAATTAAATTTTTACAAAGATTAATTTTTGAACTAAACTTGTTTTATGGAAAAAAAATTTACGATAAAAACTCTCGGCTGTAAAACAAACAGGATAGAGTCCGATATAATCGCGCAAAAGATGGTTAATTCGGGGTTTATTCAGGTTGATGATGTCAATGATGCCGATATATATATCCTAAATTCCTGCGCAGTAACCCACAGTGCAGAATCAAAAAGCCTTTCTTCGCTTCGGGGGGTTAAGAACAGGAACCCGAAACTTCTGACCGTCTTAACAGGCTGTTTTGCCCAGCTTGAAGCCGAAAAACTCAGAGAGGATAAAAGCATTGATATTCTTGTCGGAAACGCGGATAAAACGGAAATTCCAAATTTAATTAAGAACAATATTAAATTTGATGTAACGGATATTTTTGAACAGACAGAGTTTAAATTTGACAGTTTATCGGCACTTTCAAGGGCGAGAGCGACCGTAAAAATACAGGACGGTTGCGATAACCGTTGTTCATACTGTACAATTCCCTTTGCAAGAGGGAAAAGCAGAAGTTCAAAAATTGATGATGTTCTCGCTCAGATTAATCTTCTGTTTAAAAACGGCTACGATGAAACTGTTTTGACGGGTATTCATATCGGGCAGTGGGGAAGAGATTTGAACCCCGGTTATTCTCTTTTAACTCTGCTCGAACACATTGAAAAGACTCAGATAACGCAATACCGCCTCGGCTCTTTAAATCCGCTGGAGCTGACGGACGAATTTATTGATTTTCTTTCAAAATCAAAGAAATTTTGCCCTCATTTTCATCTCTCTCTTCAGTCTTTTTGTAATAAAACTCTGAAGAATATGAACAGGCACTACAGCGAAGAGGATATTTTTAATTTAATCGGTAATATCAATTCAAAATTTGAGTTTGCGTTTATCGGAAGTGATATTATAGTCGGCTTCCCTGGTGAAACCGATGAGGATTTTGAGATAACACGGAAAAATCTTAGTCTCGTTGGGCTTTCTCAAATCCACGTTTTTCCCTATTCTGTCAGAAAAAATACGGTCGCGGAAAGACTTCCAAACCATATAAAAGAAACTATAAAGAAGGAAAGAGCTGCGATTATTCAGACAATTTCAGATGAAAAACATCTGGAGTTTCTGAAAAAAAATCTCAATACCCTGAACACCGTTATAATTGAGAACAGAAAAGACAGTGAAACAGGATTTTTTAAAGGGGTTACGAAGAATTATATCAATGTTCTTGCCGATATTCCTTCCATGCCCTCAAAACCTCTTCAGACAGTAAAACTCTTAAAACTATCGGACGATAAAAAACGGATAATTGCTGATATAGTATAAAAAAACCTTCGGTAGAGCCGGAGGTTTTTATTTGCATTTATTTTAATTCTCTTATTTCTTTAAGAAATCGGGAATGTCTAAGTCCATTGACGGTTTTTTAGGCTGAGCAGCGGGCTGCTGAGTGTTTCCTAAATCACCGAACAAACCGGGAGGAAGAATAAATTCATCTTTAGGCTGTTCAGCTTTTGCATTCAAAAGGTCAATACCCTGGTTTTTAAGGTCAAAACCTGTTGCAACAACTGTAATCTGAATTTCACCCTGAATTCTTTCATCAGAAACAGTACCGAAGTGGATTGTTGCATCTTCTGAAGCAGCGTCTGTGATAACTTTAACCGCATCAACAACTTCGTTGAGTGCTAAATCCATACCGCCTGTTACATTGATAATGATACCTGAAGCGCCTCTGATAGATGTTTCGAGAAGAGGTGAGTTGATAGCCTGTTTTGCGGCTTCCAGAGCTCTGCCTTCGCCTGAGCCTTTTCCGATACCCATTAAAGCTGAACCCGAAGATTCCATTACACTTCTGACATCAGCAAAGTCAACGTTGATTAAGCCGGGAATTGTGATGATGTCGGAAATACCCTGAACACCTCTCAAAAGAACTTCATCAACTGCCAAAAATGCTTCCTGCATCGTTGTTCTTCTGTCGATAACTTCAAGAAGTTTGTCGTTTGGAATTGTAACGAGTGCATCAACTGTTTCTTTTAATTTATCCAAGCCCGAAATAGCCTGGTTCATTCTCTTTTTGCCTTCAAAACTGAACGGTTTTGTAACAACACCGATAGTCAAAGCGCCTAATTCTTTTGCTATTCTTGCGATAACGGGAGCAGCACCTGTTCCTGTTCCTCCGCCCATACCAGCGGTTACGAATACCATATCAGCCTGGCCGATAGCATTAACAATGTCGTCTCTTGTTTCTTCTGCGGCTTTTTCACCTTTTTCGGGGTTTCCGCCTGCACCAAGACCGTTTGTTAATTTGCTTCCAAGGTTGATTTTATTTTCTGAAAGCGAACGGTTAAGCACCTGAAGGTCAGTGTTCATTGCCCAGAATTCGACACCTGTCAAACCTGCCTTAATCATTCTGTTTACGGCATTTCCACCGCCGCCGCCGACACCGATAACTTTAATTTTTGCAGGATTCAGATTCTGATCCATATTGTCATTTCCTTGTGTTGACGGTTTGTTTTCTTTTCTTCCGAATATATCAGGTACGTAATTGTCCACTGTTGGCCCCTTATCTACTTACTATTTAAAAAACGACTATTTGCTATACCAAACTAAAAGCATGATACTTGTTGATATAACACTAATTACATATTATTTTAAACGAGAAAATTAGTAAAGTAAAATGATAAATTTTTTTATTGAAAATTAATATATTTTAAAATTTTCTTATTCCATCTCTTTTTTTACCTGCCCGATTAAGTTTGAGGCATCAGAGAGGTTTTTTGTAATCTCACTGTATCGTCTTTCCTCTTCCCCGAAGGGCATGCTCGAAGATATTATACTGTCCGTATTTTGGTTGATTTCGTTAAGATTATTCAGGGTTTTTTGAAGTTTAATACTTTTTCCTTTTAATATAACCGAATTTAAAACGGGAATTTTCCCGAAAACGGTTTTAACCTTTTTCATGGCTTCAAATACAGGGTTTGGCTGAGGCTGAATCGCGAAAAGGTTTTCTTCTTTTCCTTCTTCTTCTGCGCCCTGAAGGTAGCCCGTATCATCAAGATACTCGCTATCGGAGATGTTGAAGCGGTTGTTCGGTTTCTTTTTCTTTTTGTCTGAAGAAATAGGCGAGGTCGTGAAAATATTGTTTTTAGGTTCAAACTCGCTGTTTTGCACCTGCTGTTTATTATACAAAAGCCCCTGCGAGCCTTCTATCAGCCCGTAGTTGAAATCTGTTGTCTGAAACTGACTGTGCGATATTTCCATAATTCCCCTTTTTAACAATTATGGGCAAAAATCGGGGAATTTATAACCTATAAATATAGGATTTTTTGGACGTTGGGCAGGAATGCCCAACTTACAGGGGTGTAGGGTAAACTTCAGTCCACCGAAAAATAAAGTTAAAAATTTATCTTAAACCTGTTCTTTTTAAAGAGGATAAGCCCATCTTTTTGCATATTAGAGAGTTCTCTTGAGAGCGAGCACCTGTCGAGCGCGAGAAATTCTGCCATTTTCTCTCTGTTATAGGGTATTTCAAAAGTGGTTTGTCCGTTTGCCGACTGCTTTAAAAAGGACATAATTCTATCTCTTGCAAACCTTTTCCCGACAACGTCAATTTTGGTATTAAGCGCTGAATTTTTCCTCGCTATCATGCTTATTAAATTTTTTATAAGCAAAAGATGATACTGACAAACCTTATTGCAGGGGGTGATAACTTTTTCATATCCGAGAATTAAAATCTCGCAGTCGTTTAGCGCAACAACTTTGACGGGCGATTTTGTCTGCCCCTGACAGACGAAGTCATGAGCGAAAATATCGTTTGTCTTTAACTCCTCAACGGCTTCTTCTTTATCCAGCAGATTTTTTTTGATAACAACCGCTTTTCCGCTCAGCATAATGAAAAGATTGTTATTCTTCTGCCCGAAATCAAGTATGAGCGCCCCTTCTTTAAAACTCTTTGTCTTTATCCCGAGACAACTCAACAGTGACATCACGTCTGAATTTGGCATGTCCTTAAATAAATCAACCTTTAACATCTGTTTTAATAAAATCTCCGTTGTCTTGAAAAACCTTCACGCTCCAACCTGTCAAGGCTTTTGCTATCGCAGTCGCCTTTTCGGTTGTTGCTACCCGGACTCGTTTTGCTGGAATGTGCTTTTGGCTCCGCCAACGCACCCGCTCCCGCACACTCCGTCCGTCCGGTTTTTCACGTTGCATTTGCAACAATTATATTAATACTTCTAAATAAAAAAGGCAAAGTGTAACTTTTAAAAATTTCTTTATGTTATTATTTTTGTCAGGAGAAAAACCATGCACGAATTGTTAGCCAATATTTATTCATATTTTCAGTCCTTAGGAGTATGGGGGATGGTCATTGATTCTTTCATTGAAAGTTTCTTCCTTATGCCTCCTCCCGATGTATTTTTAATACCTTTGGATTTGGCTAACCCTGACAGGGCGCTTTATTATGCTTTTCTTTGTACTGTTGCTTCCGCTTTAGGCGGAGGTATCGGCTGGGGTATCGGTTATTTTGGCGGTCGTCCCGTCTTTAACTGGCTTTTCAGAAACAAAGGTAAAGAAGGCTTTGAGGCGGTTGAAAAAATGTACGCCGAATACGGCTCGTTTGCGGTTTTCTTCTCTGCGTTTTCCCCCCTTCCCTACAAAATCTTTACAATCGCAAGCGGTGTTTTGAATATGAACTTTTGGAAGTTTATGCTTGCAAGTTTCTTAGGGCGCGGGATGAGATTTTTTATCGTCAGCCTTTTTCTGATGTTCTTTGGAGAGTTAATAAAACAGTATATTGAATATATTATTATTGCAGCAACTGTTGTTATTGTCCTCTTCTGCGTTGTTGTCTATAAAAAAAGACATTCAATAATGAAATCTTCGGATAAAAAAGAAGTTTCACCCTCATCAAATTCAGATAAGGAAGAAGAAAAAACTCTTTCAAATGTGTAATGAACTTTTCTTTTTTCTAATCGTTTGATAAAATGTAGTTAGTCAAACGATAATTACAGAGGATTTTATGAAATTATCCGTAAAAAATATAGTATTGATGCTCTCTTTGTGTTTTATTCTGAGTGCGCCCGCTTTTGCGATAGAGGAAATAACGGAAAACTCGGAAGCTACACTTCAGGATTGCATTGATTTTGCTCTCTCTCACAGCCACTATATAAAAATATACAAGGAGCGTATTGAACTCGCAAAAGATAATGTCGGGCTTGCAAAATCAAGTTATTTTCCCACAGTTGCCGCAAGCGGAGGATATGATTATGACCACAGAACAGGCAGGGACTTAAATACTTCTTCAAATGTTTACAGCGCAGGTGTCGGGTTAAGGCAGTTAATATACAGTTTCGGGAAAGTCCTTTCCTCTGTCAAAATGCAGAAATTAAACCTTATTGCCGCCCAGTATGACTATGATGATATGGTTATTTCGACAGTTAACAATGTCAAAAAGAACTTCTATGCGGTAATTGCAGCGGAAGCAAATCTCGATGTTCAGGTCTCTAACGTTCAAATCAACGAAAGACAATACGCCAGAACAAAGGCTTTCTTTGATGAGGGTTTGGTTTCAAGGATTGATGTTGTTAATCAGGAGGTCTATCTCAGTGATGCAAAAATTCAACTTTTAAATGCCGAAAAAACTTATAAACTCGCTTTTGTTGCGCTAAATGAGGCTATGTGCTTTGAAGATGCCCCAAATTACACCCTCAAATCTCCCGAAAACTTTAAGGATACAAGGGCATATATAAACAAAATACTGAGTAAAATCGGTACAAATACGACAGCCCCCGACGGAACGGAAAGAGTACCCGATAATGTTTTATCCACTCAGGTTGAAAAAGTTGATATGCTCAAGGGCTTTGAATTTAAACCGTTTGACAAAACGCTAGAGGAGTGTCTTGAAATTGCGTTCAAACAAAGACCTGATTATCTTGCCGTTAAAGCAATGCAGGACTACGCTGAAGAGTATATTAAATATACAAAACGCTCTTATCTCCCTAATTTAACGGGCAGCGCCACCTATAATTTAATTAATTCTCAGCACTATAACACTCATTCTTTCGGAGTTGGGATTGATTTGTCCACGTCAAATCTTAATTTTATGGAAATAAATCTCAAAATTAAACAGGCGGAATCAGAACTTGAGATTGCAAAACAAACCACCCACGAGGCGGCTGAGGACGTTCATTTCAGCGTTGAAGAAAGTTATATCGCTTTAATCGAGCAGGAAAAGAAAATTCCTCTTTTGCAGGAAAAGGTTTTTCAGACTCTTGAAAACTATGAACTTGCGGATGCAAGATATGATGTCGGTTTGGGCAATTTTATAGAACTCCAGGACGCAAAAGTCAATTATAACAACGCACAGCAGGCATATATCCAGGCGGTGCATAACTATAATGAAGCCCTCGTTTCACTCCAGAGTGCTATGGGAGAAAGATAAAAATGAAAAAAATAATAATTTTCTTTTTGGTAATTTTAATATCCGCAGGTGTTTATTTCTTTGGCTTTTCAAATGGTAAAGACGGCGGAAAATATATCACCGACACAATAAAAAAGAGAACTCTGACAACCATTGTCGAGGCATCGGGCACTATTCAGCCTATCAATAAGGTCGATGTCGGTGCTCAGGTTTCTGGCAAAATCGTCGAGATGTATGTCGATTACAACTCTAAAGTCGAAAAAGGACAATTATTGGCGCAAATCGACACTTCCCTGTTTGAAGCATCACTAAATCAGTCAAACGCAAATATTATGAACGCAAAAGCCTCTCTTGCAAAGGCTCAGGCGAAAATTGAATACGATAAAAACACTTATGAAAGGTATTCAAATCTCTATAAAAGAAACCTCGTTTCAAAAGATGATGTTGAAAGCAAAAGAGCGCAGTATCTGGCGGATAAAGCGGAAATTGCCGCGGCTCATGCAAGTATAGCTCAGGCACAGGCTAATCTTGGTACGGCAAAAGCTAATCTCGGATATACAAAAATTATTTCACCCGTTAAGGGAACAATTATTTCAAAATCTGTTGAAGTCGGTCAGACAGTTGCTTCAAGCTATCAAACTCCGACACTCTTTACTGTTGCCGAGGATTTAACAAAAATGCAGATAGAAACAAGTGTCTCTGAAGCGGATATCGGCAAAGTCAAAGAAGGGCAGGAGGTTGAATACACTCTAGACGGTTATCCCGATGAAACCTTTATGGGAACTGTTACTCAGGTTCGTTGTTCCCCGAAAACAGAGTCAAATGTTGTAACATATACTGTCATTATTGGTGTAGATAATGCAGACGGCAAGATGATGCCGGGCATGACGGCTAATGTTTCGATTATCACAAACAAAAGTGAGGATGTTCTGACTGTTCCAAACAGAGCGCTCAGATTTTCACCCGAAACCAATAAGCAAAAGTATGAAGAGCAGGGTATCTGGGTGCAGGAAAACGGTCAGCCTGTCAGAAAAACAATAAAAGTTGGTGTCAGCAACGATTCCTATACCGAAATTGAAGGTGAAGACCTAAACGAAAATGATGTTATATATATCGGCAAAAAACTTGACGGCAGCAAGGCTCAAAAGGGCGGGGGCTCGATGAGACCTCCAATGCCGAGATAATAGGTGAAAAATGGCGCTTATCGAAATTAAACATGCAATAAAGACTTATGTAACTGGCGATGATTCCTTCAACGCGCTCGATGACGTTTCTCTTTCTGTTGAAGAGGGTGAGTTTGTTGCGATTATGGGTGCATCGGGCTCGGGGAAATCAACCTGCATGAATATGCTCGGTACTCTTGATAAGCCAAATTCAGGGAGTTATTATCTTGACGGAATTGATGTTCTGAATTTAAGCTCAGAGAAACTTGCGGATATAAGAAATCTTAAAATCGGGTTTGTTTTTCAGGGGTTTAACCTTATTTCAAGAACAACGGCACTTGAAAATGTTGAGCTCCCGATGATTTATAAGGGAATACCTCCTGAAGAGCGCAAAAAACGGGCAAGAGAGATGCTGAAGGTTGTCGGGCTCGAACAAAGAGAGGACCATATGCCAAACCAGATGTCAGGTGGTCAGCAGCAGAGAGTCGCTATTGCAAGAGCGCTTGTGAACGATGCCCCGATTATACTTGCAGATGAGCCTACAGGTAACCTCGACACAAAGACCAGTATTGAGATTATGGAATTTTTTGTTAATCTCAACAAACAGACAGGCAAAACAATAATTCTCGTAACCCACGAGCCCGATATTGCGGAATACTGCAAGCGAATCGTGAGGTTTAAAGACGGCAAAATCATTTCAGACCAATCAAAAGAAGAATGGATAAAGAATAAACAACAATGATAGACTTCAGTTCGACATTAAAAATGGCTTTAAACTCGCTCAAGGTAAACAAAATGCGCTCTGCCCTGACGAGTTTGGGTATAATTATAGGTGTTAGTGCAGTTATCATAATGCTTGCCATCGGAACCGGGGCAAGTGAGAAGGTGCAAAAGAACATGGAGTCAATGGGCTCAAATATTCTTACGGTGCGCTCTGCCTCGGCAAAATCGGGCGGTGTCAGAATGGGGGTAGGTACAAAGCCTTCTCTGACGGACAGTGACGCAAAAGCAATAGCCAGAAACATTGAAGGGCTTGATGCCGTTGCTGTGCTTTCCTCTGAAAACAAGCAGTTAATGTACGGAAACCAGAACTGGTCGAGCACTATTTACGGTATTTCACCTCAGTATTTGTATATAAAGAACTACGAAATCGAATACGGGCGCAGTTTTACTCCTGATGACCTGCAAAATTACGCTAAGGTTGCGCTCATCGGCTCGACTGTTGCAAATGAACTCTTTGGGGATTTAAACCCCATTAATAAAACTATTCGTATTGGAAATGTGCCGTTTAAAGTTATCGGTGTGCTTAAATCAAAAGGTGCTTCAGGACCGTTTGACCAGGACGATTTGGCGATGATACCTATTACAACAGCACAAAAAAAAGTTTTTGGTACTGCTTTCCCCGGTACTGTTTCTCAGATACTGGTTAAAGGGCTTGATGCTGACTCGCTTGACGAGGTATCAAACCAGATAGATGCTCTTTTAAGAACCAGACACAAAATAGGCAGAACCCAGACAAAAGACTTTGAAATCAGAAATTCTGCGGAGTTTCAGGAAAAAATGAAATCAACAGTTAATACCTTTGCGGTTTTGCTCGCTTCTATCGCTTCGGTTTCGCTTCTCGTTGGCGGTATAGGTATTATGAATATTATGCTCGTTTCCGTTACTGAAAGAACGAAGGAAATCGGTATCAGAATGGCAATAGGTGCAAGAGCATCTGATATAAGGTGGCAATTCCTTATTGAGTCCTTTTTGTTATCGATGATAGGCGGTCTGATTGGTGTTGTGACGGGAATTATCGGGGCGGAGTCCGTTCGGCTGTTCTCTGCGGACTTAACACCTTCAATTTCAATATCCTCTATCTTCTTATCTCTAGGGTTTTCGGCACTTGTCGGGATAGGCTTCGGCTATTACCCCGCTCACAAAGCCTCATTATTGAACCCGATAGATGCCCTGAGGTATGAATAATTTCTGTTTTTGCTTTTGAATGTCGTGTTTGACAACACGACCTACGGGCTGCCCTCTCCCATAGGAGAGGGATAAAACTAATTATTTCTCAAGTTCAAGTAATTGTTTATACAATTCCTTTTGTTTATTTGTTAATTCTTTCGGAAGATTAATCATAATTTTGACGTTCAGGTTTCCGTAACCTCCTGTCTTTAGCGGAAGTCCTAAGTTCTTTAATCTTAACATCTGTCCTGTTCTTGAATTTTGAGGTATTTTAATATTAATTTTTCCGTGGAGTGTTTCAATATTTTTTGTGCATCCAAAAACAGCTTCAGACGGTGTTATCTCAACGTTTTTTATTAAATTATCATCTTTTATGCTGTATTCACTGTCTTTAAACCGAAGAACAAAGTATAAATCTCCTTTTCGTCCGTATTCGTCAGATTTTCCTTCGCCTGCGAGTCTTATTTTCTGCCCTTCTTTTATTCCTCTCGGAATTTTTACGTTGAGGACTTTTGTCTGTTTCTTAACACCCGTTCCGCCGCACTCATAACAGTTTGAGCCGACACCCGAGCATTTTGTGCATTTTTCAAATGTGTTTTGTTTAACCGAAATAGGCATATTGCTCATCAAGTCTGCTGCGGTAACGTTTAAGTCCTGTGTAACATCAAGATTTTCACTCTTTGGCGGTTTTGAAGAAGTTTTTCCACCGTATTGATTAAACCCGCCCTGAGAAAAAATATCCTCATAAGAAGTCCCCGAAGACCGTCCTTTTGCTCTTGATGCCCCCTGTGCATTTAAAATATCTCCGAAAATCGAGCTGAAGAAGTCCGAAAACCCGCCCGAAAAGTCCTGAGAATATCCGCCCTGGTTAAAATTAAACCCTTCAAACCCCGGAGGCGGTGTGAAATTAGCACCCTCCTGCCAGTTTGCGCCCAGAGAATCATAGCGCGCCTTCTTGTCTTTATCCGACAATACCTCGTAGGCTTCGTTTATATCCTTGAATTTATTTACCGCATCAGGCGATTTATTAACATCGGGGTGGTATTTCCTCGCAAGTTTTCTGTATGCCGATTTGATTTTCGCCAAATCTGCATCTCTTTCAACGCCTAAAATTTTATAATAATCTTTGTATTCCATGTTAATATTTCTCCTATAACATAATAATACAGAATTATAAATTTTTAATTTTTATTAATTATTTCTTAATCATCTCAGAGAAAAATCAGATTTTCATTGATAAAATTCTGTCCTTAGATTATTATTGTTATGACATGAGATTTATTTTATCAATATTCTTGGGATTATGTATATCAATGTATGGAGTTGCTTTTGCGCAGACGCAGACACCTCATGCAAGAGATTTTGTGCAGTTGTCGGACTACATCAGGCAGGAAACCGTTGCTACGAGGTTTAAACAGCAGAAGGAAATTCCTGTTTATAACTTTAATCCTAACGTCATCAACACGAACATAATCAAAAATTCGCCCAATTTAAACTTTTTGCAGGCAAACGATATTGTTTATAAAGAAGTTTCAACACAAATAAACGCAATTAATCCGAGCAAAGCAAACGGGAATAATTCCTATTACCCCGGGCTCAGAGGTCCTAACCAGTTAATAGTTTATACACCTGAATACGGGCTGAGGACTGGAACTAACGAGTTTGGAACGGAGGCTATTGTCGTCAACGGAACTGTTGTAAGGCTCAACGGTGCTGATTCGATTATTCCCGACAACGGGTTTGTCATAAGCGGTCACGGAAAAGCAAAGAAATGGATAACAGAGAACATTCAGGTTGGCTCAAATGTTACTATTGACTATCTTTATAATAATCTTGTCGTTCAGCTTACCCCTGACAGTCTTATTTTTGCGGCTAAAGAGAGGATAAGAGAGGTCAATGCCCTGGTTGAATATTACAGAAACCAGGATATTCTCTATGATGACAAAAAGCCCAGTGAATATTTGATTAAAGCAAAAGAACAGCTCAAAAAAGGCGAAAAAGACAAGGCGAAAACCCAGCAGTATGTCCACAGTTCAATGACCTACCTGAATGACGCCATAAAATATGCTATTCCATACAAGGCTGATGAGTTTAAAGGTGTATGGCTCAGACCTGTTGAAGCAAGTGAAGAGGCAATTATAAAGACAGTCGAAAAACTTAATCAGGCAGGGATAGACAACATTTTTCTCGAAACCTACTACCACGGGATGACGATTTACCCGAGTACTGTTCTGAAGGAATATAACGTAATAAGCCAGCGCCCGGAGTTTGTCGGGTTTGATCCTCTCGCAGTCTGGATAAACGAGTGCCACAAGCGGGGAATGAAACTTCATATCTGGTTTGAGACCTTCTATGCAGGGCAGAATAACACAAGAGGAACTATTGTAAATACTTATCCCCAATGGTCAAACAAGAGAAAGTCTAACTATGACTCCACCTCTCCCGTTGTTTCGCTCTCAGAGAATAACGGATATTTCCTTGATCCTGCGAATGAAGCAGTCAGAGAGTTTTTATACAGATTAATTGATGAAATCATTACTGTCTACAGGCCTGACGGAATTAACCTTGATTATATCCGTTATCCTCAGACGGTTGAGCCTAAGTTTGGGGGTTATGAAAGCTCGAACTGGGGCTACACAGAGGCGGCAAGAACAGAATTTATAAACTACACGAACACGGATCCCATTAACATTTCTTACGGCACTCAGGACTGGAAAACATGGTCAAAGTACCGCCAGAACAAGATTTCAACTTTTGTTGAAACAGTTCACAAAAAAACTAAACCGCAAAATATATTGCTCAGTGCAGTCGTATTTCCCGATTTAAACAAAGCAGTTTCTACAAAGATGCAGAACTGGAAGGTTTGGGTAAACAACGGGCTCGTTGATGCAGTTACTCCGCTGATTTTGACGAGTGATAAAAACACTGCAGAAATGCTTTTAAAAAATGTTAGAATGACCGTAAACAACGACACCGCACTGTATTCGGGGCTGTTTGTAACCTTTATGGGCGGATCTGTCGATGATTTGCTCATTCAAATTCAAAAATCACGTGAGGTCGGCGCAAACGGTATTATCCTTTTTGATTATGCTCACTTCAGTCAAAAGTATATGGATGCGCTCTCTACAAGAGTTTTTAATAAAAATTCAGATGAAACTGCTAAAAAACAACATTCCGTTTACACCTATACAAAGCCCGAAGTCAGCAATAATGCGGTTTATTATAACGATGCAAAAAAGAAATCAAAGTTTAAAAAGACAAGGAAAAGATAATGGCGAAACTGAAATTTACCAAAATGCAGGGGCTCGGAAACGATTTTGTTATCCTCGGTTATGATGAATACTTAAAAAGCCCGCTTAAAGATGGTGAATTAGCGCTTCGTCTTTGTAACCGTAACTTTGGAATAGGCGCAGACGGGCTTATAATCGTAAATCCAAACACCAAAGAAACCGACATCGGCTGGTTTTTCTTCAACTCTGACGGAACAATAGCCCAGATGTGCGGAAACGGAATAAGGTGTTTTGCAAGATACGTCTATGAAAAAGGCTTAGTCAACAAGAAAAAATTCTCTGTTGACACAAAAGCAGGGGTAATTATCCCTGAAATTTTAGAGGACAAAAGGGTTAAGGTTAATATGTCAAAACCCGTTCTTGAGCCAAAAAAAATTCCTGTTCTGACCGAAAAAAATCTCAATTTTGAAATACCTTTAAAGGAAAGAACTTTTATTGGAAATGCTGTCAGTATGGGCAATCCCCACTGTGTTATCTTTACGGAGGAAGACACAAAAGCACTTGCTAAAACCTATGGCTCCGAAATAGAGCACCATCCTCTGTTTCCCGAAAAAGTCAATGTTGAATTCATCAAAATTTTAAATGAGCACGAAATTAACCTCGATGTCTGGGAAAGAGGCTGCGGTATTACTCTTGCCTGCGGAACGGGTGCCTGCGCATCAACGGTCGCCGCAATTTTAAACGGAAGGTGCAAAGATATAGTTAAAGTGAACCTGCCCGGGGGTGCCTTGACAATCGAATGGGACGGCGCTAATGATATTTATATGACAGGCAGCGCCGACTTTGTCTTTACGGGCGAGATAGATGTTTAATGAATATTTTGGAAATTAAAAATCTTAATTTGGCTTTTAATTTACAGGGCAGAGATTTTCAGGCGCTCTATGATATTAACCTGTCTCTTGAAAAGGGAAAGACGCTTGCAATTGTCGGGGAATCGGGCTGCGGCAAAACGATGAGTGCAATGTCTGTCATCAGACTTCTTCCGAACAGTGCAAAAATTCTTTCGGGCGAAATACTCTATAACGGCGAAAATCTGCTCTCACTAACCGAAAACAGAATGCAGAAGATTAGAGGGAAGGAAATTGCCTACATTCCCCAGGAGCCGATGACCTCTTTAAACCCGCTCTATTCAATCGGAAACCAGATAAAAGAAATTTTGGAAATTCATAAGGGCTTAAAGGGAAAAGAGGCCGACAGAGCCGCTATTGAGGTTTTAGAACAGGTCAAAATACCGAGGGCAAAAGAAAGACTGAACAATTATCCCCATGAATTTTCAGGCGGGATGCGTCAGAGAGTTATTATTGCCATGGCAATAGCAACGAGTGCGCCCGTAATCATCGCAGATGAGCCTACAACGGCGCTTGACGTAACCGTTCAGGCGCAGATTATGGATTTGCTCTCTGAAATTCAGAAGGAATATTCTACTTCAATAATTCTTATTTCTCACAACCTTGCGCTTGTGTCTCAGAACTCAGATGATATTGCGGTTATGTACGCAGGGCATATCGTTGAAAATTCAAAGTCAAAAGAGCTTTTTGATAACCCGAAACACCCGTATACAAAGGCGCTTTTAAAATCGCTTCCGACACTTTCAACAACTAAACTTGAAACAATAGAAGGTCAGCCGCCTTCAATACGGGAAATATTTTCAGGCTGTCCGTTTGAGCCGAGATGCTCAGAGAAAACGGAAATTTGTGCCCTTCAGAAACCGAAAAATGTTATTGTCGGTAACTCAATTGTTAACTGTTGGCGCTTTTGCCATGATTGAGATATAATTAAGCGGTAAATAGAAAAGAGAGTCAAATGGCAACAAAATTTTCAACACTGACAGAAAAACAGCTTAATCGCCCGAGAAGGCTTTTTCAATGGATTTGTTCAAATATTTGCGTTCTAGGCTGGGCAAAACTTCACCGCCCCGTAACTATCGAAGGCAGGGAAAATATACCGAAAGATAAACGGTTCATTGTTGTTGCAAACCATATCTCAGGTGCAGACCCGTTTTTGATTGCGGCAGCAGTGAATGTTCCCGTTGCGTTTATGGCGAAAAAACAACTGTTTGAAACTTTTTGGTCTATGGTTTTGATGAATTGGTGCGCAGCATTTGCGGTTGACAGAGAAAAACCCGATATTTCAACCATGAAAACGGCACTCAGTATCGCAAAACACCCAAAATGGCATTTGGCTATGTTTCCTCAGGGTACGAGATGTACTAACGGCAAGCTCGAAAATCTCTCTGAAGGATTTGCGGTTATTTCAAAGAAAACAAAAACGGATATTCTTCCCGTCTCTATTGTCGGCGCGGATATTAATGATGCTCATCTGACTATAAAAATTGGAAAAATCATAGAATACTCCGAAAATGTTGAAGAAGCCATCGACAAATGGGCAAATGCTATCTGCGAAATGACCGGATTTGAATATGTTAAAAATAAGACTAAGGAGCCTGTTTCATAATGGCAAAATCAGATACAAAACAGAAGAAAAACTATACAAGAAGAACGATAGAGGACTTTTCCGAAGGTAAATACAAATTTCAGCTTTTCGGAAGATTGGTTACAGTTAAAACACTTTTCAGACTTTTTTATAAAATAGAATTTGTAGGTCAGGAAAAGATTCCAAAAAGCGGAAAATTTATTATTGCCCCAAACCATACCTCGCTTTGCGACCCGTTTATTTCGGGTGAGTTTATGGATATGCCCATTGCCTATATGGGTAAAAAAGAACTTTTTGAAAACCCGATACTTGCATATTTGCTCGACTGGCTCGCCTGTTTTGCAGTAAACAGAGAAAAACTTGAAGTTTCTACTATGAAAACCGCAATAGACATCTGTAAAACAGAAAAATGGCACCTCGGTATTTTCCCTCAGGGAGAGAGAGTACGGAATAAAAAACTCGAAAACATCAACAAAGGTTTTGCCGTGCTTGCAAAACAGATGAAAGTCAATATCGTTCCGATGGCAATTACCGGGCTTGAAACATCAAATCATAATCCTTTTAACAGAAAACCCGTTAAGGTTGAACTTGGGGATGTGATTTCCTACGACCAGAGCTATGACGAAATAATCGACGAATGGTGCACAAAAATAGCCAAAATGACAGGCTATGAGTACGTAAAAAGTCAGGAAGAAGTGCCTGCTGAGGTGAAATAGATATTCCGCTGTCTTGAAAACCCTTTGCGCTCGTTGATGTCGTCAACTTCGCACTCGCTCCCCGGACTCGCTCGTTTCACTCGACTTCGTCCGTCCGGTTTTTCGCTGTCTTTGTAAAATGTTTTTATGCCGCTATTTTGAAATTCCTTTACGCTCACAAGAATTCGCCTTACGGGCTTTGCCCTAGTCGGCTCATTCTGTTCGCTACCCGGACTCACTTCGTTTTGTCCGTACGGAATTTCAAAAAAAAAGGTCGCATCGCGACCACAGTTTTTGTTATGGAGAAAAGGAGTGAAGGAAATAAGTAATAAAGAGAATTGGCTATACTTTATAATTTCCACATGAGAAAATATATATAACGTATATACTCTGATTTTTTTATTAAATTTCTTTTCCTTTCCGAAAACTCGCTGGTCATCTTAAAAAACGGAATTATTTTTTCTTAATAAAAATTCATAATATTAAATTAGAGCCGAATTTTAAAATTCCTTTATAATAAAAGTATGGAAAAAAGTTTTAAAATCTTCGGATATTTCGTGCTTATAATCGGCGCTGTTTCAATGGTGCTGCCGTTTTTGTATATGCTCTCTCTTTCCTTTATGACCGAAGAGCAGATTTTTAAAAACTTCGGTTTACTTCCCTCGCCCTTCACTCTTGAAGGCTGGAGGCACGTTTTTAAAAACTCCGATATTTTAAGATGTTTTTTTAATTCCTTTTTTGTCGCAACACTGACGACTGTCGGGCAGGTGATTATTTCTGCTATGGCAGGGTTTGCGTTTGCAAGACTTAATTTCAGGTTTAAAGAGCCGTTGTTTGTTTTGATTTTGATTTCAATGATGATACCGCCTCAGGTCAATATCATTCCCCTCTTTTTCGTTATGAAGCAGCTTCACTGGATAAACACCTACCAGGCGCTTATTATTCCGGGGCTCTTCGGAGGTTTTGGGGTTTTTCTGATGCGCCAGTGGTTTCAGTCTTTTCCTTCCGAACTTGAAAATTCCGCGAGAATGGACGGGTGCTCAAACTGGGAAATTTTTGTCAAAATAGCTCTTCCGCTTGCAACTCCCGCGCTCATTACTCTCGGTATTTTTACTTTTATCACCACCTGGAACAGCTTTATGTGGCCTTTAATCGTCACAAGCTCTGAGGCGATAAAGACACTCCCCGTTGCGCTCGCAGAGTTTAAAGGCAGTTTCAGGGAAACAACGGAGTGGGCGCAGCTTATGGCTTTTAGTGCGGTTTGCACTGTTCCCGCTATCTGCGTGTTCCTGCTCGGGCGCAAATTCTTTATCAACGACCTGCTCTCGGGAAGTCTTAAAGAATAATTATTTCCCGAAGGCTTTTCTGATGGATTCGGTAAAATCAGGTCTCAGAATGCCCTTTTCGGTTATTATCCCCGAGATAAGCTCATGTGGTGTGACATCGAACCCCGGATTTATTATGTTTACCCCTTCAGCGCATACTCTTTTGCCGTTTATGTGGGTTACTTCCTCGTGAGAACGTTCTTCAATCGGGATTTCTTTTCCTGATTTAATAGAAATATCAATTGTTGAAAGCGGTGCAGCGATATAAAACGGTACATTATGGTATTTTGCACTTATTGCAACCGTATATGTTCCGATTTTGTTTGCGGTGTCACCGTTTGCGGCAATTCTGTCAGCGCCGACAACGACCATATTTATCATACCTTTTGACATAAAATAAGAGCACATGCCGTCTGTGATTAAGGTTGTAGGAATTCCGTCCTGAGTGAGCTCCCATGTGGTGAGCCTTGCGCCCTGCTGACGGGGGCGTGTTTCATCGGCAAAAACTTTAATTGTGTTATCTTTAGCATACGCGCTTCTGATTACACCGAGTGCAGTGCCATATCCTACAGTAGCTAAAGCCCCTGCGTTGCAGTGGGTTAGAATAGTTGCGCCTTTTGGTACAACCTCAGCGCCGTAATCACCCATTTTTTTGTTTATTTCAATATCTTCATTTTCCATTTTGACTGCGTTTTGAATTAATAAATCAACGAGTTTTCCGACAGGCATTTCTTCTTTCTTCGCAAGTTCAAGCTGTTTATCTACTGCCCACTGAAGATTAACCGCAGTCGGTCTTGAAGATTTTAAGTATTCACCCTTCTTTTCAAGCTCAGAGATAAATTCAGAGTATGATAAATTCTTGTCTTTTAATTCAAGTGCGCTGAGTGCAACCCCGTGAGCTCCTGCAATTCCTATGGCGGGCGCGCCTCTTACTATCATATCTTTAATTGCAAAATACATTCCCTCTGTTGTTGTGACCTCGACAGTCTTAAATTCATAGGGCAAAATTGTCTGGTCTATCATTTTTGACGCGTTGTTTACCCATTCGATAGTTTTAATTTTTGATTCAAAAGCCATAATTACCTCTGTTTGTTAAATGTGTTGTAAACATAGATGAATACTGAGCCGACAAAAGCATTTGTCATAGCACAGATTAAAGAGAAAAAGAACGATAAAAAGATTAATACAAGCAGGTTTACCCCGTTTAATAAATCTGAAAAGCCGTAAACATTGAATAAAAGAGATACGGGAATAAATACAATGCAGGCGCAGAAGGAAGCAATAATACCTCCGCCTGCCGAAAGTATTGCCGTTTCTCTTATTTCAAGTTCTCTTTTTTCTCTCACAAGATACTGTCTGAGTGCCCAAATACCTGTCAGAGTAAAGAGAGCAAACAGGGCGAGAACGTTAATCACAGGAATTGCACCAAAAATGCCCAGAATAATTCCGGCGATAGCCTCATTCGTGATAATCTGTTTGTTGAGTGCTTTATCCATTTTTCATGTCTCCAATCAGGTTTCTTGAATGGCACAGCGCAATCGCGATAGAATCCACCGTATCATCGAGTTTCGGGAAGGTCTGGTAGGATACCGACATCTTTACCGCCTGTGCAACCTCGGTTTTTGAGGCTTTTCCGTACCCTGTGATGACCTGTTTCACTGAAGTCGGGGTGTATTCGGTATAGGGAATCTTGTGTTTCGCAAGTGCAGCTAAAATTACTCCCTTTGCCTGTGCAACCTGAGTTGCCGTTTTGATGTTTGAGGAATAATAGAGTTTTTCAACCGCAACGCAGTCAGGGTTTAATTGGTCAAGCAGGGCATCCATATCGGACATAATCTCGCAAAGACGCTCGGCATCATTCTTGTTCTTGTCGGTTTGTATCGAACCCGAAACAAGAAGCCGTTTTTCATCTTCCCCGTTGTCTATTAAACTGTAACCGACTATCGCCAAGCCGGGATCAATCCCCATAATTTTCATATATCTATTATAATTAATTATCCGGGTTATATCAAGATTTTAATTATTCTTCTCTCAGTCTGTACTTCCAAAGTGCGAACAAAGAGAGCAGGGTTAAGAGTATTGCGGAAATATTTGATATTGTCCAATTTAAACCGAACCCGATTTTTGCGCTCAGGATAAACGACATTGTGATATAGATATAAAACAGTCCGGGGATAAGCGTTATAAAATAATTCTTCTTATTCTTAAACAAATAAACAGTTGCATATAAAAACGTCGGAATTGCAATAAGCTGGTTTACAAAATTAAAGTATCTCCAAATCCTCGAAAAACTGTCTGCGCCCATTTTTGACCAGAGAACTATACCTACAACCAAAACGGCTATCGGAATAATTATCATAAGTCTGTTTTTGATGATTTTCTGATCAGAATTTATGGCTTCCGCTATAATCATTCTTAAATCCCTAAGCGCTGTATCGCCTGAAGTTATGGGAAGAACTACAACCGCAATCGTTACAACATAAGTTAAAATCGGCAGAACAAAAGTGTTTGCTACAGTATTGACTACATTAATCGTTCCAATCATATTTTGTGGAACAAGGTTCAGAGAATAAACGTGCATACAGCCTGCTGCCCAAATCATAGCAATAAGGGATTCAAGGCACATCATTCCGTAAAATACCTTTTTCCCTTCTTTTTGAGAGGATATTGTTCTTGAAATAATCGTTGCCTGAGTTGAATGAAACCCTGACAACAGTCCGCAGCTCACAGTCATAAAGAAAACAGGAATAATCGCAAGTTTCATCGGGTGTTCGTTCATTGCTCGAAAATCTATTTCGTGAATATTTATACCATGAGTGAAAAATCCGCAAAATACAAGTGCGGTTCCTGTCAGAAGCAAAAATCCGAAGAAAGGATAAAACCTGCCTATGATTTTATCAATCGGGAACAGGGTTGCGAGGACATAATATAGCGCAATAACAGAATATATAACAATTACAATTTTATTTGAAAGTGTGAAATCAGTCTGATGAAAGAATCTTTCTGCCATTAAATCCCCTGCCGTATAGACAAAAACAGAGGTCAGAAGAATTAACATTACGGAAACTATCAGAATGAAAACTCTGAAACAGTTTTCACCGAGATATGTTTTAATAAGCGAAGTGATTTGAGCACCGTTATGCCGAACGGAAAGCATTCCAGCGAAATAGTCGTGAACACCGCCCATAAGCACGCAGCCTAAAGGAATGAGGATAAAGGCTATCGGTCCGAATAAAATTCCCTGAATTGCCCCTAAAATCGGTCCCATGCCTGCAATATTGAGAAGATGAATGAGCATATTCCTTTTTTCTGATAAGGGGATAAAATCAACTCCGTCAGAGTTTTTGACGGCAGGTGTCGGCTCATCTGTAAGTCCAAACTGCTTCTCAACGTAGTTTGAATAAAACAGCCAACCAAAAAATAATATCAACAAACCGACTATAAATGTTATCATCTCTAAACTCCCCACAGGTCAGCGGTGCAAAAAATTGCACCCTACTGTTAATTATATCACGTATTTTGTTCTATAATAAAAATGTTAATACGGAGTAAAAATGAAAAAGATTATCTTAGCCTCGACTTCGCCGAGAAGAAAACAACTTTTAAAAGATATGGGAATTGATTTTAAAATCATCGCCCCTGAATATGATGAAAAAATCACAGATAAACACTTCTCAGATGAAATAATCAAAAATATTGCGGTAAATAAAGCAAAATCGGTCTTATATAAAGTCAAAGAGCCCTCTCTTATCATCGGCTCTGATACCGTTGTCATCATAAACGGCATTATTACAGGAAAACCAAAAGATAAAAATGATGCCTTTAATATCTTAAAATCTTTATCGGGAATAAAACATTCGGTCGTTACCTCTATCGCAATTATTGACAGTGAAACAGGAAAAATATTTTGCGAAAACACAAGAAGTGAAATTGAATTTAACCCGCTTTCTGATGAAGATATAAAAAACTACATCGAAAATTTTAAGCCTTTTGATAAGGCAGGCGCTTACGGGATACAGGAACTCCCCACAAATTTTGTTAAGGAAATAACGGGCGATTTTGACAATATAGTCGGGTTTCCGACTAAGACTTTAAAGAAAATGCTCTCTGACATGTAACAACACCACTTGAAAAATAAATTTGTCCATGCTAGTCTGATTTTAAAGACACAAATCTATATTGGAAGGTGGTGAATACGGAATGCCGGAAATCAGAGTTGGTGAAAACGAAAGTATTGAAGTTGCTTTGAAGAGATTTAAGAAAAAAATCCAAAAGGCAGGCATACTCTCTGAAATCAAACGCCGTGAACGCTACGAAAAACCAAGCATAAAGAGAAAACGTAAATCTGAAGCCGCTCGTAAAAGACGCGTTTAATATAAGTTTGATACTAAAAAAGATGAACAGAAATGTTCATCTTTTTTGTCATCAGCCCTTACGGGACAACCTTTATCAAAGGATAGGGGGTAAGAATTATTACCTCAATATTTTTTCAACATTATTCAGAAATTCTTCTTCATTATAGTCTGTTTTTTCTACGACTATCGGAGATGTAATATCAGGCATGATTTTTGAAATCTGGTTCTCTGAGCAGGTCGAAACAAGCATAAGTTTTATATCGGACAAATTCTCATCGCCCTTAATCTTATATAATAAATCTTTTTCCTGCTGCGCATTTTCCTCAAAATTACTTATAACAAGATTTGGCTTAACCTTCAGAATAGAAGAGAGCATAGTGTCTTTATCCGTAAACACATTGACGTTGTATCCGAAGTATTTTAGGCACTTATAGAGGTAATCAAGCAGTTTGCCCGAAGAATCGAAAATGGAAATAAGTTTTTCTTTAGGGTTGAAATCGTCCTCCACTCTTCCTATAGCAAGGTTATGAAGTTGTTCAAGATATGTCGTGTGGCTGTTTGAAGCAAGTGAGTTTCTGACAACCTCGTTCATATTTAATACAAGACAAATATCACCCGAAGGAAGTGCCGTAATTCCGCCGATATTCTTCAGTTTGTATATGGGAAGCGATAATTTTTTGTTCAGAATTTCCTGATCGCCAAGAAGTCGTTCAACGATAAATGCAACCGTTGTATTTTCAACTTCTGTCACGATTAAAGTCAGGTTGTCGTTTTTGTTTTTATATGAAGATTTTACATTCAGAACTTTTGCCATATCAAAAACGGGGATAGAGTGTTCTTCAAAGAGAATACAGTCTTTTCCGTCTTTTGAAAATATATCGCTCGGCTTTATCCACTGAACGAGCTTAATTGTCGCCATAGGAATTGCGAAGAACTGCTCCCCGAACGATATTACAAAAACCTTTGTCGTTGACATCGTGATAGGCAGTTCTATTATAACCTTACACCCTTTATCCATTACGGAAACAACATTAACCTTACCGTTTAACTGTGCAAGTTTTGTCTGGACAACGTCTAAGCCTATCCCTCTGCCAGAAATCTCGGTTATTTTATCACCCGTAGAAAATCCGGGCCAGAAAATCAGCCCTGTCATTTGTTCATCGGACATTGCATCTATTTCTTCTTTTGTCAACAACTGGCGCTCTAAGGCTTTTTGTCTTATCTTCTGAACGTTTATTCCGACACCGTCATCTTCGATGGTAATAATAATTGAATTTTTGTCCTGCGCCGCGGAAAGAAGTATTTTGCCGGATCTCGGCTTTCCCTTCTTTTCTCTTTCTTCGGGGAGTTCTATTCCGTGGTCGATAGAGTTTCTCAGAATATGAATCAAAGGGGTTTTTATCTCTTCAATAATTTTTTTGTCAACAGCGGTATCGCTTCCCCTGATAATCAGGTCTATTTCTTTGTTTGCGGTTTTTGCAATATCCCTGACCATTCTCGGGAACATGTGAAAGACCGTTGCAAGCGGCAGAACCCTTATATTTTTTGAAATATTCTCAACCTCCATAATAACCTGGTTGAGTTTCGTATCGTCCTCAAGAACTTTTTTGAACAGATAGTTTGTATCTGTCTGAAGTTCTGAGATTCTGGTTGAATTTTCATAGAAATACGAGAAAACTTTTTTGTAAAAATTGACAACAACATCGTCATAATTGTTGTTCATCATAATTCTTTTATCAAAGTATTTGAGGAAATTGAGTATTTTCTTTGATTCACTGTAGCAGTCCGAGAGTTTTGAGTTCAGTTTTTCAATGACGCTCAGATGCTCTTGTGTTTTGATTACGTTTATAATCAACTCACCCGTCTGGGAAACGAGTTTGTCGAGTTTTACGGTATCAACCCTCAGGGTTTTAATTTCTTCGTTTTCAAAAATCTTGAAGAAGTTCTGTAAATCCCCTTGTTTTTGCTGTTTTACAATAGGCTTAACGGGTTCAACAACTTCTGCATTTATAACCTTTTCCCCCTCCTCCTTCTTCTCATCGGGGGCGGTATCCGTTGATATACTGAAAATCTTCTCAATAAGCGACAGTTTTTCGATACAAAGTGCGGTATCCTCCTTCGTCAGAGGAATTTGCTGGGCAAACGATTTTTTTATTACGTTAAAGCAGTAAAGGAAAATCGTTACAACACTCATATCGGGTTCAATGTGTTTTTCGATTAAGAGATTGAGCATTTCTGACATCTTCTGCATAATGGCGGAAACGTTTTCCGTTATATCCATAACCAGAAACTTATGAATGAGATTTAAAATCGTCATAATAGGCTCGTTGCTCTCTTTGAGCCTGAGAAGATTAGCATCAAGCAGTTTCAGTATTTCCGCAGTTTCTGAGTCGTGTTTTGAAAGCGGTTCGCCGTTTTCGTCTTTTTCAATTTTTTCTTCCCCGCCGATATCCGAAACATCCTCAGAAATAAGGCAGTCAAGCCCTAAGGACTGATAAAGATTGTTGATTTCGTCTTTGAGAGAATACACAACTTCTTTGCATTTATTGAGAGTGGTGAGATTTTTGTCGTCCTCATCTATGTTGCAGGAGTAACTGAAAAGATTTAGAGCTGTTTTTATCTGTTCAAAATCGGTTTCCACAAAAAAGGAGGACAGTTGTTTTGAAACATCAGAGAGTATCATAAAGGCTTCACTGACAGATTCGATTTTATGCTCTTCACACTTTTTAAAAAGGACAAAAAGCTCTAAAATATAGGCATTGACCTCTGATGATTTATCCCTGACATATTCGACAAGAATATTATCAACGTTTTCGTTTGAGACTTTAGTTTCATTTGGTCCGTTTATATATTCGTCAAGTTTTGCGAGAATTTCGCTTTCCTCGGGCAGGGGTTTGTTTTCTTTTGCTTCAACACAGGCATTTATTCCTGTTTGCAGAATATCAAACGAGGAATAAAAAAGTTCAAAAAGTTTTGAATCTATCGCTCTTTTTTTAGTTTTTAAAAGGGTTAAAATATCCTCGAGGTGGTGGGCAATATCCTGAAGCTCGGTAAACCCGAGCATTCTTGCAGAACCCTTCAACGAGTGCAGGGTTTGAAACATCAGCGAGAGAACCTCCGTTTTTTCGGTGTTCTGCTCTAAGGTCATGGTATAATCTCCGAGCTTTCTTAAAAGTTCTGAAGATTCCGCCTGAAAAATATTTAATATATCATCAAATTCATCGGGTGTATTTTGCATAGCCTGCCTTAGTTAGCAATATTTTCGCTGATGTTATGAGACATCTCTGAGAACTCTTTAATACTCAGAATATTGGCTTCTAAGTTGTCGATAGAATCCTGGATACCTTTTTCCATACCTGTTGTGATGTCCATAACCTCTGTTGTCAGTACGTTCTGGTCTGTTGATGAGGAAAGAATAACGCTGATATCACCGCAGAGTTGTTTGATGTTGTTTATTAAAATATCAATATTTGCACCGATTTCATAAGCAATTCTGACCGAAAGTTCAATTTCTCTTGTACCTTCTTCTGTTGCCATAACGGTAGAAGTCGTTGCCTGTTTGATGTCAGATACAAGCGAGGTTATTTTTGTTGTTGCCTGCTTTGATTCATCGGCAAGTTTTCTGATTTCACCCGCAACAACCGCGAAACCTTTTCCGTGTTCACCCGCTCTTGCGGCTTCAACAGCGGCATTCAGAGCGAGCATGTTTGTCTGTTCTGCTATGTTTTCAACTATATCAACGGTTGTGCCGATTTGCTGGATATAATCGCTCAATTCCAATATGAGCTCTGCAATAGACTGAATTTTCTGTTTCAGAGTCATCATAGAGTTGATGTTTTCCTTGATGGAACTACTTTCTTTTGTCGTAAAATCAAGATATTCCTGTGATTTTTGTGCTATATTCTGGGTTAATTCTTTTGACTTTATAGAACTTGCGTTGAACTGTTTGGTTGAAGTAACAACCTGTTTAAGCATTTCAGAGTAGTTTTGGGTGATTTGTTTCTGCTTTTCGCTTAAACTCAAAACATTTTTTGAGGTCTGCTGAAACTCCTTGAGTTCGCTCATAACAAGGTTGTTCATGAGTCTTCTGAGTTCATCTTTTTTGTAGTTATAAATAAGAATGTAAAAGATAAGCAAAATCAGAGTTGCGATAAGAAGATGTGTTTTTTCCTGGAAAAACAGAATACAGGCAGTAATTAAAATCATCACGATGCCTAAGATAACTATATCCCAGATAAACTGCGTATTCAGTTTTGATACGAGCCCTGTTCCTTTTTTGTTTTTTGTCATTATTTTAACCCTTATAAAAATTCATTATATATACCAGATAATTATAATATTTTACTTAAAAATGTTCAATCGTATTTTTGGTATATTGAGTAAAAATAAAAAAATATAGTATAATTATTTTGGAGTAAAAATGGATAACGAACTCATACTTTCAAATAATTTTTTACCGGATACAACGTCTTTAGAAAGGCTTTATCTGGTCTTTAGTGTTGAAAATAAAGACTATGCAATCAGTTCAAATAATATTATAGAGCTCACTTATCTTCCAAAACTCAATTTTATTAAGAAAACTCCAAACGCAATAATAGGGCTTCTGAACTACAAAGGAAAAATGATTAAGGTCATTGACCTTCGTATTGTTCTCGGGGAAAAATTAAAGCCGTTTTCAGTCTCAGAGCAGATGATTATTGTTGAATATAAGTCCCTTACCATTGCGTTTGTCATAGAGAAAATAATCAATGTTTATTCTATCCATGAAGAGCAGGTTCAGGATTTACCATATCATCAGGCATCTTCGATTATTAAAAATACTTTTCAGCTTGAAAATAAAATGGTTTCGGTTATAGACCTCAATGCAGTCGAGCAGTATCTTGAATTTACCTCCTCCAGTTTCGGTGAAACAGACTATGAAGCTCTGTTTCCGAATGATGAAAAATCTCTTGCCGTATTGAGTGCAAGAGCGGATATACTCGCGAAAGAGGACGAGGTTATCTATGACATTCACGAGCAGAGAATTGATCAGTATTTGTTCGTAACACTTGCAAATGCGCACTATTGTCTCAATATTAAGTTCATAAAAGAGCTTATAACCAAGAATAATTTAAAAATTTCACCCCTTCCAAATACCCCCGATTTTATTAAAGGAGTAACAAACCTCAGGGGTGAATTTGTTACCATTCTTGATTTATATAACTACCTGAGCAAAAGGCAGAGCATTGAAACCTCTTCCCAGAAGCTGATTTTGATTAACTCCGAGGAATACAAAATTGCGTTTCTGGTCGATGATATTCAGTATATTAAAACAATTGATGCTTCAAAACTCTATATGCATGAAAACCGAGGGGGAAACAAGTTCGTTTATGCCGAATTCTATGAGGGAGAAGAGTTATACAGCATTCTGAACATCGAAAAAATTATTTTGGATAAACAACTGTTAATTAATATCTCGTAAATTATTGATGACATTTTATTTTGTTTTTATTATTATTTTTTTATCCGATAAAAAAATAATGAATAAGGAGATATAAAATGGAAGTTATTTTAAAGAAAGATGTTCAGAGCGTCGGTGAAGCAGGCGACATAGTAAACGTAAAAGACGGCTATGCAAGAAATTTCCTTCTTCCGAGAAACCTCGCTGAAGTTGCTACTGCAGGCGCAAAAGAAAACAGAGAAAAGAACCTTGCAAGAATTAAAGCAAAACAGGAAAAACTTCACGCTGAAGCTCTTGAAACAGCAAAGAAAATTGAAGCACTTGCTACTCTTGAATTTAGCGCAAAAGCAGGCGAAAGCGGAAAACTCTTTGGTGCTATCACAACAAAAAGACTTGCTGAAGAGCTCAAAGAAAAACTCGGTATTGAGGTTGACAGAAAGGTTATCTCTCTCGATGCACCCGTTAATAAGCTCGGCGACTATACAATGACTATTAAACTTACTTCAAAAGTTAAAGCATCAATCGGTATTCACGTTACCGCTTCTGAAATTCTTAAAGAAGAAATTAAAGAAGAAGAAACAACAACAGAAGAATAGTTCTAAAGTTAATAAGAAAAACACTCCGGAGATTTTCGGGGTGTTTTTTTATTACTTTTTTCTGAAAATAAAATATTTGTTGAGGGAAAAACCGAGGATGAGATAAAAACCCATTGAAATAATAACGGTTAAATTATCGAGGATTTTGTCCTGCGCGACCGAAAAGAGTGAGAAAAACCAGTTTGAAAGGTTATAAATAAAATCAATTCTGAACAGTTGTTTAGTTAAAAACGGGCTTATTAAATAGTACGAAATTACGTAGCAGGGGAGCATGGATAAGGCAAATTTTGCAAATAGCACAAGGTTGTTTCCGTGCCCGACTTTGAAGGTGAATTTTTTGTTTAAGATGTAGGAAACGCAGATGCCTGTAATATATGCCCCGATTGTTGAAATCGTGTAACTTTGTCTGAGCGGGTTCAAAAGAATATATGCGGTTGAAATTCCAACCAGGGTATTTACCGCACCGACCAGACAATATTTAATAAACTCACCCGAAATTTTCATAACTTTAGAATACCAGAGAAATGATTTTTTTACAAAAATATTTTGTTTGGCTTATAATAATTAATAATAAAAGATAACATGAGGCAAATTATGGCTAAATATTTACTGGAAATAGGAACTGAAGAACTTCCTTATAAATTTATTCCTTCGGCTATGGAACAGTTAAGATCGGAGTTTGAAGCCGAGTTAAAGGCTGATAATCTGACATTTTCGGAGATTAAGACCTATGCAACTCCGAGACGTTTGGCCGTAATTGTTGAAGACTTACCTCAAAAACAGGACGACACGGAAAAGGTCGTAAAAGGACCTATATCGAATATTGCCTATGATGAACAGGGCAACTTAACCCCTGCAGGGCTTGGTTTTGCAAAGAAAAACGGGGTTGAGGCAAAGGATTTATTCAAACAGGATAACTATGTTTATGCAAAAATTTCTCAGAAGGGGCTTTTGACCTCTGAAATTTTATCAACGGCAGTGCCTAAGATAATTTTGAAGCTGAGAGGCTCACACTTTATGCGCTGGGCTGATTTTGACGTTAAGTTCCAAAGACCGATCCGTTGGCTTGTTTCACTTCTGGACAGCGAAATTGTACCTTTTCAGATAGCGGATATAAAGGCATCAAACCTATCAAGAGGACACCGCTTCAGTGCAGAGACCGTTGAAATTAAATCGATTGATACATACCTTGATACTTTGAGGAAGGTTAATGTTATTGCTGACGTGGAAGAGAGAAAAAACGAAATCGTTAAACTTTCAAAAGAAAAGGCAAGAGAACTCGGGGCAGAGGTTATTTTAGAGGACGATTTACTTGAAGAAGTAACGTTTTTGACCGAATGGCCCGTTCCCGTTGTATGTTCGTTCAATGAAAAATATCTCGCTATCCCCGAAAAAGTTACCGTTACCGTTATGGCAGTCCACCAGAGATATTTCCCGATGTATAAAGACGGAAAACTTTTAAATAAATATATTACGGTTTCAAACTATGTCGGAAACACTTTTGACAACATAAAAGCGGGTAACGAGAGAGTTGTTACCGCAAGACTTGAAGACGCTATTTTCTTCTTTGAAGAGGATAAGAAGAAAAAACTGGCTGATTATATTGAAGATTTAAAGGGTGTAACCTTCCAGAAGGGTTTTGGTTCTGTTTATGACAAGTCTCAGAGGATGGTTAAACTTTCTGAAACCATTTCAAACGCTTTAAATGTTCCGTTTGCGGATGTTAAAAGAACGGCAGAGCTTGCGAAAGCGGACTTAGTTACAAAGCTTGCTTTTGAATTTACCGAGCTTCAGGGGTATATAGGAAGTGCTTATGCCGAAATTTCTGGCGAAAATGCGAAGGTCGTCAAAGGTATAAAAGAACACTATTTCCCGCTTAACGCAGAGAGTGAACTGGCAGAAGGTATTGAAGGGCAGATAGTAGGAATTGCGGATAAACTCGATACAGTAATAACCGTTTTTGCTGACGGCAAAAAGATTACGGGCTCACAGGATCCTCTCGGAGTCAGAAGGGCAACACTCGGTATCTTAAAGACAGTGCTTCAGAAAGGACTTGATATTGACCTTGAAACATTGATTAAACAAGGCATTTCACTTTTGCCCGTTAAGGTTGAAGATGAAAATAAACTGTTTGAGACTATAAAAGAATTTTTTGAACAAAGGCTTATTGTTTTGTTCTCCGAAAAATATAACCACGATGTTCTTGAAGCTGCAATAAGCAATAAACACGTTATCTCAGACCTCAAAGACTTCCAAAAAAGAGTTGAAATAATAAAAGAAATTATTTCAAAAGAAGGCTATTCCAAGTTCCACGAGGGTATAAACAGGATAATCAGAATAATAAAATCCGAAAAACAGACGGGAAATGTTGAAACAGCGCTTCTTAAAACAGAACAGGAAAAAGCATTGTTCTCGGAAGCTCAAAAGATTGATGAAAAAGGAATCGATTATAAGAGTTTAGAAGAGAAACTTCTTGGTTTAATTCCGTTTATAACAGACTTCTTTGATAAAGTTCTGGTTATGGACGAAGATGAGAAGGTTAAACAAAACAAGATTAATCTTCTGTTTATGGTCAGAGCTAAATTTGACAAAATCGCAGATTTCAGCAAAATTGTGTTTTAACCTTCTTTTTTGTAAAAAAGAAGGCAAAAAACTTTCAGTAACTAACTATACTAATAATTCATAGCATTTTCGCGAAGAACTTTGCAGGCACAAGTACGATTATCGGTTTGACAATAATTAATATCTTGGCATCCAACAGGATAGAGCCCTTTTTCAGTTACTTTAAACGAAAAAGCATCTCTTCCGTATGTATTAGGTCCTTTTTCGCCGTTTAAATCAACACGAATTAACCCGCACAAATCAGTATCTAACCAATTATAACTACAAGAGGAAGAAAGAAATTCAAAATTAACCTGAACTCCATCGTTTAGGATTAATCTTCTATATGGAGAAACCGGATCGTTAAAACTATTTTCAGCCCCACCTGTTAAATATTTATATCCTTTATCCCCATGTTGATTAAAACAACCGGCTTTTGCACCACATTCTTTTGCATTAATCAAATGCTTTTTGTAGAGTTGATACATGTGTTCGCTACTGTCTAACCAACCCCCTTTGTCTGCTCTGGGTATTCCTTCTTCTGCAATAATCAAATTAGTTGCCTGTGCAAGTGTAGAATAAGTCTTTTTTAGTTTTGAAACAAATTCCTGATTATTTGTTTTATTCATCAAAGTCGGAACGGTTATAGCAGCAATAACGCCGATGATAACGAGAGTTATTAAAACTTCTGCAAGTGTAAAAGCTTTATTTTTACTATCACAATGATTTAGTAATTTTCTGATAGAACTAGAAAAACTACGAAAGTTTTCTTGCCTACTTCTTTTCCAAAAGAAGTAGGGGGGGGGTAGGAACGAGTTTATTTTTTAAATTGAACATAAAACTAACCTCTCATCTCTATTAATCTAATATTTATAATACCATTTTTCCCAAAATTTGCAAAAAAATAACATCAAAATATCAGGTCAATTTATATAAACAAATATACTTTATATATTCAGGGATAAATTTTTTTATTTAGAGAGTATAAATGTTTATATCGAAGTTGAATTTATTTCACAATAAAGATTTCAGAGAGTGGCTTCTGAAGGAGGACACTTCGGACTTTGGTGTGTCCGTTTTCGATTTTTCCTCTGATAACAACAATATTCTCTCAAAATTACTCCAAAATAACCCGAAATCTGAAGAAATTGTTCAAATGCTTCTTCAGTATCTGTCCTCTGAAACAGAGGAGGGAACGGCTGAACTTCCTGAAGAACTCGGTCAGATTTTAGAAGAATTATTATCATCTCAAAATGGCACCGAAAACGGACAACCGACAGAGGGCGGGGAAGAAAACGGAATAGATAAATTATTTTCTGAAAACATCACTCAGGACGGTTTTAAAACAGAATTTAATAATCTTAATTCAGAAACCGAAGAAAACAGTGAATTAACCAACTATCTCAATAAAATCAGTGAACTTGGGGCGGAAAACGTTTTTGAAGCCTTAGACACAAATGATGACGGAATACTTAACCCTTCCGAAATCGTTGTTTTAAAAGATGAGGAAGGCAGTCAGACAATTTCTTCAGAAAAACTGGAAAATATTTTAAAGTCAATTTCAGAACATAATGAGCAACCTTTTGTACCCGAAACCCCTGCTGAAAATAATGATGAAGGAATAACTCCTTCAGAAGAAACTACTCCTGATGTGAATACCCCTGTTTCTCAGCCCGAAGCCACAGCACAGGTGCCTCAAAGTGAACAGCCTGAAGTGAATAGCGAAGAGGATATGTCGATTACTGTTGAAAATGTTAAGAAAACAAAATCAGCCAAAAAATCCTCCAAATCAGGCGGGGGTGGAAATCATTATAACCCTTCATCAAAAGATGATGTTCCCGAGGCGGAGGATAAGGAAACAGTCGCCGATTTAATGGCGCAGAAAAAAGAAATCATATCAACGGCAGACGGCGAAATCGAGAAGCTGAACAAAGAGCTTGATGAGGTGACGGACAGTGCCGATAAGGAATTGCTGGATAACTATGAAACCGCAAAGCAGGCTTATGAGGAAAACGAAAAAGCAATAGCGGACAATGATTCTAAACTTCTTGAATATGACGGCAGTCTGCACAATATCGAAAAAGGTATCACCTCTCTTAATGCCGAGCTGAGTGCCATAAACGAAAACACCCAAAATCAGCAGATAAACGATAAGGTTTCCGCAAGAATTGCCGAAATTCAGCAGGAACTCTCAGAGTTGGAAACCCAAAAATCAACTCTTGAAGCTCAGAAAAATGAGCTGGAAGAAACAAATAAGCAATTAAAAGAAAACGCAGTAACACTTAAAACCGATATGGATACAGCTTTTGAGGCTCTGAAAGAAACACTTTCCCTTCCTGAGCGCCATAAGACAGAAGGTCTGAAGGAGCAAATAGAACAGCTGAAGGCGGATAAACAAACTGAAGTCGGCAAAATAGACGAACAAATTAATGTTCTGAAGGCTCAGGAAATAGAAGAAAGCAGAGCGGAGGGCGCTAAGAAGGGCAAACTTGAAACAAACACAATAGGCGAGCAGATTGTTCAGGATGCGCTTAAATATA
The DNA here is from genome assembly GCA_017541465.1 of bacterium. Lineage (GTDB taxonomy): Bacteria > Cyanobacteriota > Vampirovibrionia > Gastranaerophilales > Gastranaerophilaceae > RGIG6874. The sequence continues at coordinate 61,378 of JAFXYZ010000009.1, read as the reverse complement.
TGGGCTATCACGGAAACAGTGACGGAAGCAGTATGTTCGATTCGGGCGGCGGCGGATGGTGTGCCGCGTTCGTTGAATACATAGTCAAAGAAGTCGGAAAAGAAAACAATATTGACTATAACAAGCTCGACAACCATACAAGTCCTTCCCCGATGGCGCTTTACACAATGAACAAAGAACATTCCTATCCGACCAACGCATACTCAAAAGCCGAGCTTCAGAATATCGTCAAACCCGGCATGGGGTTTGTATGTAAAGGCGGCGGTAAGAGCGGATACCACGCGGGAATTGTCGAGAGTGTCAATGATGACGGAACTTTTAACACTATTGAAGGAAACTACGGCAACAGAGTAGCTCAGAGCCAAAGAGGGTTAAAAGGTGTTTACTATTTCGTAGATTTTACATATCTCTTTAATTAACGGTTTTAGGGTAAAAATTACCCACATGGCTAATATGTTTGATTTTTTTTTTACATATAATCAAAATATTACATATTACCAACTGACCGACTGAGATATGTCGGCTTTTTCTTTATGTAACAAAAAAAGAACGACTTCCGCCGTTCCTTTTTTTGAAAATATTGTGTGAATGTGCTTTTGGCTTTGCCAACGCAACCGCTGTCGCTAGTTGAAATATCTCTTCAGTAAACCTTTGAAAGCTGCGCCGTGTCTTGCTTCATCCTTACACATTTCGTGAACTGTGTCGTGGATAGCATCATAACCAAGCTGTTTTGCGCGTTTTGCGATGTTGAGTTTTGCTTCGCAGGCACCAGCTTCTGCTTCTGCTCTCATCTGAAGGTTTTTCTTTGTTGAATCTGTAACAACTTCGCCCAAAAGTTCTGCGAATTTTGAAGCATGTTCTGCCTCTTCAATAGCTATACGTTTATAGGCTTCTGCAACTTCGGGATAGCCTTCTCTGTCTGCCTGTCTGCTCATTGCAAGATACATGCCGACTTCTGTGCATTCACCTGCAAAGTGTTCTTTTAAGCCTTTAACAACCTCTTCATCTAAGCCTTGTGCAACACCGATTTTGTGCTCATCTGCCCAGCCCTGCTCGGGTGCGTTTTCATCAAGTTTTTTAAATCTTGCCTTTGGTGCGCCGCAAAGAGGACAAACCTCGGGCGCTTCATCACCCTCGTGAGCATAACCGCAAACTTCACAAATAAATTTCGCCATAATTAACCTAACTTTCTATTTCGTGTAACAGGCGAAATTATATCATAAAAATCGGGCATGTTTAAGAAACGAATTATTAATTAACCCTGCTAAAAATTAAAAATTTCTTTTATATGGACTTCGAGGGCTTTTGAGATTTTTATTAATGCTTTTAATCCGGGCTTATTAATATTAACTTCAATTTTGCCGATGTAATCTAAACTAAGACCGGTTAATTCTGCTAATTTTTCCTGAGTTAAGCCTTTGCGCTCTCTCAGAAATTTAATGCGTTGCCCGATAGATTTATATATTACACCTTCGTCCATTTGACTACCCCAACCTTGCAAAAACTACTCTGTCATTCTCTGAAAGGTCTTTTATGAGTTCAAAATCGCTGTAGTTTTTTTGCACCTCAAACAATTCTCTTAACAATTCACTCTGGTTATACCCGATTTCAAACATCAGATACCCGCCGTTATTCAAATAGTTTGGGGCTTGTGCGATAATTTTTTTATAAACCTCAATTCCCTCTTCATCGTTTGTAAACAGTGCTGTTTCGGGTTCAAAATCTCTGACCTCGCTCTGAAGAGAGGGTTTATCTTTTATCGGAATATAAGGCGGATTTGAAATTATCAGGTCAAATTTTCCTTCAGCCTCTGAAAACAAATCTGATTTTTTGAGGGTTAATCTCTCTGAAACCCTGTGTTCATCAGAATTTTGGCGGGCAATTTCAAGCGCTTTTCCCGATATATCAACTGCCTGCGCCTTTAAATCAGGGCAGAGTTCAAGCAGAGAAATTGCGATGCACCCTGTTCCCGTTCCGATGTCGAGAAAGTTTTTGACTTTGTGTTTTTTAATAATTTCTTCCGCTTTCAAAACAAGAAGCTCAGTTTCGGGGCGCGGAATCAGAACATCTTCGCTGACCTTATAGACTTTATTCATAAAATACGCACGTCCGACTATCTGCTGGACAGGTCTTTTGGTCGTAATTCTTTTTGTGATAATCTTTTTTAACTCTTCTTCAAAGTTTTCGGGGATATTTTTGTTTAATAAAATATCAACAGGGGTGAGGTTAAAGACGACATCACAGACGAAATCGAGCTCTGATATTGCCGTTTCCCTTTCAAATCCTGCGGTTATATAGTCATTTATCAGCTTATTTCTGAACATAAAAATTATTTTTCTTTATTCACGCAGGCGACGATGGCTTCAGATACCCTTGAAACCTCTACAACCTCGATGTTGTATTTATTCTGCGGTTTTTTGTGTATTTTAGGTACGATAATTCTCTTAAACCCGAGTTTTTGAGCCTCTAAAATCCTCTTTTCAACATCGTTTACCGCTCTTACTTCGCCCGAAAGCGCAATTTCGCCTACTATTGCGCAGTCGTTTCTGATGACAATATCTCTTGCGCAGGCGGTTATAGCAAGTGCAATTCCTAAATCCGCCGCAGGCTCTGTGATTTCAATTCCGCCTATGACATTCACATAAACATCCTGCTTGCTCAAATTGAGCCCTATCCTCTTTTCAAGCACTGCCAAAATTTGCAAAATTCTGTTATATTCAAGTCCTGTTGCAACGCGCCTTGGGGAAGGATAAGAAGTCGTTCCGACCAGTGCCTGAAGCTCGACCATGAGCACTCTTGTGCCCTCAGTCGTTGCAATAGTGACACTCCCGGGGGTTGCTTCCTTATTTCTGTCCTGCAAAAACAGTTCATTCGGGTTCGTAACCTCTACAAGTCCCGTGTCCGTCATCAGAAACACACCGACCTCGTTTGTTGAGCCGAAGCGGTTTTTAATAGCCCTCAAAAGCCGATAGGACTTATATCTGTCCCCTTCAAAATAAATGACGGTATCGACCATGTGCTCTAAAACCTTCGGACCTGCGATATTTCCCTCTTTTGTGACGTGCCCGACAATAACAACAGTGATATTTCTGCTCTTTGCAAACTCAAGAAGAAGATTCGTGCATTCTCGTATCTGGGAAACACTCCCCGCGCCCGAGGTTATGGTCTGGGTGAAAATGGCCTGAATACTGTCTATAACAAGAACATCGGGGGATAATTTTTCCGCCTGGTGTCTTATGCTCTCAAAATCTGTTTTCGGGTAAACAAAAAGATTATTCCCTTCAACTCCAAGCCTTTTTGCTCTTAATTTTATCTGAGAGGAGGACTCTTCCGCGCAGACATAGAGAAGTTTTTTATTCTGAGCGCAGACGTTTTTGCTCATCTGAAGAACGAGAGTTGATTTTCCTATCCCCGGATCGCCTGCCAGCAGAACCAAAGAGCCCTGAACCAGTCCGCCCCCTAAAATTCTGTCAAATTCTTCATAGCCCGTTGTAAACCTGATTTCTTCGTTTAATTCTATATCGTTGATAGAATAAGCCTTTTCGTCATCGAGGATAACTATTTCCTGATTTTTTGCGTTTGTCTGCTCGACCTCCTCCACGAAACTTGACCAGCTTCCGCAGTCGGGGCATTTGCCGAGCGGTCTCGGGGTTTCATAACCGCAGTTTTGGCATATCCATTTTGTCTTTGTCTTTGCCATTTATATTCTTCGGCTCCTTTTTTCTCTCAGAGTGTTCATATCGTCAATGTTATGAACGATATTCAGCACAGAATTTGCAACAAGAAGCAGGAACGGGTTTACTCCCGGGCTTGTATTCATAAAAATTTTCATCTTTCGCTCTTCATTCTTCTCTTTCGGTGCATTTTCCTGAATTTTCGATTCAAATTTAATCGGAACATTGAACTTTATTGATTTTTCATCTAAGCCGTTCTTTAAATCGTTAGAGGGAAAATCCTCAGAACAGATAACGTTGACGTTTACACTGTCCTGCCCTGTTTTTGTGATAGCCGCCTGAAGATTTGAATAATTAACCGTTGAAATCAAAAGAGTTATGTTATCCTCACTGTCTGAGGCGCTTTCCTCCTTCTTTTCGGTTATTTCGAGTTTAAAAGCCTCGTTGTCCGTCAGAGGAAGCCAGGGAAGATAAAGGAGCATAACTGTTTTCAGTGTCTGAACATCGGTTGAGGTTACCTGGCGTATTGCCATATTAATCACCTTCGCAAGTTCGGTTATTTCCTGCCCCTTCATAGAAACCCCAAGCCTGTTATATTCCGCTATAATCTGGTAGAGCTTTGAAAGGGCATTTTTTCCGTTTTGCTGAAGCATACTTGAAAGCTGGTTTAAGTCAATAAGAACACCTAAAAGCTCCATAACCTCGGAATTTTTACCCTGATTAACCGCCTGCTGAAGAAATTCCGTTATTTCTTTTGGCAGCTGAAAGAGTTCTTTTATCATCTGGGTGGTCTGTTGTTGTTCAAGCTGGCTGACCTCCGCATTAAAAAGAAACTCACCGACAGGGAACTGGGTTTGAGTGGTTTGTTGAGGTGTATTTGCCTGAGGGGTTGATGCCGAAAGCCTGAATAATCCTGTCTGCTGGGTTTCGCTTTCAAGATTTTGGGCTCTTGAAGATGACGAAGAACCCGTATTTTGCAGATTTCTCAAAGTATCCTGTATTTCAGGCTTGAGAAAATTATTTATAAAATTACTCCAGTTCATCGACATAAAATTAACCTCAAAATAAGTATATCATATATTCTTAATATTAAAATATGTAAATTAAACCTTATTAAATATTAATTTATAATATTCATGAGTTTTATTAGGGTATGTAGCAACCTCAGAGGCAAAAATGATTAATTTCTACCCGAACATTGATGATAATAAACAGGTTTCCTTTAGCGGCTTATTTTCAAGGAAAAAGAAGCCCGATGTTTTTATGCTTCCGTACGGAAAAAAGAGCACTCTTAACGGTGAATCAAGAATTGCAATTCCCGAGGAATCAATAATCAATTTCAGAGATACTTATAAAATCGATTTAACCAAAAGTCCTTTAAAAGAGAAGATTAAAAAGCTCAAAAAAAATGACAGTATTGTTATCGGCAGGGCTGATATTAACCCTGATGACACCTACATTTCAAGAAAGCAGTTTGAACTCAGAAAAATAGACAAGGTTCTCTATCTGTGCAACCTTTCCCAGACCAACGGAACAGAGTTTACCCTGCTCAATCCGAATCAGACAATAGCGCCGAAACAATTTCCCAAACCCGTTAATCAGAGAAGGGTTAATCCTTTTGTCAATGTAGATCCCGCATACCTCAAAGGAAGATACGGACAGCCGCAGCAAAATTTCAGAAATTTATTTGAACAAAAATATAATGACCTAAGAATAGCCAGATACAGCGAAAGTTCAACCTTTGGCAAAACTTCAGTGGCGGATGTTCAGAAAATGATTATGACCGCACCCCGAAACGGACAAATCTTTGCCCAGAACGGCTGGCATTTCAGAGAATTTCAGTATGGGCTCCCGGGAAATATTACAAACAGAATTTCAATGAATGTTAAGGCTTCCCCTGATTTAATCAAAGAACTTGATGAACTGATGATTACGGGAAGATACACAGATAAAAAAGGACGCAAATGCAGAGTACCGCAGGATAAACAAGTCCCCGGGTACTATAAAACTTATGACAGCGCAAATAAATGGACAGTAAGGCATGATCCTATCACAATGTATTTTACCGCTCCACCGACACCCGAACTTCTCGATGCCGTCTGTGATATTTCGCAAAGATATGCCCGCCCGTCCTCAAACGGTTTGCCGCTGGTTAATGCGCTCCCGGGAAAACCCTGGATTTGTACGGAAAAAGAACCGATGGAAGCAGATATAAAACCTGTTCTTGCAAAAGCCTCTGCTATAAGCAAAGACCTGGAAACTGCAATTTGCGATTATTGCTACGAACATTGGGATTACAAAAACGGCTACAGAGATTTCTTTGTCAGCGCAGGGCAGTTTGCTGCGGTTAAGTTCGTTGTCGACGAGTATGATGCCTATTTAAGACTTCCTTCTGTTGACAGAACGGCATAAAGCAAAACCTCTGTAAGACTTAACGGACAAGACGTTTTTCTCTTGTTCTGAAAGACAGCGAAATTCTTATTTCTCGTCTTTATGGTCGTTTTTAACCTGCTGAGAAACGGCTTCTTTTAATACTTTTGCGCCGACATAAACAGTTGCGCTTGCCGCTATAACAAGTCCGACAGGTCCGATGAAGGGTGTAAAAAGAACTCCTGCCAGTGCAAGAGCAAGTATCCCTGTCTGAAAATTATTTGATGCCTCTGATTTTGAGGCTGTTTCCTGGTTTGTCTGAATTGCGTTTTGTTGTTTTATAAACTGATCAGCCTGAACCGAACTTACCGCCTTAACGTTTTCAAGGTTTTTAACGTTGTTTTGGGCGGAATCAAAAGAGATTGTCCCCGTAATATCCTTAATCTTTCCCTTAACTTCAAAAATATCTCTCGTCAGTTTGGTATCGAGTTGCACCCGGTCCTGATTTCTGCGGTCGCCCCCGCTTCTTCTGTCATAAGCAACGGGAATATTCTGCTGCCGCCTGTCCTGAGAGTATTGATATTGCGGATATAAAGCTCTGACTTTGTACATTTTTCTTCTCTTTTGGATTTTTATTCTCTACCTATCATAAATCCGAACATAAAATTTTTTGTTACTATAAGTGTAGTTTATTTTTTTAAATAAGCGAACAGTTCTTTTGTTGAGTAATTGTCTTTTATGACAAGGAATTTGCAGTTTAGTTCTTCCTCCACTTCTTTTAAAGTCTTGCCGTCAAGAAATTTTTTTGTGTATTTCTGAAGAAGGACAGAAGGGATAATGACTGTTTTGCCTTTCGTTTTTCCCTTCAGGGTTTTTATCAGGTCCTGCGCGGTTATAAGCCCTGCAATATTAATTGAATCGCCCCAGAACGTGCTTTTTACCTCTATTACTTTTGCGCTTATATTTTCAATTTTGTTTAACCGCGCGCAAAAACCTCTGAAAATATCGGCAACAGAGGAGGAATTGGCAAAAATAATTTCTTTTTTTGTGTTTAGTTTTTTGGGTAACTTTTTAAATCTTTTTTCAAAATCATCAAGAATAAGTCTGATTGCGCCAACTCCGTCATCTAATTGCGCAAAATCGCCGTAGTATTCGCGCTCTGGTATTTCAAGTTTTGCCTTCTGGTAAAATTCATCTGAGCAGAAGGCAAGCTGGCGTTTTTGCTTTTTATTAAAACTGTCCACAATCTTTATAGTCTCTTTTGCTATTTTTTCATCCACCTCTTTGACTTTTTCTTCTCTGAATTTGGTTACTCCGAAAGGTACAACCGCAACAGAGAGAAGGTTTTCATACTTAGAGAGGTCGCTCAGTGTCTTTTTTAATTCGTTTCCGTCATTATAGGTGGGGCAAAGAACTATCTGGCAGTTGAAAGGAATATCGTTTTTGTTGAGAAAATCAAGCTCTTCGTTGATTTTTCGGGCATTTTTACTCCTCAGCATTTTTTCTCTCAACTCGGGATTTGTTGTGTGGACAGAGATAAAAAGAGGACCTAAGTGTTCCCTTGCAATTCTTTCTCTGTCTCTGTTTGTGAGGTTTGTTAAGGTTATATACGTTCCCTGAAGGTAAGACAGGCGGTAGTCATCGTCTTTTATGTAGAGAGTATCTCTCAAACCTTTTGGTTGCTGGTCCACGAAGCAAAATATACAATGGTTTGCGCACGGACGGATTTTATCAAAGACAAGTGATTCAAAGATTAAACCTAAATCTTCATCAAAATCTTTTTCGATTTCAAAAACCTCAATATCCCCGTTTTTCTTCTTTATCTCAATTTCGAGTTCGTCTGAAGCATTGTAAAACTGGTATTCAATATAGTCTTTTAATACTGTATTATCAATAGAAAGCAGCTCATCACCCTTTTTAATACCGAGTTCATCAGCTATAGAGCCTTTTTTTACCGATAAAATCTTAGCCGTCATTTTCAACCTTCAAATTCCTAACGAAGGTCTGAAGTGCTTTTATTTCGTTCAAAGTCCTTTTCAGAAGCGCTTTTTGGAAATAGTCGAGAGAGATTAATTCGTCATTGATTTTGTCCTCGACCTCAAAAGAATAAATTTCGAGCTTTTTTGTTATGTCTGAAATAAATTTTTTTCTGTCCTCAACATTAAGCATTGAAAGAGTTCCGAAACGAGCCTGAAGGTGTCCGTAAAAGAGTGAGGGGTTTTCGCTTATATCCGAGAAGAAGAGTTCTCTGAAAAATTCCTGACCTTTTTCCGTTAATTTGTAGTAAGACGATTTTTTTCCGCCCTCAGACATTCTCTCAGTGCAGGTTAAACAGCCTTTTTGCTCTAAACGTTTTATCGCAGGGTGGATAGTGCCGATGCTCGGGGTGGTGAACGTGCCGAAAACCTCGATTATATCGCGCCTGACAGCATAAATCGTCTTTGCGTTTTTTCTTAAAGTGTATAAAATCAAGAGTTCTATCATAACCATAATTTACCATGATTTTGAAAATAAGTTAAGAAGATAATATCATTTTATTTGAAAAATGTTGACAAAAATCAAATTTTGAATTATAATTTTATTATGGAAAACTTATTTACTGCAAAATATACACCTGAAGCGCAGCTGGAATTAAAGGCGCTTGACAAACAAAATATAAAACGAGTTTTAAGAACTATTGCCCTGTTTGAACAACTTGGTCAGGCAGGTGTTAAAAGCAGACCATTAAACAAAGAAGGCTTATTTGAACTTAAATGCGATAAGGTTCGTATTTATTTTATGTATCATCAAAATGCAATTATTATAATAGGACTTATTACCCTGAAAAAGACACAAAAAGCACCGGAGCAATATAAATTAACGGCAATGTCAAGAATTAATAAATATACAACAAAAAGGAATGATAAAAATGGATAATCTCAAAACGAACTCAGACTTAATAAAAGAACTTCTTACTCCTGAAGAACAGTCTGAATTAAAGGAGGAAATCGAACAGGACGTCAAAAAAATCCGTGGCGGTGCAAGAAAAGGTGCTGGCAGGAAGAAAAAGGATGAAGATAATGTTCTGAAATTCCAGGTCAGAGTCTCAAAAAAGGAAAAAATATTTCTGAATTATGCCCGAGAACATCATATTAATTATGATGAACTTATGGAAGGATAATTTATTGCCCAAAAACTTTGTTTATGCCACAATTCTCTTCAGGAGAAAAGAAAATGGCTGATTTTAATTTAGTTTATACCTTAGAGGGCAAGATTTATATTAATCTGACGAATAAATGCACAAATAACTGCGTTTTTTGTATCAGAGCGATTAAAGATGACGTTGTCGGGGCTGATTTATTCTTAAATAACGAAAACATTACCGCTCAGGATGTTATTAATCAGCTAAAAAAGTTTGAAAATCAAATGTCAGAAGAAATCGTTTTTTGTGGTTATGGTGAACCTATAATTAAACTTGACATATTAAAAGAAGTTGCAAAATATATCAAAGAAAACTATAAAGGGGTTAAAATCAGAGTAAACACAAACGGTCAGGGTAATTTGATACATAAAAGAGATATTGTTCCTGAACTTGTTGGGCTTATTGACAGGGTTTCTATAAGTTTAAACGGCGAAAATGAGGAAGAATACGAGAGAATATCAAAACCTAACCTTAAAAACACTTATAGCGCCGTAAAAGATTTTATCTCTGAGTGCGCAAAAGCAGGTATAGACACAACCGCAACGGTAGTTTCAGGGTATAAAGGCTACGAAGTCAACGTCAAAAACTGCGAGGAAATCACTAAATCTCTGGGCGCAAAGTTCAGAGAGCGTCCCTGGATAGAGAACGGGTATTGATTTTCAAATATTTCTTATAAATTTTGTCATTTTTTCTTATGTTTTCTTGAAATTAAACTTTCAACGGATACAATATTATTATGCTGGCAATAAAAAGAAAGGTTTAAACATGCAAAAAGAAATTTTAGACAAAATCATGAAACCAAAATCAATTGCCGTTGTCGGCGCTTCCACTAAGGAACACACAATCGGCTCTGATATCATGAAAAGACTTCAGGAATACAAGTTTACAGGTAAAATCTATCCTGTTAACCCTAAAGGCGGTATCATTGAAGGACTTCAGGCTTATACCTCTGTCAATGAAATCCCCGGTGAAGTCGATTTAGCAATCATCGTTGTTAACGCTAAATTCGTTCTTCAAACTATTGACCAATGCCACGAAAAAGGCATTAAAGGTCTTTGCATCATTACTGCAGGCTTTAAAGAAACAGGCGCTGAAGGTGCTGAGCTCGAAAAACAACTCGCTCAGAAGGTTAAAGATTACGGTATGAGATGTGTTGGTCCTAACTGCTTAGGCGTTGTTAACACACTTCCCTCTGTCAGCATGGATGGTTGCTTCGCTGAAAGCCTCCCCGAAAGAGGACACATCGGTTTTGTTTCTCAGTCAGGTGCTTTAGGCGGCGGTATTTTAAACATCTTAAAAGACTTAAACCTCGGTTTTGCACAGTTTATCTCTATCGGTAACCAGGCAGACGTTAACGCTGAAACCGCTCTTGAATACTGGGAAGATGACGAAGACGTTCAGCAGATGCTTTTATATATGGAATCTATCCAAAACCCTGCTAACTTCAGAAAATTAGCTACAAGAATTTCAAAAAAGAAACCTATCCTTGCTCTTAAGGCTGGAAGAAGTGCAGCAGGTGCAAGCGCAGCTTCATCTCACACAGGTTCTCTTGCTGGTGCAGACAAAGCAGCAAACGCACTTTTGGCTCAGTCAGGTGTTATCAGAGAATACTCTCTGAAAAACCTCTTCTCAACAGCTAAAGTGTTTGCTAACTGCCCGATTCCGAAAGGAAACAGAGTTGCTATCATCACAAACTCAGGCGGTCCCGGAATTATGGCTACTGACGCAGTTTGCGAATACGGTATGGAAATGGCTAAAATTTCTGACGAAACAAAAGCTACTTTGAGAAGCTTCCTTCCGTCAGCCGCATCAGTCAAGAACCCTATCGATATGATAGCTTCTGCTCCTATCGAACACTACAAGCAAACACTTCAGACAGTTATTGCTGATGAAAATGTCGATATGATTATGGTTATCTACTTACCGTTCCTGGGCTTAAAGGATATTGATGTTGCTAAAGCCGTTATGGAAATTAAAGAACAGTATCCTCAAAAACCCGTTATCGGCGTATTTATGACAAAGAGCGAATTCTTTACGGCTCTCTCAGATATGAACGTTAATATGCCGTTCTTTATGTACGCAGAAGAAGCTGCAGAAGGCTTTATGAGATTAGACCAACAGAGAAAATGGATAAACAGACCTGAAGGCAAAATTCCCGCTTACAGTGTTGACAGAGCAAAAGCTGAGTCAATTATGAAGGCTTCATTAATGGAAGGCAGAGCTCAGTTAACAACTCTCGAATCCATCGACCTCTTAAATGCTTACGGTATAAGAGCCTGCAAATACGGTTTGGCTAAGAACGAAGCTGAGGTTGTTGAACTCGGTAACTCAATCGGCTACCCCGTTGTTATGAAGATGACTTCAAAAACAACTTCACACAAAACAGATGTTGGTGGTGTTAGAGTTAACATTCAGTCAGAAGAACAACTCAGAGCAGAATACAAAGACTTAATTCAGAAATTAACCGAAAAAGGCTTAATCGACGGGCTCGAAGGTGTTATCATTCAGGAAATGGTTAAGGGCAACAGAGAAATGGTTTGTGGTATCGCAACAGATCCTCAGTATGGTCCTATGATGATGTTCGGCTTAGGCGGTGTATTCATCGAAACTATGAAGGACGTTACATTTAGAATTGCACCTTTGACTGACGTTGATGCTGACGAAATGATTAAATCAGTTAAAGCTTACGGCTTGCTCAAGGGCGCAAGAGGTACAACTCCCGCTAAGATGGAACAAATTCAGGAAACACTTCTGAGACTGTCTCAACTCGTTCACGATTATCCGTTTATCGATGAACTCGATATTAACCCGCTTCTCATTTCTGAGAAAACAGGCGAAGGTATTGCAGTTGACGGCAGAATCAAGGTAAGACTCGAAGAAGCCAAAAAAGCGCTCAATGTTGAATGTGCTGCTTGTGTATAATTAAACCAATAAATATTGTTGGGCAAGAATGCCCAACCTACAATAAAAATAAGGTGCATCAAACGATGCATCTTATTTTTTGTTCAAAAAATATATTGCACTGTTTAAATAAATTGCGAAAATTGTCCAGAGAAGATATGGTATCTGAAGTATTCCTGCCAAGTCTGAAATTTCAAAGAAAATTCTCACCATAGCCGATACTGAAATCATTAGTAAAACGGATACCCATAAAGCGAGTTTTATGTTTTTATATTTAAAAAATACTAAAGGCCAAAGGATATTGAAAAAAAGCTGAACAAAAAATGCTGCAATACCAAGTATTTTCTCATCTTCGCCGGATATAATAACCAAAACAAATGAAACGAGCATCAAAAAATATAAAACAGCCCAAATTGTTTTAAATACTTTTCCTTTAGGCAAAAACGGGGGCTTTCTTAAATTTTTATAAAAATCATTGTCGTACATAATTTAATATTAATACGACTTTTCGGTTTTTATATTAGTCTTTCGGGTGATTATTCTCTCCAATAACTTTCAATCAGGGCTTTTAAATTCTCGTTTTGTATTCTTGATAAAACTTCCTCTTTATTAACCTCAGAGAGCATATTAAATTCTTTCAAAGCCTCAGTGCATTTACAAACAACAATTTCATTTTCGTGGGTTAATAAAGATTTGATTTTCTCTGCCGCATCTTTTAAATTGTATTCAATTATAACTTCGAGTGCGGCGCAGATTCTGTGTCGGCAGTGGTCGAGTTCTTTCAGAACCTCTTTTGACTGCTCCTGCCAAAACTCTTTGCTTTGGCTCTGAAGCAGCTTCTGAACAGCGCAAAGCTCTTGTTTTGTGTTTTTGTCCTCGTCAAAGATATACTCTTCATTTTCGCAGAACATCTTTATTTTTGCTCGCTCTTTGAGTAAAATCTGGGCAATTTTACTTCTGTATTTATTCTCGGTTTTATTTGTATTAATTAATAACTCTGTTACTTCAAAGAGTTCAAACTGGAAAATCTGAGAAAGCGGAAGAATTTCGCCTAAGCCCGATAAAATATTATCAAAAGTTATCAAAACATTTTTCTTATATTCATCCTGACTAAAAAGTGTTGTCAGGTTTGCAATATAAGGAATTTCGCCTGCTATGTTTTCAGGCATGTTGGATTTCTTCATTGCCTCAAAAATTTCATTGAGCGGCGGATTTTTTTCATAAGCCGTAAAGAATTTAACAGCCTGAAGTTTTTCAAAATCATCCTCGCTCTCGAGGTTGCTCAATGCTATATCATAAGAAATATCATCTCTCATTATCCCGAGCGCCTGAGCAGAGTTCAGAGCAAGTGGTTCAAAATCGGAAAATGCGTATTTTTGCAAATCTTCAATAGAAACAGTGTCGGGAATGAGCGAGAAATACTTTGCGCAGTATGCCTTTTGCTCATTTGTTCCGCTCTGGAGCATCTCAAAAATTTCATCGGTTAAATCCTGGCTTGCGTGTTTTGCAAGAATACCTGCAAATAAATCGTCATATTCAGAGGAATAAACGGTGAAGAAGTTGATAATATTTTTAAAATTATTCTTGTTTACAGCCCCTTCAATTCGTTTTGCAACGTTATTTTTAACAAAATCGAACAAAAAATCGGTCTTGCAGATAAGCGCTTTAAAAAGCTCTATATCCGAGGTGTTTATTAATTTTTCGGCAACCGGTCTTGCTTTGCTTTCGTCTTTTCCGATTAAATCTTTAATTTCTGCTTCTAAGTTTTCCATAACAAAATTATAGAGCGAACAATATAAATTTACAACCCGAATTTACTCAAGTTCTTTTTCAACAATATACCTGGGGCGGGCTTTGACTTCCTGGAATAATTGTCCTAAGTATTCCCCGATTATACCTATACAGAGAATCTGCAGTCCGCCGATAATGGCGAGCGCCATAACGATGGTTGCCCAACCTGAAACGGTATTTTGGTTTGCGACTTTTTCATAAACCGCGTGGATAGCGAGCAATAAACTTGTGAAGAACATTATAAACCCTGTGACGGATACAAACCGCAGTGGAACAATACTGAAGGAGGTTATCCCCTGAAGCGCTAAGGTCATAAGCGAGAAGAAATTGAACTTTGATTCGCCCTGCAACCTCGGTCTGACATCAAAATAGACATATTGCTTTTTAAACCCGAATTCCTGAAAAACCCCTCTTAAAAAGAGGTTTACCTCTCTGTAGCGGCTTAAAACCTCAAGAACTTCTTTGCTCACAAGCCTGAAGTCGGAATGGTTCGGCTCCATATCAACACCCAGAAGATTAATGAACTTATAAAACGCAAGTGCGGTAAACTTTTTCGAGAAGGAATCAGTCTTTCTGTCGTTTCTGATACCGCAGACTATCTGGTTACCTTTCTTAAACTCTTCAAGAAATTTTTCAATGGTTCTCTCGTCCTGCTGTAAATCCGCGTCAATAGTGACACAGCAGTCGGGGTTATATTTCCTAACTTCTAAAAGTCCTGCCAGAATGGCTTTTTGATTTCCGAAATTTTTGCTGAACTTCAAAACCTTGATTTTATCAGGGTTTTCATTATGCCATTTCTCAAGAATAGAATAAGTTTTATCGCTGCTCCCGTCATCGACGAGGTATAAAAAGCTCTTTTCACTGACAATATTTCTGTCCGTCAGCTCTTTAAGGTAATCAAGAAGAGTTTTTAAGGTGTTTTCAATCGCTTCTTCTTCGTTGTAACAAGGAATTATAATTGATAAAACAGGAACTTGCATTTTTTATCCAAAATTGTGATACTATAATGGATGATAGTATAGATAAAGTAAACATGCAATGAAAAAATTAATTTTTAATGCCGATGACTTTGGCAACTCAACAGCACTAAATCAGGGAATAAGAAAAGGGGCAATAACAAAGGTTATTAACTCAACAAGCCTTATGGCGACAGGTCCTGCCTTTGAGGATGCCGTTTTTAATATCCTCCCAGAAATTCAGTATATCGATTTGGGTGTGCACCTCAATATCATCGAGGGGCAGAGCCTGACTAATCCAACCTTAATCTGCAATAAAAACGGGAAATTTAACAAAGATTTTATGGCGCTTCAGCAGCTCTCACAAAAACCTGAGGTACTTCAGCAAATTGAAATTGAGTTCAGAGCACAGATAGAGAAGATTTTGAAATATTCAAACGTTACTCATATCGACTCTCACGTGCATACCCACGCAATTACCCCGATTTTTGAATTAACCTGCAAACTTGCGAAGGAATACGGGATAGAGCGCGTCAGAACGCAGTATGAAGTTCCCTACATCTCAAGTCTGTCAAAGATTTTCAATATAAAATATCCCATAAACCTGATAAAACGTAAGATTTTGAACGATTATACAAAAGTAAACAGACGAATTATCGAAAAATATGAACTCACAACAAACAAATATTTTGTAGGTGTAACCTTTACGGGGTATATGGACGAAAATGCCGTCTGGTACGGATTAATGGCAATTTCAGATTTGGATTGCACCGCAGAAGTTTTAATCCATCCTCATTACTACAAAAAAGGCGAAAAAATTCTTACTCCGAATAATTATAAGGAATATCTGATAACCCAGAGCAAAACAATAAAGAGCAAAATCGCCCAGTCAGGCTGGGAATATCAGTAATTAGCTTCTTCTTCTCCCATGCCGACCATAGAGGTTTCTTCAATCGGCAGGGTGGCGGGTGTGATTTTGTCTTCAAACTTCAGCTTTTTTGAAATACGTCTGAAGGTCGATCTTGATGACCGCTTTTCGCTCCTTATGTATTGCTCCATCTTTAAATAGTTAAATTCATTTTCCCATTTTGCAACAACAACCGTAGCAACGCAGTTGCCGATTAAATTAACCGTTGTTCTTCCCATATCAAGAATCTGGTCAATACCAAGCAAAATAGCAATACCAATCAACGGATATCCAAAGCTCGAAAGCGTTCCCGCCAAAACAATGAGCGCAACTCTCGGTACTCCGGCAATACCCTTACTGGTTATCATTAAAGTAAGCATTATTGCGATAAGTTCAAAGGTCTCAGGCTGAATACCTACTATCTGAAGTGAAAAGAGCATTGCCATTGCCAGATATAGTGTACTGCCGTCAAGGTTAAAGGTATATCCCATAGGCATAACAAATCCGACAATGTCCTTAGGTACTCCGAACCTTTCCATAATCTTCATCGCATCAGGCAGAGCAGCCTCTGAAGTTGCTGTTGAAAACGCAAGCATCGCTGGGGAACGTATTGCCTTCATCAAAGGAATCGGGGAAATTCTGACTATTCTTGATGCGATAAACATTATAACGCATACAAAAAGAATAAGCGCAAGATAAAGTGCCAGAATAATCTTTATATAGCTTCCCATAATTCCTATTCCGCTTGTGCCTATTGTATAAGCAATAGCACCAAAAACACCGAGCGGTGCAAAGTACATAACAAAGTTTGTGAATTTGAACATTATATCGGCAAGTGATGACAGAACATTCAGAACAGGCTTTGCTTTTTCACCGACTGCGCAAATAGCAAGTGCGAAAAATATTGAAAATACAACTATCTGCAGTAAATCTCCCCTTGCCATAGCCTGAACAATACTTGTCGGGAAAAGGTTTACGAAAAAGTCCCCGAAAGAACCGTGGATATTTTGTGTCGCCATCTGGGAAACGGAATTTAATTCGCTTTCTGAAACAGAGAGATTAAACCCTACACCCGGCTGGATAATAAGTCCCAGGGTAAGTCCGATAACCATTGCAATAGAAGTAGCGGCGGCAAAATAGACCATTGTCTTTACCCCTAATTTCCCGAGCGATTTTATATCACCGTGAGAAGCAATACCCGTAACGACAACGGAAAACAACAGGGGCGCAATAATCATTTTAATCATATTCAGAAACATTGTTGCGAACGGCTTCATTTTAACACCCCACTCAGGTGCCAGCCATCCGAGTACTATGCCCAAAAGCAGACTGATGAATATCATTAAAGTCAGTTTGTTTGTTTTCATTTGCACTTACTTCCAGATTTATTATAAAACAAACAAAGAAAATTTTGCCCGCGATATAAAATAATTAAGGTAAAAGTTACAATTAATAAATTGAATTATAAATCATTCTTGAAGCATGAACGATAAAATCTTTACCCTGCTGAGAGTTATAAGGACGATTTACAATTATTGCAACGATATATTTCTTTTCATTCGGGCCATAGACAATGCCTGCATCCCCGAGAGTTGAGCCTATATCACCTGTTTTGTGAGCAAACATTGCCTCAGGAGGCAAGCCTGCAGCAATTAGCCTGTTATTTTTTACATCCGTCATATATTCCATAACTTTTTCTCTTGACTGGAGATTTAAAAAGTCAGGGTTATCTATGTTATAGAGCATAATTCCAAGGTCTTTTGTGGTGGTTTTGTTTGTGCCACCTAAATCGGGAAGCCAGTTTTCGATATAAGTGTTTGATAACCCCCATTCCTTTATCGCTCTGTTTACGGCAGGCATGCCCCCGATTTGCGCCATAATCATATTTGTTGCGGAGTTGTCGGATATTGTTATCATCGCTTCCGCAAGTTCATCAAGTGTAAAACTCTTGTGGGCAGGAGCATGTTTGATGGAGCCTGAACCCTCCGCTCTGTAATAGTCGGTTATTTCAACTTCATCTTTTATACCGACTTCGCCAAGCTCAATATTTCTGAACATATCAAGAAGAACGGGAATTTTGATTATGCTGGCTGCGGGAAATCTTTTTGTTGAATTAATGTCAATATAATTGCCTGTTCTGTAGTCCCAGACATAGATACTGGGCTGAAGCTGAGGGTAGTTCTTCATTAAAGTCAATAAACCCAGCTTGAGGGAAATCATTTCCTGTCTTTCCTTCATCCTCTTCATCAGGGGTGAGGTTACGTTTGCCGCTCTCAGAAAATGACGGTTCATAAAAATATCGTTGTATAAATACTGGCGGCTGGGGTACATAACTCTATAGTAATCAACTCTTGCCAGTTTAACAGGCTTTTTGAACAGAGGAATGATGAAATTCTTTGTAACAGAAGGAAAAACAAAGAAAATTAAAAACAGAGAAACAATAAAAGATAAGATTTTCTTTACCTTAACTTTTGAAACTTTCTTCTTCTTTTTCTTCTGAAGCTGATAAGGAAAAATGACCTGAGGTTCTAAGTTGAGCGGTTTTGAATCCGATTCAAAGTTGTTTTCTTTTCTCGGAAGAAACTCGTATTCGGGCTCAATATAAGCATTGAAAGGATTTACATTGCTTTGTGAACCGTAGATACTGTTGTAGTTTTTATTATATTTTGGAGTAGCCAAAAATTATCCCTCACATCCCTCATTTATAAAAATTATACAACATATTTATGTAGTAGTGCAATATTGGAGTGTAGAATTTACATTTTTAACAAAAAACTATTGAAAAAAATAATTAGTGTGTATAATATTCTTATAAATAAATATTTTTCTTTGAACCAAAGCGGTATCGTCTAGGGGTCAGGATAGCAGATTCTCATTCTGTTGACACGGGTTCAAATCCCGTTACCGCCGGTTTTCACTAAAAAAGCCGTAATCTGATGATTACGGCTTTTTGTATTATTGTATTTTGTTATAGTAAAACATCATATAATAAAGTCTTTTTCTGCTTTTTGATAATGTTTGAAATTTTCTTATAAACATCAGTATTTGTTTCACCGATTTTTGAAATAAGCATAATTTCATCTGCCTGGGATAATTTATCAACAAAATCGCTTGATAAATCAGCATAAATAACTTCGGCATTTTTAATTTCTTTTATTTTGCCTAAAAATTCATCTGACAGTTTTGCAAGAGATACAAGCAGTATCTTCTTTGGCGAGAAACAGAGTATTTCCGATTTTAAACCGTCAAAATCTTTTTCTGCGCTGTAAACTATATTGTTGCTGAGAGTTGAATATGCCAGCTTTTTATCCGTTAATTCAAGATAAATCAAAGCTATTAAATCTGCAATAAGTCCGAAAATAATACCTATAATTATATTTAACTTTAAATTGGGCGAAGAATTTTCAAACGGTCTTAATTGTCTTGGTGCAGTTAATACAAGGACTTTTGAAGAATCAGACATCTGATCAACGAGCTCTGCCCATTCGAGTTTCGTTGCAAGCTGAGTGAGTTTTTGTATTTCCTCGCTGACCTCTGCCTGAGTGCGTTGACCTTTCATATATTGCCCTTTAAAGGCATTGATAGCTTTATTTGCAGTAGTGGAATATGCACTCATTGCTGACAGAGTTGTAATATTACCGCCTGCCTGTGTCGGAAGTCCGTTTGCATTTTGAAGTTTGAGTTCAAGTGCTTCTTTTGCTTTTTCATACTGGGATTTAAGTAATTCTTTATCGAATTTTGATTTTTCACTGTTTAGTTCTTTATGAAGCTCAATATAATTATTAATCAGTGAATTAACAACTCCGTATGCAACTTCAGGTTTTCTGGCTTTAAATCTTATTGAAATTACGTTTGTATTTTTGACATTTTCAAGTCTTAAAACTTTTCCTTTGCCGTAAAATTCTTTTGCGGTCAGGTATTCGCCTGTCCTTTTCATAGGGATTATGCCGAATTTTTTACCGATTCTTATGTTGTTTTCCCTGATAACTTTATCAAGAACCATTTCTGATTTCATTAACTCAATTTCGTTGTTAATGGCTTTATCAACACCCATTGAAAACAGTGAGCCCGATGCCGCTTCGTTGAGTACGTAAGGGTTAAACTCCACCAAATTTGAATTGTTCGATTTATTGATATATATATCCGAAATAACGGTGTATTTCTTTGGTATGATAAAGGTTAAAAGAATGAAGAATAATAAAACATAGCCGAAAATTTTTACCAGAATATCTTTTCTGTTTACAATACTTGCCCATATTTTCTTTAAATTAATAGTCAGTTCTTCTTCTTCCTCTGTATCCTGATTACAGATTATAATATCCTCTTGCTGCATTTTATAATTGCTCCTTAAATTTTGAATTTTCATCTCTATTATAATTCAAACATGAAATATTTTGCCCTTTTTAAGATTTTTATTACTTTTCGGTAAAATATTTTCTTATGATGCTTTCGATTTTTCTTGATGTTTGTCCGTCACCGTAAGGATTTTGGGCTTTTAATCTGGTCTCTTCTTTTGAAAGCGACAATATTTTTTCGCTTTCCTTGAGGATTTTATCATAATCAGCTCCGACAAGTTTTGAAACACCTGCTTCAATACCCTCTTTTCTCTCTGTTTCATACCTCATAACAAGTACGGGGCATGCAAAAGAGGGAGCTTCCTCCTGTATTCCCCCTGAATCGGTGAGAATTAATTTTGCCTTCTTCATTAAATAAACTAAATAAGGGTAATCGAGAGGGGGTAACAGTTTAATATTTTTTAAACCGCCCAAACGATTATGAATTTTATCGTGAACATTCGGGTTCGGGTGAACGGGAAGGATAAAAGTGTGGTCGCTAAATTTATTTGCCAGATATAAAATTGCCTCAATTATTCTGTCTATTCGCTCTCCGTGGTTTTCTCTTCTGTGGGCGGTTATAAGAACAAGTTTGTCGTTGATTTCAATGTCTTTTTCTCTGAAGAATTGTTCAGCCTTGTTCATAACCTCATCTGACAGGCAGAAAAGAGCGTCAATAACTGTGTTTCCGACAATATGAATTTTGTCTTTATCAACATTTTCTTTTAAAAGTGCTTCTTCATTTTGTTTTGTCGGGGCAAAATGCAAATCGGCAACTCTTGAAGTCATCTGGCGCATAATCTCTTCAGGAAAGGGTTCAAACATATTGTATGAGCGAAGTCCTGCTTCCACATGGAAAACAGGAATTTTATGATAAAAACTCGTCAGTGCGCCAGAAAGAACGGTTATTGTGTCCCCCTGAACGATTGTTGCGTCAATCTTTTTCTCTGAGAAAACCTTCTCGAGAGAATTTAAAATTCTTGCCTGAACAGAGCAAAGTGACTGGTTTTCTCTCATACAGTCAAGGTTATAATCCGCTTTTAATCCGAAATATGAAAGTGTCTGGTTAGATAGTTCTTTTTGCTGCTCTGTGTTTATAATGATGACATTATAATTATCGCTATACTTCCTGAGTTCAAGTATCACAGGCGCAAGCTTTATTATTTCAGGTCTTGTTCCAAAAATAAATGCGATGTTCTTCATAAATCAGATTATACCATAAAAATTAATTTTAATTATTTTGTGATAAACTTGTTTTATCAGACAGGAGTTACAAAATAATGAAAAGACAGGCAGTAATTTTATCGGGCGGTTTCGGAACAAGGTTATCTCACGTTGTGTCTGATGTACCAAAACCGATGGCACCGATAAAAAATCTTCCGTTTCTCGATTATATAATCAAAACTCTCAGACAGCAGGGCTTTGACAGTTTCGTGTTTTTGACGGGGTATAAGTCTGAGTGCATAGAAAATTATTTCAAAAACCTCAAAAATGCCGTTTTTGTAAAAGAAGAAACCGCTCTTGGTACGGGCGGAGCAATTCTCAATGCTTTTGATAAACTCTCTGATGATTTTTTTGTAATAAACGGGGATACTTTTTTTGATATTGATTATTCTCTTCTCGAGGATTTTGGCTCTGATAAGCCTGTATCCCTTGCCCTTCGCTATACAAACAACATTGAAAGGTACGGCTTTGTTGAAATTGATGATAATTTCAAAATAAAATCTTTTACGGAAAAAGGAAAACTTCCCGAAGACAGAATCGATGGCTACATAAACGGGGGAATATACTATATCAGAAAACAAGCCCTGAAGCCTTTTAAGGACAATTTTAAAGGTGACTTTATTTCTCTTGAAACCCAAATTTTCCCCGAGCTCTTAAAAAATAAACAATTATTCGCTCTTCCTTTAGGCGGTTGTTTTATTGATATAGGAATCCCTGAGGACTACTACAGGGCTCAGGATTTAATTCCCGATTGGACAGAGAAAAAATCAAAGCCCGCCCTGTTTGTGGATAAAGACGGAACAATAATTGAAAATACCGAGTACCCTCACGGGAAAAATTTTAAAATAATTCCTTCGACCGTTGATATTGTTAAATCATATGCTGAAAAAGATTACCATATCGTTATGGTTACAAACCAGGCAGGGATAGCAAAAAATAAGTTTAATTCTGAGCAGATGAAAGAGGGGTTTGAAGGAATAAAGGAATTTTATTCTTCAAAGGGGATAACCTTTTCGGATATTGAGTTTTGCCCCTATCATAAAGAGGGGGTTATAAAAGAATTTTCTTATGATACAATTTTAAGGAAGCCAAACCCCGGAATGATTTTGACGGCGTGCGAAAAACTCAGAATTGATCTGAAAACTTCGGTTATGCTCGGGGATAACCAAAAAATCGATAATATTAAACTGCCGTATTTAAAATGTATTATTCTTGGAGACAACTAAAATGGATATAAAAAAATACATTCAGGACTCAATCGATACAAAAACAAAAATTTTAAATGATGAAAAAATTTTATCCGTAATAAAAAATATTGCGGACAAAATAGTTGATGCATATAAAAAGGACAGAAAAGTTCTGACGGCGGGAAACGGCGGCTCGGCAGGTGATGCCCAGCATATTGCGGGTGAGCTTGTTTCAAAATTTTTCTTTGACCGCCCCGGTTTAACTGCTTTTGCGCTCTCTACGGACACCTCAATTCTGACGGCTATAGGGAATGATTACGGCTACGAAAAGTCATTTTCAAGACAAATCCAGGCGAATGCAAAAGAGGGCGACGTTTTTATAGGTATTTCAACCTCCGGAAACTCAAAAAATATTGTTCTTGCGCTTGAAGAAGCGAAGAAAAAAGGGGTAATAACAGTCGGTTTGGTCGGCGAAAAACAGTGTGAAATGGATAAATACTGCGATTATATTATCCATGTTCCCTCTTCTTCAACCCCGACAATACAGGAATCACACATTATGCTCGGGCATATTATCTGTGCGCTGGTTGAAGAAGAGATGTTTAAAGGAGTAAAATAAAATGATAGTCAGAGCAAAAGCACCTTTAAGAATCGGTTTAGCGGGCGGAGGAACGGATGTAAGTCCTTATTGCGATGTATATGGCGGCTGTATCTTAAATGCCTGCATAACAATGTATGCTTATGCCACTATTGAACCGAGAGACGACGGCAAAATCGAATTTTACTGCGCCGACAGAGAGGAAAAAGGTGTTTTTGATTCAAAAAACGAACTCGAAATTGACGGAAAATTCGATTTATTAAAGGGTGTTTATAACAGAATAGTAAAAGATTTTGTTAAAAAACCTCTCGGCTTTACCCTGACAACTTATGTGGATGCACCTGCAGGAAGCGGTCTTGGTTCATCATCAACGCTTGTTGTTGCGATAGTAAAAGCCTTCCAGGAATGGCTGAATTTGCCTTTGGGTGAATATGATATGGCGAATTTGGCCTGGAGTATTGAAAGAGAAGACCTGACAATGGCAGGGGGCAGACAAGACCAGTATGCTGCAGCCTTTGGCGGGTTCAATTTTATGGAATTTAAAGGGGATAAAGTGCTTGTTAATCCTCTCAGAATAAAAAAAGAGTATATGAACGAGCTTGAACTCAATATTCTTCTCTATTACACGGGAACAAGCAGACTGTCAGCCGAAATCATCAAAAGTCAGGCAGAGAATGCGAAGAACAAAAACGAAAAAGCCATTGAGGCTATGCACAAAATAAAACAGTATTCTTATGATATGAAAGAGGCGCTTTTGACGGGAAAACTCTATGAAATGGGCAATCTCTTAAATGACGGCTGGAAATATAAGAAACAGATGTCCTCATCTATCTCAAATCCTGTCATAGATAATATTTATGAAACAGCAATCAACGCAGGTGCAACGGGAGGGAAAATTTCTGGTGCAGGCGGTGGCGGGTTCTTTATGTTCTATTGCCCGAATAATACAAGATATAATGTTACGAAGGAGCTTCTGAAACTCGGCGGAGAGTTTCGCCGTTTTCGTTTCACTAACCTCGGGGCTGAGAGCTGGGTAGTAAAATAGAGTTAAATATAACTTCTATTTCTTACCTCTTTTTGTATTTATAACTTCCTTATAAATTTCAAGAAGTTTTTCAAAATACAAGTCCTCTCTGTATACCTTCAAAACCTTCTCTCTTGCTTGCTTTCCGTGTTCAACAGCTAAATCTTTGTTTTTCCAATATCTTAAAACACACTCTTTTAATTGTTCAGAATTTGCAGGCTCAAAAAGAAGTCCTGTTTTTTCATTTTCCACGACATCGCTGAGCCCTCCGATGTTTGATGAAATTGAAGGTTTAGAGAAAATTGCGCCTTCAACATTTATCATTCCCATTGTTTCAAAGCACTCAGACGGCATAAGCACACAAAGGCAGTTTTTATATTCTTCTTCCATCTGCTCTCTTGTCAAAGGTCCTGAAATTCTGACGTTTTGAAGATTATTGTTTTTGATAAATTCCGTTATTCTTTCGTAGTCTCCGCCCCCTGCAATATGAAAACAGATGTCTTTCGGGAGTTGTTTTATTGCTTCTAAGAGGGTTTCTATCCCTTTTATTTTCCCTGCGCCCCCGGCGTAAAAGAAGAAATCACCATACTTGGGTTCATAGTTTTCGGCGGATTTTACCATTTCGTTATTTGCAAAATTCGGAAGTACCCTGATTTTGCTCTCTTTTATTCCCGATTTAGTCATATACTGTTTAGTTGCTTCGCTCACTGCAATATATAAATCAATATCTCTTTGTGAGCCCAAAACTCTTTCGGTGAAGGATTTTATTGAATAAAAGGCGCTTTTAAGATAAGTACCTTTACATTTTTTGAAAAGGCAGGGCAGGGTATTATAGCCCCTGCAATCGCTGCAGTAGTTTAAGCCTATTGAAAAGATTGTCGGACAAAAAATCTGAATGTCGTGGACAGTGAAAATAACCGGAATTTTTCTCTTTTTTATCGGTTTTAAAATCGAAAAACTCATATTCCAGGCAGTATGGATATGGACTAAATCAGGTTTTATTTCGTCAAGCATTTCCCCTAAATTCTTTTCGGCTTCAGAGTTATAAACCATATTTCTTAAATAAATTTTTTTATTCTCTTTCGTCTGTTCAACATCCCAGATGAAGGTTGATTTAGGGAAAAATTTTGTATAGGGATAGTCTTCATCAATATAGGGCTTAACATCGTGGGCATAAACAAAAACCTCTTCGCCTTTTTCTCTCAGGGTTCTGTAAGTACCAAAAACAATGGGGTTTACCCCTGTCGGGTACTTATCCGAAAAATACATATTGATGAGCAAAATCTTCATTTATTTTTTCCAAAATATGTTGTACAGGTTAATTTTATACCAAAAAAAGTTTAAATATGCCAATTCTCTTTTTTTAGAGATAAACCCGTATGTCTTTTTGCTTCTGATTTTGTTGATTATTAAAGATAAAGGTTTTATTATTTTATTTGCTCTCGAGGACGCAACCGAAGGAATTTCTCTCTTTTGAAAGAGAGTAAAAAGAGTGTATTTCGGGATAAATTCTTTTATCGTTTTTTCGTCACCATAAATCCCAAAAGGAATTGAGCCGATAGTGTCCGCTGTTTCCCTGTCAATTAAGCCTTTTAAGTAATTTAAGTATTCAAAAGGCAAAACGGCATCATTATTAATTTCTTCCTGCGCCATAAGTTTTGTGTAGGCTTTTAAGCCGTCAAGATAAACTTCAAACCCCCATTTTTCCATATTCGGGTTGTTGTCATATTCGAGCAGAGGAACAATTTTGCCTTCTTGTCTTCCGTAGCCTAAAGTCTGACCATGCAAAGTTCTGCACATAAGTTCAAGAAACAGGCTGTTAAAGTTATATGAATTAATATAGGCTGATTTTATTGAGTTTTCTCTGTATTCCATATTCGGCTGGAGGCTGAAATAAAAAGATACAATATCGGTTTTACAAATATTGTCGTTTATGAGATGAGCCAGATTATCCTGTGTTCTCCCTGAGCCGTTTAAATCAACAAAGGCAAAAGGTTCAGTGAAATTAATTTCCTGTCTGATGTAGGATAAAAACAGAGATTTTTTCTCTTTGTGTTTATTTATGATTAAATTCTTAAATTCGGGGTTAGAGAGAAGTTTTTCCCTGCTTGCGCCCCCAAAAGAGAGGAGTTCTTCTTTTGTTATTTCAAACCTTTTTGCGATAAATTCTTCTGTTTGTCTGTCCTCAAGCTCCGAGAAAATTTGGGTTATGTATTCTTCGATGTTTTTCTCTTCCGCAATTCTTGATGCCCTGCGGGAGCTGTAAAAATAGTGCGTTTTAATATCGTAATTCTTTTCTCTGATTATTATATCAGCGATTATTTTAGGCACAAACCCGTCTCTTGCAACGAAATAAAGGTTTTTAATTCCTCGTCTCAGCGATTCCGCAAGAACCCAATCCGTGTAACCGTACAAAACAGGCGCAGCAAACGAAAGTGCAAAATCAAAAACTCCGTTCGGCTTTGAATTTTGTCTCAATAATCTGCTTATTCCGACTGATTTTTGAAGGTAAAGGTTTTTCGGGTATTTTTTGATTAATCTCTTTTCGTATTCCTTTAACCCTTCACAAATAACTTTATTTGCCTTAATTCCGTTCCATTTTGCCTGAACGACATCAGAAAATTCGTTGTCCCCTGTATGTTCTATAATTTTGTATTTTTCCTGTATTAAACGATACAATGAGCCGTTTGACTTTCTTTTCCCTGTATCAGAGGAAGTATAAATTTCAATATACTTAAAAACATCGTCAATATTAACCAAAATTTCCCTCAAAACCTCAGAGGGTAAGTACATATCTGAGATTAAAATGACTTTTTTGTTTTCGCTGATGAGGTTTTTCACTTTGTTTATGTTCTCAATTATCGGAAATGCGTTATTGATTTCTTCCTCTATCTCAAGTTGTTTTATGGCTTCAACCGTATTGCTTTCGAGCTGATAATTATTTTTAATGACCTCATAGATGTTGTTAATCGTGCAGTCAAATTTATTATGAAGCTGAAATTCACGCTCTGTACAGTATTTCTCGGCTTCTTTTCTGAGAAGTGAGAAATTATTTTTGAGAAATTCGGGCAGATTAAGAACTCTGATTTTTTCCTGTACGGCAAGAAAAACGGCTTCAGGGAATACTGTTTTTCTTGTAATCAGAGTATCGAATATATCAAATGAGTAAACCTTCTCTTTTTTATCCATTTAAAACAACCTTTATAAGTTCTTTTGAATCTTTATTCCTCAAAATCAGCCAGTCAAACAGGTATAATATGAGATAAATCAGTTTAACAAGCAGAAGCTGAGAGGGAAAATGCTTTCTGAAATAGTACATTTCACTCGTTTTAAACCAGATTTTTTTGTTCAGAGGGTTCTTTGTCGATTGCCCTTCGAGGTGTTCTATTTCTCCCCCTTCAACAAGTGTTAGTTCATAGCCCTTATCCTTTATTCGTTTGCATAAATCGGAATCTTCAAAATACATAAAGATATTTTCATCGTATAAACCAACTTCATCAAGAACCTTTTTTCTTAAAAACAAATCAGCGCCTGTAATGTAACCAAGGTCAGAGTAAATATCCTTTGTTTCTTTGGTTATTTTGCCTACATATTTTTTTTCGTAGTATTCAGGGCACAACTTTCTGAATCCAAACTTCCAGAAAAGCGCGCCGACAGAAGGCAGTAACCCTCCGCAGTTGCTCGGCTTCTGGTCTTTACCTGTAATATAACACCCGCATGCACCGATGTTTTGATTTTCTTCTTTTTCCATAAAATCAAACATCATTTTGATTGCATTGTTTAATAAAATTGTATCAGTGTTAAGGCAGAGAATATATTTTCCCTTTGCCTGTCTGATAGCGAGGTTGTTGGCTGCTCCGAAGCCAGCATTTACAGTATTTTTAATGATGTTAATTTGTGGAAATTCTTTTTCGATGTTTTCAATAGAACCATCTTCAGAGTTATTATCCACGACAAAAATTTCAAATTCGATACCCTGCGTTTTTTCAAGCACTGATTTTATAGAGTTTTTTGTAATCTCTTCAGATTTATAATTTACATAGACTATTGATACATCCATTTATTCTGCCTTTTTAATTATAATTAATTTCTTTCTTTTGTTTTTACAGATAATACCGAGCAAAATTCCGCAGTAAACCATAAATACAGGCGCAAGCATCAGGTACCAGGAATAAATAAGATAGATTAACAGAGAATAATTGAAGGCTTCTATAAATTCCTTATCGCTGCTTTTTCCCGCAATTTTTCTTGCTTTTAAAAACAGACTAATCCAGAAGGCATATAAGAGAATAACACCGGGGATACCCGTCTCTGCGAAGATTTTCCAGATAAATGCAGAACCGCCCATTTGTTTTCCGTCAAGGGCATATTTATATACTTCAGGAGTGAGTGCATGAGGAAGATTAAATATATACTGTCCCCAGACACTGTTCATATTCGCGTATCCGACACCAAAAACGGGATAGTGAAGTCCCATTCTGATTTGTGCTTCATGGGTGCATATTCTTGTCGCAAGTGACGGTTCATTTTCAACAATGGCATCAACAGAGCTTATATTCGTTAATGCCGTTACAATTCTCTGAACAAACAATTCCTGTTTAACAATTGAATATGCAGTTAATGAAATAAGCAAAATCAGTGAAATACAAAGTGCAATAAAATATTTGATATGAAGAAGATGTTTAATAATATATTTAATATTTAAAATAGCCCATCCTGCCAAAATAATACCTATAAATACAATGTTGATGGGACTTTGTGTTTTCATTAAGTTGAAAATCCATAAAAGAATCATGGTTTTCTTTAAAAAGGTATCAATGAAAGTATTTTTAAAGAGCTTTTCTTTTAAATTCCCCAGATAAAAGAATAATGGCGAGGATACGACCAAAAACCCCGCATATTCGCCGGGTTCTCTGAAGAGAGAATGAATTCTCGGGTTTTCTAATGCACCAAAAACTACCTTTCCTAAATCACGAGCTATTGCAGTTCTGTTGACCAGCATATTAATGGTGTCTTTTATAAAACCGATGTTAAAGGTCAGCGCAATTAATTCTATCATTCCGATAACAAGAATGGTCATAGCTGTAATAAAAAGGAACATTTTGAGTTTCCTGTTTATCTTTATCTGAGTTATAAGAATACAGGCCAGAAGCACCGGGAATAAAAATGAATTAAAGAAATTTCCTATAAAATTAGAGAAAAACGAGCCTAATTTGAAGGTGCCCTGAAATAAGGAAACTATTATTGTTAAAACTGCCCAAAGAGAAAAATATAAAAGAAGTTTTCCCTGTTTCGTTTTTAAAGCAGTTCTCAAAACAGACAGACAAACTTTTTGGTTTCTTACAAAAAGTATGATTAAAAGACCTGTTCCGATTATAAAATAAAAAGGAATTGCCATTTCTCCGACAGGGAACGAAAAATCACCCAGCAGATAAAAAATGTATGTTATGCAAAATAATAAAAACGGTCCTATTGTCATTTGTTCCTTCTCAGCTTCTTATTCTCTTTAACTCTCCCCCCAATTTCTGAAGGAAAAATTTCCACGAAAAATTGTTTTCAATAAATTCTTTTGATTTTCCTGATAACTCAAGCCTGTACTCAGGGTTTTCGCAAACCCTTTGAATTTGCTCTATCCACTCTTTTTCACTGTTTGCCTGCAATAATATGCTTTTGTCTTTGGTTATCGGAATTGCTATCTGCTCTGTAACGATAGAGGGAACACCGACCGACATCGCCTCAAGTACTTTGTTCTGCAGCCCTGAAGAGATTTTAATCGGACATATAAGAACAGCGCATTCCATTAATTCTTTTTTTACGTCATCAACAAGCCCTGTTATCAGAACGTGCTTATTCCCCCTGCATTTTTCGATTAATTCCTCTTTAGGTCCTTTTCCGATTACTTTTAATATAATATCGGGGTTTACTTTAACTAAATCGGGAAGTACGTTATCTATAAACCACATAACGGCATTGTGGTTCTGAATATATGCCATATCACCAAGGTAGGCTATCATATTTTTGTTATATTCAGAGGAAAATCTTTCGTCAAGGTTTACTCCGTTTTTAATAAGAACGATTTTGTCTGTATCGGCAACCTTTGAAATTTGATTTTTATCAGTGTCCGAAATCATTGTTATCAGGTCAAAGTTTCTGACGGAATGACCTTCCACCTTTAATACTCTTCTCTTTTCCTCGATTAAAAACAATTTTTTCAGGAGGTTCTTCGTGTTTGGAATTTGTCTTTCATATAACAAGGAAATGGAATCAACAATATCGAGCCATTTTGTCTCTTTTGTGCAAAAATCGACAAACTGAGAGGTCAGGTATAAATATCCTGAGACGATGTCGTAATTCCCTTCTCTGAGCTCTTTTTTGATGATGTCATTCGCTTCTTTATAATTATAAAATTCCGCTTTAAAGGGTTTCCCCGTAAAAATTGCCTTAATACAATTCTTGAGAGCCTTTTTTCTGTCAATTATTATCGGGGTATATTTATCGCAGATATTATTCAGGTCTTTCTGGCTGTTTAAAATAATTTCGTGTTCTTTTTCGGTTGCAAAGGTTATCCAGTCAACCGTATGCCCGTTTTCTTTCAGCCACTTCATAATGGTATATGTTCTGACCGTATTTCCGGCATTATTCGGAATCAGAGGGTGCGATGTCAAAAACAGAAATTTCATTTTGAACAAAGCCCTCCGATAATTGATTTAAACAGTTTTAAAAAGAAGTTTCCGTAAATTAATACACTCCAGAAGGCTTTTTCAAAGATATTATATTTATTCCAGAAGTGCTTTTTAAAGAATTTCATCATAGACTGAGTGAAAATCCAGATACTTTTTATCTGAATATTTTTCGTTGTTACTCCCTGATAGTGTGTGACAATGGCATTCGGGTTATAAACGGTTTTCTTTCCTGCTTCTTTTGTCCTCAGTCCCCAGTCCGTTTCCTCCTGGTACATAAAGAATTGCTCATCCATTCCTCCGATTTCTTCATAGAGCGACTTTTTGAGCATCATACAACACCCTGAGAGTGCACCGCATTCGTTTATCTCGTCTCTGTTGAGGTGTAAAAGCGAATAGCCGTTGAAACGGGGGTTATCTGGAAACATCTTCGCGAGCCCGATGAGGTGAAACAGTGTATCTTTAGGGTAAGGGTTCCCTCTCATACAATTTATCTGGAAATTTCCGTTTATATCGTTTATTCTCGGACCTGCCATTCCGGCTTCTTCATTGTTATCAAGGTAGTCGGAGAGAATTTTCACAACATTGTTGTGCATAATAACGTCAGGGTTCAGGATAAGAAAGTTTCTTCCCTTTGCAATTTCCATTCCGAGGTTGTTTGCCTTTGCAAACCCAGGGTTGTTATCGCTTTTTATTACCGTTACGTTAATGAATTTGAGAAGGTTATCAAGATATAAATAACTTTCTTCGTCTTTTCTTGAGTTATTGTCTATAACAATAATTTCATAGGAAATATCCTGTGTTTTTTCGTGAAGAGAGTTTATTGTTTCTTCAAGATATTTCCCCGCATTCCAATTGACTATTATGACTGAAACATCAAAAGTGTCTGAAGTATATTGAGATTTGATGATTTCATTAGTCATGTCGTCCTCCGAGCGCAAGGAAAATGGCTTTTACAAGGATGGCAATTTCCCACAAAATATTTCTGTGTTCGAGGTAAAAAAGGTCATACTGGAGTTTTTCAGTAACGTCATCACTGTTTACGCAGTGCCCCTGGTTAATTTGCGCCCAGCCTGTCCAGCCTGTCTTTACCCACATTCTGCTTGAGTAGTAGGGAATTTCTTTTGTGTAGATATTGACTAAATCTTCCCACTCTGCTCTTGGTCCTACTATTGACATATCACCTTTTAAGATGTTTATCATTTGGGGAATTTCATCAAATCTTGCTTTGCGAACGAATTTGCACCAGGGAATAACCCTGTCATCGTTGATTGAGGCAGTATTTTCGTTTATTTTTCCCTGCTTCGGAACATAATTATTTGCCCACATTGTGCGCAGTTTATAGCATCGGAAAACTTTTCCGCCTATCCCGACTCTCTGCTGGGTATAGATGGGGTTTCCTTTGTCAGTAAGCCAGATTCTTATTGCCGTAAAGCCCGTTATAGGAAGGGTAACAAGAAGAATAATCAGTGCTGCTATTATGTCATAGGCTCTTTTGCAAAAGTCATAACCGAACGAGCGGTGGGTTGCATACTGATAATAGAGCTCAGTAATGGTTTTTTCGTCAATATAGTATTTACCTGTTACGAGCTCATAAAATTCGGGCATTTTGTAGATTGAAACACCGCGCGGAATTGTAACGATGAGCTCTGTCGCCTGCGCAATAACAACAATATCAACATCGTTTTGGTTTATAACAGGCTCAAGATTGGTAACATCATTAAAGACCGGAAGCGAACTGTCAGAAACATATTCTTCATCCGATTTGTTCTCATGGATAAAGCCTACAACCTTCATTCTGAGTGCTTTTTTGCCCTGAATTTCATCTGCTATAAGTTTGGCTCTTTCATCTGAACCTAAAATTAAAATGTTCTTTTCTTTTTTGAGTTTAAAAAGATAGAGGTGAAAAAAAACACGATACAACCTGAGAAATATGAAAATTGTCAGGATATTAACAGCTAAATAGTTGATAGATTTGGTCATTGAGGATGCAAAGAACAGTAAATATAAGCCCGGAAGTACATGGGACATAACGACACCTTCAAAAAGAAGGTAGGTGTTCTTTAAATTGATGTTAAATTCCCTGATTTTGTAGTTCCCTTTGAGATAGAGGACTATAAGTCCGACAATAACCGTCATAAGACAGAGCAGAGAAACGGCTTTTTGAGTGTAGCCGAAGAAGTTTGACCATATAAAAGTTGAGGAGGTTAAAATCATAAGGTCAAATAAAAACATTAAATATGTTGATTTTGATAGGCTTTTGCGCATTATTTACTGCTCCAAAGGACGATGGATTAGTCTTTTGCTCCATTCCCTGAAATATAAATTTATATTTTTCTTTATTATAACAAAAACATATTTAAACTATAAAAGATTATAAATAAAAATATACATATAGATAATTCATAGGAATTATCCCTTCAGAATAACCAGTATTGCGCCCAAAATTATGATTATTGAGCCGAGGAGTTTTCTCAAAATATCTTTTTCCCTGAAAACCTTCCACCCGAAGAAAAGGTTGAGAAGAATCGAAAGCTGGAACAGAGAAAGTGCATAACCAACCTGAATACGTTTAAACACAAGTGCCGTCACAAATGCCATAACCCCAAAGCTTAGTGAAGTCAAAAGATAGCGGGGAAGATGTTCTTTTTTAATTCTTAAATCAGAACTCTCTTTTTTGATTTTTAAAATGAGGAAGGAAAATATAAGCCCCATAAGACAATTTGCGCAAAACATCAGCTCTATTGACGAAAGAAGAATGACTTTTTTGATTAAAATTGCCTCTATCCCGGTAAAAATCAATGCTAAGAACCTGAATTGTATTTCTTTTTTGCTGAAAATTTCAAGAATATTGAAGGAGTTAAAAATAAAATAACTTCCGAGGATAATTAAAATTATACCTAAAATTCCCGCCGTTTTTGGTATTTCACCAAGAAATATTATTCCAAATAAAATCGCAACAAGGACTTTATAGGAATTAATCGGCGCAAGAACAGAAAGTTCGCCGAATTTGAGTGCTTCAACCATAAAATAGTTGCCGAGACCTCCGAAAATTCCCCCGAGCAGAGAATAAAAAATAAATTCACCGTTTACCCCCGATTTGTTGATAAATAAGAATAAAAAGAGCGAAAAAACCGTCAGGAAAAAATAGTTGATATAGTTAATTCTGACGGGTGTTTCCTTAAATTCGGCAAGCCGTTTCTGAAAAACGTTGCATGCCGAGACGGAAAAAATTCTTATTAAAACTAATATCCCTGTTAAAATGTAGCCCATAATGAGATTATTATATAAGAAAAATAACAAATTTATTTTTTATCGTGTTTATATTGAGTGCTATGAAAATTTCGTTTAAATCAAAAATTCCGGTTTCAGAGTGTCAGGTGTATGACAGGCAGAATAAAACATTTATTCCTGCAACCCTGTATGAATTTGACTGCAGGGACTATTCCGACCTTCAGCATTTTAAACATAATGTCTATAAATGGACTTATATGCCAGGGTTTATCTCTAATATGAGGATTAAATTTATGCATCTTTGCCATAATACAGGCGATAGAAGAGTATTAGATGCTAATAAATTTTATTCTCTCGAACTTCCTGATAACCGTATTGTTGGTTTTTGCGAAACAGTAGATTTCAGAAACAGTACAAATGTTTACTATCTTGAAACAGACGGGGAACGCAGGTATAAATATGCAGGGCAGAGTATTCTTGCGTCTCTTTCAAAACAAATGCTTAATTCTAAGGTAAATCAGGAAATGACGGTTAATGCCCCGGCAAGAAGCGCCAGAAATTTTTATATTGATAAATGCGGGTTTGATATAAGAGGGGAAAAAGCACTCTATCTTGACAGGAAGGGTATGTCTGATTTCGTACAAACCTTTGAGGAAAGAACAAGGAAGCCTATTGTTAATTTGCTCGGGTAGTTTGTTTCCAATAAACTTTAAAATTGATTATCTCAACCAAAATATTTTACAATCCTGTTTTCTGATTAAGTTTAAAGTGGTCGATTAGTTTTATTATAGAGATAATTTCATCATACATCTGAATATATTGTTTTCTGTCATCTATCGGCTTAATCAGAGAGCAAATGGAAAATATGTCTTTTAATGTCGATAATGCAATAATCAGATAATCTTCATAGAACGCACAACTGACACGGCTTGCATTGAAGGCGGTTTTCATCCTTTTCAGTCGTTCCATAAAGGCGGGTGTGATTAAGTATCTTGCATCGACCTCGTCATTTGTATAGACATCAAATTTTTTGTTAAATTCACTGTCCTCTAATTCGGTAAAATGCAGCTTTGAAGAAGGTGATGAATGAATTAAACTGTTTGGTTTGATTACTGTATGACCTGAAAACTTTTTATTCATATCAAGTTTTATGATAACACCGTTAAAAACCGTTCTTCTGTTTCTTCCGCTTCCTATTTCAAATTCAGGCTCAACAATTTCGATATGAACATCTTTGTAGGAGCCCTTAAAAACATCATCATAGCTCTCTGATGTGAACTGAGGAACAACGCAGGAATCAGAAAAAATCTTCCCGTTTGAATACCAGCCCTCTGACCATTTCATATTCCCAAAGCACTTGCAGACAGTCGGCATGATTTTTTTCTTTATAGAGTTTTCAAAATCTTTTTTTATCCAGGACCATGAAAAAACAGACATTACATATAATAATACGGCCAGTTTAAATAACCCTTTATTCGCTTTGTCCATAATACCGCCGTTAAGGTACGCAAGATATAATAATAAACTTCCGCCTATAACCAAAGCCAGGGAAGTAAGAATTGCAAGAACTAATTTGGTTTTCCTTTTATGTTCATGCCTTTTCACAAGCGGAACTATTTTATTTGTATATTTATCATAAAAATCTCTTCTGATTTGAGAATATGATTTTTCTTCATCCGGCATAGCCAAACACCTTATTGCGTTTATAATATCGGTCTTTTAAATTATACAAATTATAAATCTTTCTTTCAATAATGTGTTCATACGAAATGAAGTCTTTTGGTTCGTTGCAGACAGGGGTTATTATTATTAAAATTACAATTTTTAAACAAAAACTGGAGCATACGAGACTGTCTTGCTCGTTCGCGATAAACGGCATTTCGTGCCGAAAGCTCATCGCTTCCGTCACTACAGCCTCTGCTCACTCGCGCTGTCTTGAAAAACCTTTGCGCTCGTTGCTGCCGTTGACTTCACTTCGTTGCCGTCAACTACGCACTCGCTTACCGGACTTGTTTCACTTCGTCCGTCCGGTTTTTCGCTCGAACTCTGACCGAACTTTGTTCGGTTGAGTTCTCGTCTCTAAACTCAGATTATTAAACAATAAAAAATGGAGCATACGAGACTCGAACTCGTGACCCCAACACTGCCAGTGTTGTGCGCTACCAACTGCGCTAATGCCCCATTTGTGTCATCTTTTATAAAATAATAATATAATAATTATTATTTTATTTCAATTATTGATTTATTGCCCAGTTTAATTTTTGTTGAACAGGTTCTGCTTCAAGTAAATCACCTATAGAACAGCTAAGAGCTTCACAAAGTCTGTCCATGTTCTCATAAGAGGGCTGTGTTCTTCCGCTTGCCCAGGAATATACCGTCTGCTGAGGGAGTTGCAAAACCTTCGCAAGTTTGTATAAACTCCATCCTTTATATTGCTTTACCGCTTCTTTTATCTTTATTTTCATAGCTTTTCACCTCTTGGTAATTGCTCTACAAATAAATATTATATTCTATCTTTGTTACAAATATTAACATAGCTCTCTTGATTTTTGCTCATTCGGTTATATGAAAACCGGTTTTTCACAAAACCCTTATCCCCTGATTTAACTTTGTTTTTGCCGGTTGTATTTTTAATTCATACATATAGATGATAAATCTTCGCTTTTTTCTATGGAGTTTTTCAAAAAAAAGTTATATAATTATCGTAAGGTATATAGTTTTTACATAGGATTAAATTAATGAAGAAATTATTTGTTATATTGGTATTCTCATTATTCGTACTCTCCAACAATCTTGTTTTCAGTGCGGATGACACGAATTTAAAGGAAAACATTGCTATTGTAAAGAGCGCAATTTCCTATTATAAGGCTCAAAACTATCTTGAGTGTATCAATGTACTTACGCAATATGTTAAAAAGCATGAGTTCAGCGCAGCGGCATATTATTATCTCGGATGCGCATATATGAGAGTTGGTCTCAGTGACAAGGCAAAAGAGAGCTTTGAAAGAACGGCAGATATTAACACCGTTCCCCAGCTGACTTCATATTCTCTTCAGGCTGTTGACTGTATCGACAGAACACCTGAACCCTGCGAATACTACAAGTTTACAAAGAAACAAATCGTTGAACTTCAGGAAAACCCTTCTGCGTATCTTGACAGTGTAAGAAACAACCTTCTTGCCGAAGAAACTGTTGAGGGTTCTGATGAAGAAATTGAAAAACTTATCCACGGTGCATATTCTGACAGAATACATCCGGAAGCATTAAAGGTATTGCTTGATGAGAGAATGAAGCAGAAGCAGTTCAACCTCAACAAGAAGAGTATGCTTCCTGTTTCAAATAAACTTGCAAAAGCAATAAGAGCGGCATATCCGGTTTCTTATGCACCGAATACAAAATCCACTACTTCAGAAGTTACTGCTGACGAAATGGAATTGATTATTATGTCTGAAACGGCGGCACTCAAAAAATAACCGCCGATGAACAAGGACTACATAAGCAAACTTTTCTATGCGGATGAGGATTATACAAACGCGGCACTTTATACCGCAAAGGAACGTGACCGTTGGTCAAACGTGATTTTCGCAAAATCACTTCTGTTCCAGGGACGACTTGACGATGCCTACTTTGAGTTCAGACAGCTAAAGATGGACTACGAAGCAGGCTATTGTCAGCTTTTGAAGGGTTTCTTCTTTCTTGCGGAAAAGATTTGGACCTCTGCTTCAACCGATGCTTTTGATATTTCCTGGGGGCTTTCGCTTTTGAGCTTTTTAAACGGGGACAGGCTCAAATATCCGCTCTATTTTCAGATAAGAAGTTTCCTTGAGCAGGATATTAATATGTTTTATCAAATCGGCAAAAGTGAATATGTGAATAAACTCATTGAGCATGCCGATGTTTTTGTGAGAATTAACCCTGAAGCCTATAAATTTTTCGGAAGGGTTCTCTTTCATAACCAAAAATATGAGGCATCTTGGGAATTTTTAAAGCTGAGTCTTGATGTTTGCTTCAAAGATCCCGAAACTCATTTTCTGATAGCGGGTTTATACGTTTTGAAAAACGAAATAACTCAGGCGAGGAAGTCTTTAAAAACCGCAATAGATGTTTCGGGCGGTTATTATCCCGCCGAAATCATGCTTCAGCAAATAAAGTAGGTCGGCCTTACCAAGCCGACAATTTCTTATTTTCAATTTCCCCTATTTGTTTTATTTTAATTCTGTTGTACAATATTATTATAAAAAAGGTTAGCAGGAGAGATATAAATGTTTGAACGCTTTACTGAAAAGGCAATAAAAGTCATAATGTTGGCGCAGGAAGAAGCAAGACATTTAGGACATAACTTTGTCGGCACAGAGCAGGTACTCTTGGGGCTTATCGGCGAGGGTACGGGCGTTGCCGCAAAAACATTAAAAGCAATGGGTGTTACTTTGAAGGATGCCCGAATTGAAGTTGAAAAAATAATCGGCAGAGGCTCTGGCTTTGTTGCCGTTGAAATACCGTTTACCCCGAGGGCAAAAAGAGTTCTTGAACTCTCCTGGGATGAAGCAAGACAGTTAGGACATAATTATATCGGAACCGAACACCTTCTCTTAGGTTTAATCAGAGAGGGCGAGGGTGTTGCCGCAAGAGTTCTCGAAAATCTGGGTGTAGATTTGAATAAGGTAAGAAGCAACGTAGTTAAAATGCTCGGAGACACTAAACCGACTCAGGGCAGCTCGTCATCGTCATCTTCTTCCTCTCAGGCAACAGGAAAAACAAAAACACCGAGCCTTGATGAGTTTGGTACTGATTTAACTCTTGCAGCACAGGAGCAGAGACTTGATCCTGTTGT
Organism: bacterium; assembly: GCA_017541465.1. Lineage (GTDB taxonomy): Bacteria > Cyanobacteriota > Vampirovibrionia > Gastranaerophilales > Gastranaerophilaceae > RGIG6874. The sequence continues at coordinate 22,486 of JAFXYZ010000009.1, read as the reverse complement.
CGGCAGAGAAAAAGAGATTGAACGTGTTATCCAAATCTTGGCAAGAAGAACAAAAAATAACCCTGTTTTAATAGGTGAGCCGGGCGTCGGTAAAACGGCAGTCGCTCAGGGGCTTGCTATCAGAATTGTTAATTCCGAAGTCCCCGATATTTTAGAGGGCAAAAAGGTTGTTCAGCTTGATATGGGGCTCCTTGTTGCAGGTACTAAATACAGAGGCGAGTTTGAAGAACGTCTCAAAAAGATTATGGACGAAATCAGACAGGCGGGAAATGTTATTCTCATCATCGATGAAATGCACACTTTAATCGGCGCTGGCGCTGCAGAGGGTGCTATCGATGCCGCTAACATATTGAAACCTGCACTTTCAAGAGGTGAAATCCAGATTATAGGTGCTACAACTCTTGAAGAATACAGAAAATATGTTGAAAAAGACTCGGCATTAGAGAGAAGATTTCAGCCGATTATTATTGAAGAGCCCTCAATGGAGGACACTATCGAGATTATAAAAGGTTTAAGACCGAAATATGAAGAGCACCACAGACTCAAAATCAGTGATGAAGCTATTGAGGCTGCAACAGAGCTTTCATATAAATACATTCCCGACAGATTTTTGCCCGATAAGGCGATAGATATTGTCGATGAAGCTGCATCTAAGGTTCGTATTCAAAACAGTGCACTTCCGCCCGAGGGAAAAGAAATCGAGAAGGAATTAAAAGCGGTTATTAAGAAAAAAGAAGACGCTATCCGCAACCAGGAGTTTGAAGTCGCTTCAAATCTCAGAGACAACGAGGCTGATTTAAAAGAAAAAATCAGAGAAGTAACTCAAAAATGGAGAGATGAAAACGATTCAAATAAGCCCACCGTTACTGCGGAAAATATTGCAGAGGTCGTCAGTATTATGACGGGCATCCCGACTGCAAAAATAACCGAGACCGAGAGTGAGAAACTTCTTCACCTTGAAGAAATGCTCCACGCAAGAGTAATCGGACAGGATGCAGCCGTTCAGGCTATCTCAAAAGCAATAAGACGTGCAAGAGTCGGGTTAAAGAGTCCTAACAGACCGATAGGAAGTTTCATTTTCTCAGGCCCTACCGGTGTCGGTAAAACAGAGCTTGCAAAAGCACTTGCAGAAGCCGTTTTTGGAAGCGAAGACAATATGATTCGTGTTGATATGTCTGAGTTTATGGAAAAGCATTCAACCGCGAAACTGATAGGTTCACCTCCGGGTTATGTCGGCTATGATGACGGCGGACACCTGACCGAAGTTATCAGAAAGAAACCTTATTCGGTTATTCTTTTTGATGAAATCGAAAAGGCGCACCCCGATGTATTTAACATAATGCTCCAGATTCTCGATGACGGCCGTCTGACGGATTCTGAGGGCAGACATATTAACTTTAAAAATACGATTATCATCATGACAAGTAACGTAGGTGCAAGCCAGATTACGACAACGGGCAAACTCGGTTTTGCTGTTTCCGATGACGAGGGCAAGAGCAAGTATGAACACCTCAAAGATACCGTTATGGAAGAGATGAAGAAGTCCTTCCGCCCCGAGTTCCTTAACAGAATTGATGAAATTATCGTATTCTCACATCTGTCCAAGCCCGAAATCAGACAGATTGTTGATTTGATGCTCAATGATTTGTTTAAGAGACTTGCAGCTAAAAATCTTGTTATCGAGGTCACTGATGAGGTTAAAGATTATCTCGGCGAAGCGGGATATTCCGAGGCTTATGGTGCAAGACCTCTGAGAAGATTAATTCAGAAGAGAATTGAAGACGGGCTTGCTGAGGAAATCTTAGCCGGCATGTACACAAACGGCGGTAAGATAACTTTAGTGCTTGAAAATGATAAGATAGTCTTTAAATCAGAAAAAGCAAAAGCATAAAAAACGTAAGTTGGGCATTCTTGCCCAACACTAAAGAGAAAATCCCCGAAATTTCGGGGATTTTTTGTCAGAAAAAATTATAAAATCTTTGTATATCTTGACACTGTGTCGTAAATTTGATACACTAATAATATATGAAAGAAGTAGAATATTATACTACCAAAGATGGCAAATGTCCTTATCTGGAATGGTTCTCGACTTTGTCGGTCGAATATCAGTCAAAAGTTATCAAAAGAATAAACAGGCTTGAGAGCGGTTTATTGGGTGACTGTAAGAAATTAACAAACAGTGAACTGAGCGAACTTCGATTATTCTTTGGAAAAGGTTACAGAATCTATTTTAAGGAACTTGATAAGGTTATTATCTTAATTGTTACGGCAGGCGATAAATCAGACCAAAAAAGGGCAATAAAACAAGCGGATAAATATTTAAAAGATTATTTAATAAGGAAAGAACAAAATGACAATAAAACATAAAGATTTTGTGAATAATTGGTTGCAAAACGAAGAAAATCAAAAAATATATTTGAAGGATAGTTTGCTTGAATTTACACAAGACGGCGATTATACCGAATTTTTTCGTTCTCTTGAACAGGTAATTAAAGCAAGAACTACGGTTAAACAATTTGCTCAATCAATAGGAATGCAAAGAACAAGTCTTGTTGATTTGTTGCACGGAAGGACAAAAGCACCTACTATTGCAACCATTAATAAAATTCTTGATGGGCTTGGGTATGAAATAAAAATTCAATTAAAGTCTGCTTAATTTATTTTTAATAAATATTAAATCGGGCATTCTTGCCCAACACTAAAGAGAAAATCCCCGAAATTTTGGGGATTTTTTTGTGATTTAAATACTAAGGAAGAGATTTCCGACTTTGAGTGCAAAATTTTTGTTGTAGTTGTTATAGTAAGGTTTGTGTGCAATATACTTTTTATGTGGTTTGTGTACTATTCTTAGAGGCGGAGGAGGTGCCATTTTGTGTTTGGGCGGCGGCGGTGCAATATGTCTGTTTTTCTGAACAACGACCACCTGTCTTGACGGAACTTTGTATTTTGATAATTGTTTTGGCGGTTGTTGCTTTGAAATTCTCGGAGGTTCATTCATCGGTCTTTGAGGTGGTGCTGCAAAGGCTAAACCTGCTCCAAAAATTAACGCTGCGGCAAGTGTAAAACTAAACAATGCTTTTTTCATATCGTTCCTCCACTTTCTGATTACATTTTGTAGAACGATTGATTTAAAATTATGGTTCATTTTTGGTTTTTAATGTGTTCTAACTTTCTTGTATCGACAAGAAAGAATGTAGGTTTGGCATACTTGCCCAATAACAATGTTATAAATTTACAAATTAGGGAATATTTGATAATATAATTACATATTATTAGAGATGAGAGGATAATTTTATGTTTAATTTGAAAAATAAAGTAGTTCCTACCCCCCCCACAAAAATAATTGTCATTGCGAGCAATCTTTAGATTGCGAGGCAATCCATTCACCCCACCTTAATCCTCCCCGTCCAGGGAGGAAAAATGCATTTACCCTTGCCGAGGTTTTAATTACTCTCGTCATAATCGGTGTAATTGCTGCAATAACAGTTCCGACATTAATGAATAAGACCAATAATCAGGAATATGTTGCAAAATTAAAAAAAACATATTCTACTTTTGCTCAGGCAACAAATCGAATAATCGCTGAAGAAGGTACCCCACGTGCAGATAAAGGTGGTTGGATTACAAGTGTTGATAGTATCTATGAATTGTACAAACCTTATTTGCATATTACAAAAGATTGTGGTTCGGCACAGGGTTGTTTTCCCATTGCTCATATGACAATGCATAATCAAAGATGGAATTTTAACACTTCTACAGGTTTTAGAAAATTTGTATTATCAGACGGAACACAGGTATTATTAAACTATGATACTAATTGTTCTGATTGCAGTTGTACTAAATATAGTACTAATGGTAGTTGTGGGGGTGAAATAGTTTTTGATGTAAATGGGGCAAGAAAACCAAATGTATTAGGAAAAGATGTATTTGGCTTTGTTATCAAAGAAAATGGTTTATACCCTTATGGTTGTGATGGTACTGAAGATTGTACCGTTGGAACAGGCTCTGGTTTAGGATGTACCTGTAAAGTATTACGTGAAGATGCAATAAATTATTAATATCAAATAATAATCGTAATTTGGGCATTCTTGCCCGACAACAATAATAAAAAATCCCCGATTTTGTCGGGGATTTTTTTTATATTTATTATCCTAGTTATTATGCAACGAATGAGCAGCAAGAACCGCAGGAGGAAACTGATGAAACACCGCCGAATGAACCGCCAAATGAACCAAAGCTTGAAATTGCGCTGAATACATTACTCATAGCAGCGATAGAGCCTGCCGATTCGCCACCGAAGGCAATTGAACCCGCTGATTCACCGCCAAATGCGATAGAACCTGCTGATTCTCCGCCGAAGGCAACGGAGCCTGCCGATTCACCACCAAATGCAACAGAACCAGCTGATTCGCCACCGAAGGCTACAGAACCTGCTGACTCACCACCAAAATTGTTTCCTGACGGAGCAACAAAAATTTGTGTGGAGTTTGAGTTATCGTTGCTTGAGAATATTTGATAACCCTGATTTGATGATGAAGTTGTGTTTGAACCTAATGTGAGATTCATACTTGCTCCTTTGAATATCTTCGTGCTTTACCTGTTACATCTTTATAAAAACAATTTTTTACCCTCAAATTCAGAAAGTGTTCATTTTGTTACATATCTTAACTATTGCGCAAACTTCAAATAATAAAAGAATTTCAGACAAATTTTTATATTTGTGATATTATTAAAAACGAAAAAAATTAAAAAATAAATCGGGCATGCAGGATAGACTTGCAGGGTTGACCGTAGGGTAGACTTGTAGGGTAGACTTTAGTCTACCAAACATAAAATATCATAAAATAATATAAAATCGGAGCAGGCATGAAAGAAATTAACGTAGGTATTATCGGGCTGGGTACTGTCGGAACGGGTGTTTTTAAGATTTTGGGTAAGTTCCCTCAGATAAAGACTTTAAAAATAGCTGTTAAAAACATCAATAAAAAGCGCAACATTGAAGGGCTGGACGAGTCTATTCTGACGGATAACCCGTTTGAAATTGTGAATAACCCCGATATTGATGTTGTTGTCGAGGTTATGGGCGGTGTCGAGCCGACCTTTGAACTTCTGAAAACCGCAATAAACAACGGAAAACATATTGTTACCGCGAATAAAGAACTTTTGGCAAAGCACGGCAGAGAGTTGTTTGAGAGCGCAAAGGAAAAGAACGTTGTTATTCTCTATGAAGCTGCGGTTGCAGGAGGTATTCCGATTATCATGCCCGTTAAAACAATTCTCGGGGCCAATAAGGTTGAACAGCTTGCGGGTATTGTAAACGGAACAACAAATTATATTTTAACAAAGATGACCGAGGACGGAATATCTTATGAGCAGGCTTTAAAAGAAGCGACTGAATTAGGGTATGCAGAAACCGATCCTACGGGCGATGTTGAAGGATTTGACGCTGTTTATAAACTCGCAATTCTTTCTGCTATTTCGTTTAACAAGAGAGTTGACTATAAAAAGATATACAGAGAAGGAATAACCAAAATCAGAAAAGAGGATATTCTGACTGCAAAAGAGCTCGGCTATAGGATAAAACTTATAGCGCTTGCAAGAGAAATCGCCCAGGGGCTTGATTTGAGGGTACATCCGATGTTTGTTAAGGCCGATAAACTGTTAGCAAACATAAACGGTGTAACAAATTCAATTCTTTTAAAAGGTTTTCCTGTCGGCGAAGTCGTATTTACGGGAGCGGGCGCAGGTGAAATGCCTACTGCAAGTTCTGTTGTCGGTGATATTTTAGACCTTGCGACCGAACTCAAATATTCTTCCTATCCCCTTCCTCTGATGAGGTGCAAGCACGAAGAATCTGCCGTTCAGGTGGATATTAACGAAACCTATAACGAATATTATATTTCACTGACGGCGAGCAATAACCCCGGTGCGATAGGTGTTATCGGTACTATCTGCGGAAGGAACAACATAAACCTCTCTGTCGTTATGCAGAAGGGAACAAACGACGACAACACCGCAGAAATCGTTGTCATTACAGAGACTTCTAAAGAGCAGGATGTCCAAAACGCACTCAGAGAACTTATTAAATCTGACTGCATAAAAGAAATAAACAGTTTAATCAGAGTTATGAATTGAGGTTAAAAATGTATCAGGGATTAATAAATAAATACAGAGAATTTTTGCCGGTTTCGGACAAAACACCCGTTATTACTTTGAATGAAGGTAACACACCTTTAATAAAAGCTGAAAATCTCGCGAAAAAAATCGGGCTGAATTGTGAAATTTATCTCAAATACGAAGGTTTGAACCCTACGGGAAGTTTTAAAGACAGGGGTATGACAATGGCGGTTTCCAAAGCAAAAGAGGACGGCTCTCAGGCTGTTATCTGCGCTTCAACGGGAAATACAAGCGCCGCCGCTGCCGCTTATGCTGCAAAAGCAGGGATGAGAGCCTATGTTTTAATTCCTGACGGTTATATCGCTTTGGGAAAACTCTCTCAGGCGATGATGTACGGGGCTGAAATCATCGCTATCAAAGGCAATTTTGATGAAGCGCTCGAGATGGTTATTGAAATTTCAAAAAATTATCCGATAACTCTCGTTAACTCAGTTAACCCTTTCAGAATTGAAGGACAGAAAACAGGTGCTTTTGAAATCATTGAAGCGCTTGGTGATGCGCCTGATTATCACTTTATCCCCGTTGGAAATGCAGGAAATATAACCGCATACTTTAAAGGGTATGAAGAATTTTATGCACTCAAAAAATCTTCTCATCTTCCTAAGATGATGGGGTTTGAGGCAGAAGGCGCAGCCGCTATTGTTAAGGGCGAAAGAATTTATAAACCCGAAACCATAGCAACGGCAATAAGGATAGGCAACCCTGCAAGCTGGAAACAGGCAGAGAGAGCAAGAGATTTATCAAAAGGCATTATCAATTATGTTACTGATGACGAAATCATTTATGCTTATAAACTTTTAGCCTCAACCGAAGGTATTTTCGCAGAACCCGCCTCCTGTGCTTCCGTTGCAGGGGTTATAAAGGCTCAAAAACTCGGGTTAATCGAAGAAAACAAGAAACTTGTCTGCATTTTGACGGGCAACGGTTTGAAAGATCCTGACAGCGCCATAAAATACTCCCAGAGCGAGGTTAAAAAGACCGATGCCAAACTCGATGAGATAATTAAGGTGATGAAATTTTAATCACCCCACCCCAACCCTCCCCGTCCAGGGAGGGAGAACAATTACTAAGGAATACTACGGAACGGGGTCATATCCGCCTTCGTTGAGAGGATGGCACCTTAGAATTCGCTTTATCCCCAAAAATCCCCCTTTGATTAAACCATACTTGATGATGGCTTGTCTCATATACTCAGAGCAGGTCGGATAAAAACGGCATACCTTTGGAGTGTATTTCGATATTTTTTGATATATCCCGATTAAAAATAAAACAAATTTCTTTAACATGTAATTATTATAACATGAAAGTTACAAGGTCAGGGGTGCCTGACAAATTTAATTTTTAACCATAAACCATACATCTGAAGCCGTAGTTTTGGTTTTTATAGGGTGTTGAGTACCCTGTTATCATGTGGCGTCTTTCACCCTCGCCGCAGGCTGTTATCCCTACTCCCTGTACATTATCTGCGAGCAGGAATACGAGTTTGCCTTCATTTGTTACTCTGTAACCTACTGCCGTTGCAAAATGTCTTGTTCCTCTTTGTGTGCTGACATGCATAATAACAGGATAGCCGTTATCAAGTGCCTGTCTTGCCTTTTCCTCAACAGATGCTTGGTCGTCATTGATAAAGTCCGTGCAGGAGCCTGAAATACCGAGCTGCTTCATAAGGTCTTTTGAATATACATAGGACATATCCAAACAATTACTGTCGTGGTTATAGTTTCCTCTGCTGTATTCACCCTTCAGAAAAGCGTCAAGTTCGTCCTGTGACAACAAACTCAGATATTCTTCGCCGTTTAAAGTATATGTTTTGTCTAATTTAGTCTGTCTGTAATCCGTCTGAATTTTGCTTGCATTCTTGTCGTTAATTTGTTTATCGAGTTTATCAACTTCGCCCTGCAAAGTCACAATGTTTGCTTCAGCGGTTTTTACTGCCTTATCTGCTTCTGTTTGTGCGCTTTGGTATGCTTCGAGTGCTTTCTTTGTTTCATCACTTCCCGAGCTTGCAATCAGGCTTTCTACTTCGCTCTTTTGAGTTCCGAGTTCCGTAAGTTCAGATTGTGCAGTTGTGATTTTGCCCTCAAGTTCAGTTTTTTGCGTTTCTGCTTCTTTTAATTTATCCTGCGCATCTTTAAGCTCTGCTTCCGCCTGAGTTATTTTGCTCTGAATTTCAGTTTTCTTTTGTGCCCCGTCATCTTTTGACTCGTCAATATTACTCAAGGCGGATTTTAACGCCGAAATATCAGAATTTTTAGCGGATATTATACTGTTATAATTTGATATATTTCCGTTCACATCAACAAGGCTTGATTTCAAGCCACCGAGTTCAGCTTCTTTCGCCGAATAAGCCTGCTGAACCTTTGAATTTTGTTCTTTCAGTTCCTTTGAAATGCTTTCATCATTCTGAACTGCGCTGTTATAGTTATCTCTTGCGCTATTTACATTCTCATTCCCCTGCGCATAAACTGATTTTAAACTGCTCTGCGCAGTTGTTAGCTCGTTTTGTTTTTGTGTTTTTTGCTGCTGCAACTGTTCAAGCGTCATTGTTTCGCTTGCACCCTGCGTTTTTTGACTTCCCCCGGGGTTGTATGAACCGCTGCCGGGATTATAGGTCGAAACTGTCGGCGTAGGTTTTGATACTTCGATAGGTGCGGTTTCGGGAGTTTCTTCCGTAAAGATATTTGAGGTTAGAGTTTTAATATCTTCCTCCGATATGGACTCTTCATTCCCGTCGCTTGAAGCTATTTCTTTGACCTCATCGCCCGAAATAATTCCGTTTCCGTCTTTATCAACAAACTTAAAATATTGTTTTGCAACATCTTCAATATTCTTTAAATCATCAGAGGACAAGGATAATTTATTATCTTCAGAAGCAAACAAAGAGCCTGACATAATTGCTTTATACTGACTGATAAAACTTTCTTCCGTCATTCCCTCTGAGAACAAATTTTGGATTTCAGAGAACAACGAAACATCAGGAGTAGTGCTCTGTTCTCCTGTTGCCTGTTCCTGCTGAAAAATATTCCCGAGCAGATATTGGGCAGTTTTGTTTAACCTAATCAATTTATCCTCTGTGAAAATTTGTTTAACTTATATATATAAAAACAAAAAATCTCATATTATTGTCTTTCGCGATACCATTTGATTTTTAAGGTTATTACAATTTGTTACGTGTATAGCAAAAAAATTAATACTTGTATTTTTCCTCTTGTATAAAAATTCTTATTTAAGGTAAGGAGTAAAATAATAATGATAAATTCTATCCCTGCAGTTAGCGAAGTTAATTGTTCCGAGGTTTCCAAACAAAAAAGGAAAAGTCCTTTTTTTGATACTAAAATAATAACCGACACTTTACTTTTTTCCCGTAGAATGTCAGAAAATATGAAATTTAAGAATAAAGGCGGACTTAATCGCTATGATAAATTCTATGGAGAATTAAATACAAGTCCTTCCGAAATTATAGTCAGCCTCTCTAAAGGTAGAGGCAAAAGTATGGCTAAAGGTATTATCGGAGATATTCCGATTTTCATTAACTATAGTAACAATAACTATGTCGGCAGATATGGCAATAACGAATTTAATTTGCATTTAGAAAAAAACTCAATTTTTAGAGGTACGGAACTTATTAAAGGAACAATTAACCGTAAGGAAGTTGAATTTAACCTGAAAGGCGATAAAATTCCTGAAGAAAAAGATATTCAGGATATTTTAACTGCTGTTTTGCTCTTAAACGGTGAAAGTGCAAGAACCTACGGAGATAATTTCCTCGGTACAAAACCGTCAGGTGTAAAACAATAATTAAGAACCAAAAATCCTCCGATTTCTCGGAGGATTTTTTTGTGTATTTTATGTTCGGTAGACTAAAGTCTACCCTACGACTTTGGTTACTTTTTTACAAAAAAGCGTGTAGGGTGCGTCGTTTGACGCACCAAAATGCTATGCTTTCGGTAAATCTTTTACACTCAATGCAATTCTGTGTTCCTGCGGTGTGAATTTTTTGATTAATACTTCAATTTCATCACCGACATTGTAGATTTGGAACGGGTTAGCATTCTGAGGTTCCATTTCTGCTGAAGGCAATAATGCTTCAACACCCGGGAAAATGTTAATGAAAGCACCAAAAGAAGTTACTTTATTAACAGTACCTTTAATAACCTGTCCTTCCTCGAATTTGCTTTCGATTTCTTCCCACGGATTATCGCCCATTCTCTTTAAACTCAGAGAAATTCTCTTGAGAACGGTATCAATCTTGAGAATTTTAACCTCAATTTCCTGTCCGAGTGAAATAACATCAGAGGGGTGTTTAATTCTCTGCCATGAAATTTCAGAGATAGGAAGAAGTCCGTCTATACCGTTGATGTCAACAAATGCACCAAAGTCTGCTATTCTTACTACTTCACCCTTAACAACAGTGTCGGGTTCGAGTTTTGAGAGAACTTCATCAACAACCGCTTCTCTCTGTTCTGCAACTGCCTGTCTTTGTGACATAATGAGTTTGTTGCGTTTTGCGTCTGATTCGAGAACTTTAACCTCGATTTCCTGTCCGATTAAGCTGTCAAAAGGTGCAGCTGTTCTTAACTGGCTTGCGGGGATAAATCCTCTTAAATCGTTAGTTTCAACGATTACGCCGCCTCTGACGATAGAAACAACTTTAACTTTGATAGTTTCGTTGTTGAATTTAGCATTTTGAAGCTCCTGCCAGGCCTTAGCGCAGGATAATCTTTTGAGTGAAAGTGCAATTCTGCCGTCCTCGTCATCTGCTTCTTCTCTCAGAATATAAAATTCTTTGATGTCGCCGATGTTGATGTACTGAGAATAGTCTTTATCCTGTACCTGGTTGTTTGTGATTTCTCTGTTTGACAAAAATGCTTCCGTTTTAGCACCGATGTCAACCAAATATCCGTCATTTTCTTTTTTTAAGACGATACCTTTGATAACGTCAGCTACTGAAAAACTGTAGCTGTAGCTTTCTTCCAAAAGTTTGACGAAATCGTCATTTGCTGTTGTGTTTGCCATTTTTTTTATGTCCTTTCTTTAGTATTTTTCAATTTCTTCTATAACGCTTTTTATGATGTTATCGGGAGTTGATGCTCCTGCCGTTATACCAATGTTTTCTGATTTTTTGATTAAATCGGAATAATCTTTAAGCTCATCCTGGGTTTCTATATGGATGGTTTTTGTAATAGGTGAAAGAATTTCCGCCAAATGAGTCGTGTTTGCGCTCTTCTTACTTCCTACAACAATGACTAAATCTGAATTCAAGGCAAGTTCTCTTGCCTCTCTTTGTCTCATCGAGGTCGAGGCGCAAATGGTATTAAATACCTTTAATTCCTGCGTAAGGGGAAGAAGCGTATTGACCGTTTCCTGCAAAAACTCTATTTTCTGGGTTGTCTGGATAACTACACCCACTCTTTTGTTTTCTTTTATCTCTTTTTCAATACTTTTTAAAGTCTCAATATCGGGAATAACAAATACTTTGTCGGAATATAACTGTGCATTTGCTTTGATAGCAAGAACTTCAGGGTGTTCTGGTTTGCCCAGAATCAAAAGCAAAAAGCCCTCCTGAGCAAGCTGGATTGCTTTTTGCTGAACCTTCTTAACGTCGGGGCAGGTTAAATCAACAACTTCAAACCCTTTATTTTTGGCATTTTCCAATACCTCGGGCGAAGCTCCGTGGCTTCTTATTACGCACACGCCTGTTTCATTATCGGGCAATTCATCAACCGTTTTGATGCCCATTCCCTCGAGCTCACTGATAACATGCGAATTATGGATTAATTCGCCGAGAACCCATACATTTTTTGAACTGTTTTCAAGTTTTAGTTTTTTAACCGTTTCGACTGCCCGCTTGACTCCGTAACAAAAGCCTGCATATTTAGCGAGTTTTATATTTCTGCTCAGTGTTTGGTTACTTCCGTTTCTTTAGACTTGCAATAAATTTATGCTCTGCACTATTATTGCTGTAATTAAAAATTATCATGAACAAAAACTGTATGCAACAGCGATATAAAAAATTAGTAAACTTTTTCTTACAATTAGCCCCATGACCTTTGTTTGTAGTAAAATATTATTGTACACACGACATGAGGTTAGCATGGCAACAGAAACAAATACAAATTATGACGCTAGTAATATCAGAGTTCTCGAAGGCTTAGAGGCAGTTAGGTTAAGACCGGGTATGTATATCGGTTCAACCAGCCAGAGAGGACTTCATCACTGTATATATGAAATCGTTGATAACTCTATCGACGAGTCGCTCGCAGGCTACTGTAAGCATATTAAAGTTACAATTAATAAGGATGAAAGCATTACCGTTGAGGATGACGGGCGCGGTATTCCTGTTGATATTAAACCTGAAACGGGTAAATCGGCGCTTGAAATCGTTCACACAGTCCTTCACGCAGGCGGTAAGTTCGGTGACGGCGGTTATAAAGTATCAGGCGGACTTCATGGTGTAGGCGCTTCGGTTGTTAATGCGCTTTCGGAAAAATTTATCGTTGAAGTTTCAAGAAACGGTAACGTTTATCGTCAGGAATATTTAAGAGGTGAGCCGACCACAACGGTTGATATAGTAAGACAAACCGACAAAACAGGTACAAAAACCACCTTCTGGCCCGATCCTGAAATCTTCAAAGAAACTACAATCGTTGATCACGAGGTTATCGCAAACCGCCTTAGGGAAATGTCCTCCCTCAACAAAGGCTTAATGATTACCTTCACAGACCTCAGAACAGACCAGTCCGAACTCTATCACTATGAGGGCGGTATCGGCAGTTATGTTGAATTTTTGAATAAAAACAAAGTCGTACTTTTTGAAAAACCGATTTATATAGACAAAAAACAGGGTGAAACAAGTGTTGAGGTTGCCGTTCAATATACTGATGCCTATAACGAAACGGTTTTGAGTTTTGCAAACAACATCAACACCCACAACGGCGGAACTCACTTAACAGGGTTCAGAAATGCTATCACAAGAGCATTTAACGACTATGCGAGAAAAAATAATTTCTTAAAAGATTCAGACCAGAACCTCTCGGGCGAGGACGTCAGGGAAGGCTTAACGGCTATTGTCAGTGTTAAACTCACAGATCCTCAGTTTGAAGGTCAGACAAAGGAAAAGCTCGGAAACTCAGAGGTTGTCGGTATCGTAAACGATATTGTAAGGGATAAACTTCAGGAATGGCTTGAGTTTAACCCTAAAGATGCAAAAATAATTATCGAAAAAACACTTCAGGCACAAAGAGCAAGAGAAGCTGCAAGACGTGCAAGAGAGATGACGAGAAGAAAATCGGCACTTGAAACCTCAACTCTTCCAGGTAAACTTGCCGATTGCTCCTGCAGAGAAGCTGAAAAATGCGAACTCTTCATCGTTGAGGGTGATTCCGCAGGCGGAAGTGCTAAGCAGGGAAGAAACAGGCAGTTCCAGGCAATTCTTCCTCTGAGAGGTAAAATTCTTAATACAGAACGTTCAAGACTTGATAAAATGTATGCTAACGCAGAAATTCAGAACTTAATTCAGGCAATAGGTGTAAGCATAAGCAGAAATGAAGCCGAGGTTAACCTTGAAAAGCTCAGATACCATAAAGTTATCTTTATGACGGATGCTGATGTTGATGGTGCGCATATCAGAACTCTGCTTTTAACCTTCTTCTTCAGATACGCGAAACCCTTAATTGACCAGGGTTATATCTATATCGCCCAGCCGCCTTTGTATAAAATAACGGTGGGTAAGGTAAGCGAATATCTCTATGATGACAGGGCTTTAGACAAAATGCTCCGTGAAAGAGGGGCAAAAGGTCTGACTTTATCAGACAAAAAGAGAGAAAAGGTCTGCTCGAACGATGATTTGATACAGCTTTTATCTCACATGTCAAACTTCTACAATTCTTTTAACAATCCGATTATCTCTACAATTCCTTCTGTTGTGATAAGAGGTATGGTCAGGGCTGAACTCACCCCCGAGGATTTCTCGAACGCAGACAGAATGAACGATGTAATTGCTTATCTTCAGCACTATATCACTGACCACGCAGAGAATTACGGGATTGAAGATGCTAAAAATTATAAAGTTACTTTTGTTCAGAATCTTGAAACCGAAAAATATTACATTAAACTTGATATGGGTGAACACACAGAGCCCGTTACGATTACGGCAAACATCGTAAAATCAAGCGAATACAACAAGATTAAAACCTCATATCCTTTAATCAGACACTTCCTGTTTGAAGAGGAAAAGTATTTATACCTCACAACGGAAACTGAGGAACTCAAGATAACCTCCTTCACCGAACTTCAGAGACTTATTGAAGAGAGAGGCAAGAAGGGCGTTACACTCCAGAGGTTTAAAGGGCTCGGGGAAATGATGCCCCAGCAGTTATGGGAAACAACTATGGATCCTCAGACAAGAACTCTGTTGAAGGTGCATATCGAAGATGCCATTATGGCTGACCAGGTCTTTGATGTTCTGATGGGTGATAATGTTGAGCCCAGACGTGATTTTATCGAAGAAAATGCCGTTTACGCAACAAATATTGATACGTAAGTCAGGTGTCGGGTTATTAACCTATTTCCTGGGGTATTGAAAATGCCCTCTCAGCAGAGAGGGAAATAAAGAGGATAGAGCTTGAAATTCCTGATTAAATTATTTAAGCAAACAGCAACAAAAGTAATACTTTTCATACTTTTGTGTCTGTTTATTGCTTCTCTGTTTTATTATTGGACCTGGTGGGAACGTCAGTTCAATAAGATTTGGGGATTTTATTATGTCAGCAAGGGCGATAAGGCATATAAACTCACGAAATACCAGGAGGCTGTTGATTATTATAAAAAGGCGCTGGAATATTACCCGGGGCACTCAAGAGCAGGGTGCAACCTCGGAAATATTTATGTCACCTTTGAAAACTATAATGAGGCGGTCAATTCCTACAGAAAGGCGCTCGAATACAGCCCTAATTATAACGTTTGCAGAATGGATTTGGGGATAATTCTGGCGGAAAAACTTGCCGATTTTGACGGTGCTATAAGGGAATACCGAAAAGTCGTAAACTCAAAACCGCTTCAGATACATATTCCGATGGTTTATAACAGTAAAGATTCAACAAAAACAAACAAAGGACGTGCTTATTATAATATGGGGCTTGCCTATAAGGGTAAGGCGATGTATCTCGGGGAAGGAACAGAGAACTATTACCAGAACCTGAGATACGCAAGAGAAGCCTACAGAGCGGCAAAAGAAATTCTTCCGACCGATTATGACATTCTCTATAACCTTGCTCTGACTAATCATCTTTTGGGTGACTTCAAAAATGCGGGGATAGAATACTGTAACGCAATTCAGAGTAATCCTTATGAATATGATGCGCATTTTAATCTAGCCCTTCTTTTGCGCACAATGAATATGCAAAAAGAATCTCTCGGTGAGTTTGAAAAGACGGGGATGCTGCTTGACAATTCGGGTGATATAAATAAAAATAAATATATATATGGTGTTCTGAACGAGGTAAAACACAGTCTTATAAGCAAGGGTGATTACGATTATCTTGTAAAGAGAACGGATATAACGGCTCACGGTGATTCAGAGCTGGCTTATAAAAACGGGGTTGTTGATTTGGAAAAGACAAAAAACAACGACTTTACCAAGATTTTAAAAGACTGTCCGTATAAGAAAACTTTTGAGGAAATGTAGAGGATGAGTTCCGTAAAAGACAAAACAGAAAATAACGATATAGAGTTTTTGAGGGAAGTAACCGAAATACTTTCCACCGAGACTTATCCTAATAATATTCTTCATAAGCTGACGAGGGTTTTTTCGGAATATCTTCCTGTTTCAAAGGTCAATATTTATATCTGGGATAATAATATTACGGGGCTCAGGAATTTTGAGAGCAGCTGGTCTCAGACGCAGAAAAAGACGGTGCACCATTCTCTGAACAATATTTACAGTGACTTTGCGCTTGTGAAGGACAATATTTTCTTTTTTAATGAGGATATGGTTTCTCTTAAAAGTCTGGAGGATTATTTTATAAAAACCGAAATGCTCGATGAAACTGAGGGAAGAGCATTTTTATATTTCCCTCTTGCGTTCTCTGATGAGAAGTTCGGGCTTATTGAATATAAATTAAAGGAGTCTAAAAAGTCCCAGTATGCGACCGAGGTGTTTATCAGGCTTCTTCAGATAGTTTCAAGAATGATTTCGGGAACTTTGCTGAGTTTGACTTTAAGGGAGCAGATGGAAATTTCCCTCAATTTCTATGCAGCGATGAAGGATATAGCAAAGATTATCGAAAGTCAGTATGAACTCTCTTATATTATCCCGATTATCGGTGAAATGATTGACAGGTTTATTTCTGCGCATTTGATTTATATATTTATCATTGACAAAAACAATAAGAACCGTTTTGAACTCATCTGGCCCAAAGCCTGCAACGATAAAGAGGTTTATAACAGGCTCAAAGAGATGATAGATAACCCTGATAAAGAATTTATCCTCTCTGATGACAGAAGAATAGGTGTTTTCCCTCTTAAAGGCGATGAAGGTCTGATGGGGGCTATTGCTGCGTTCAGTAATATTGATGAGCTTTCAGAGAGAGATGTTGATTATCTTGTTCAACTGAGCCAGCAGTCGAGTACGACAATCCAGAGGGCTAATGTTTATGCAGAGGTTCTGAAGTATGCAACTCTTGATGCTCTGACCGGACTCAACAACAGACGCCAGTTTGAAATTCGTTTAAGTCAGGAAATAGCAACGACAAAGAGAAAAAATACTCCGCTTTGCGCTATGATGATTGATGTTGATTACTTTAAAAAGGTCAATGATACTTACGGGCACAATGTCGGTGACTTTGTGTTAAAGACGGTTGCACAGTTAATAACGAATGAAATTCGTGAATATGATATTCCCTGCCGCTATGGCGGTGAAGAGTTTTTTGTAATACTTCCCCAGACCACTCTTGAAGAAGCCTCTCTGGTTGCCCAACGTTTAAGAAAAACCATTGAAAATTATAAGATTAATTTTGAAGATAATGACACAAAACAGGTTAAGACACTAAAGGTCACTATCAGTATAGGTGTAAGCAAATACGAGAACGATATTAGTGCCGAGGACTTTTCAAATAATGCCGACAAAGCGCTTTATGAAGCAAAACGCAACGGAAGAAACAGAGTTATTGTCTATAAGAGTGAAGAATAGCAGGTCGGCTTTACCAAGCCGACATCTGTAGTAACATTGTAATCAGTTACCTTAAATTTTTTTCATAAACACTGTATATAAATCCGATTATAAGTTATAATTCAACTATGAAATCCAGAAAATTGGGGATGTGAAGTTGAGCGAAAAAGTATCTCAGATTGACGGCAGACAAAAGAGACAAAGGAAATTCAGAGCATCGTTTCTGACTATTGTCTTTCTTGTTATTGTTACCCAGCTCTGCTTCAGCTCGTTCAGAAATTTTCACAAAAACGTCAATTTCTCTTCCAAAATCAAAAAAATGGAGCAGAGAAGAGATGAAGAATATAATAAATACCTGATGTTAAAGGATCAGGTGGATAATTTTAATTCAGCCAAAAACTCTGAAGCCATAGCGAGGAATAACCTCAAAATGGCGGAGGGCGATGAGGTTTTGATTATTATTAACAAAGACGATGAAAAGAAATCGAAGGAAGAAGATAAGCACTAAAAAATCCGCTCTGAAACAGGGCGGATTTTTTTATACATAAAACCACTACACTATACTTATTATTTCGAGGCGATTAATTTGAGGTTGACTCCAAGGTCTGAATTGACTTCTCTGACACCCGTAATTGCCATAGCGCGTCTTTTCTTTGCACCTCTTAATAAAAATCCGACACCTTCCGAGATATTGTTTATCATCAAATCTGTTTTCTTGTTCATCCCTGAAACCCTTATATTGTTATTTCCTATATAATTTGTATCGGAGGGATGACAAGTTTTCTTTAGGTTTTATGTTTAAATTGTTTACAATATGTAATATTTGTTTTTATAAGTGTTCGTCTTCAAATCCGGGTGAGCGGGAGGGCATATTTGCGTAGCCGGGGTTAGTCCAGACCGCTTTTTTGATGTATTTATCGGTATAATTCCCTTTAATAAACAATTTTTTGAGCATTTCCTCCCTCTGAACAAGCGCAGAACCGCTCGAGGTCGCAAAATCGTTACCCTCGCTCAGCTGCATCCAGGTTGCGGCTTCAAGTGTCCAGGCATAAGTTTCTTCGTTCAGAGAAGCAAATTCGTCCTGATGTATTGCTTCGTGGGCGAGCACCGCGGCAATAGCTTCGGGTGGTGCCTCCTGATGTTTAGAGTTGATATAAATATAGAGTTTTCCTTTTGATTTCCAGCCTAAAGCATCAAAAGATTCATATTCGGGCTTGATTTCAGCTAGGTTTCTGAATTTAATATTGATTTTTGAGTGGGTGAGGTTGTTTCCCATAATCGCTTTATAGGAAAAATCAGCGATAGTGCCCTTCATCATCTCAAGCGCCTGCATAACAACGCCGTCTTTGGTGACACCCTTATAAACCTTTGAATATTTCTTTATATCAAATTCCTCCGCCTGGGTTTTTGAACTTTGTTCAAGCTCGATTTTGGGCATATCCGCTTCTTTCGCTGCCTGAGCGGAAGGGAAAAATAAAACACATATTGCCGAGAAAATTATTAAACTTTTTTTATTCATATTACTCACTCATTTAATCTAGTGTCGCATTATGCCGCCTCGTCATCCGAGCCGTCATAATTGCTCACCTTTTCTGACGCGCCACTCCCAAAATTCGCTCACGTTCCATATCGCGAATTTTGCTCGGACTTCTTTATAAAAACATTATTACCTATTTTCTTTATAAGGACAAATCTTTTAAATTCAATTTTACAACGGTTAACAAATAGTTAAAATTAATTGAAGTCATGCTCTGTTTAAGGTATTCTTAACTCAAGTCTGAGTTGTTTTATACGAGGGAATGGGATAAATGAGTAAATTAATTGACGGAAATATTTATTTGCTGGATTTGAGCCAGTCAAAGAGCGCTTCGGATATTGTGTTCGATTTGAGCAGATTTCTTGACACAGAAGAATCTTCAAATAAGAGAATTTGTTTAAAACTCGGTAAGGTGGACCTCAACCAGGCTCAGATTTTATCCGTTAAATCGTTAATCAACAGCAGAGAATCGGCCCTTGTTTCTCTTGAAACACTTTCAAAACAGACGGAAGCCGCGGCACTTGCCATCGGGTTAATCATTAATAAAACTCAGGACAGCAGCAGCGAAGAAATTGAAGTACCCGAAAAGGAATACATAAAGGCAGAGGATGCCCCCGAACTCGTTCAGCAGGCTGAAGAGCAGGAGGGAGTAGTTGAAGAAGCCGAAACAAAAACAGAAGAAGAGGCTGATGTTTCAAACGAGCTTGATGTCATTTTTGATGACGATAAGAAAATGGAGAAGATGATTAATTCACTTGAAGCGAATAATGTTTATTCCGAAAAGAACGGCACGATTGATATTGATATTCCCGAGAGCGAATATACAAAAGAGGATAAGGAAATTGACGAGTTCTCGACAAAATATATCAAGCAGACACTTCGCTCGGGGCAATTAATCAACTGCGAAGGCAACCTGGTTATTATCGGTGACTGCCACAGCGGTTGTGAAATCAACGCAGGCGGTGATGTTACCGTTTGGGGTACTCTGAACGGCATTGTTCACGCAGGCTGTTACGGTAACACAAAAGCAAGAGTAAGAGCCTTAAAATTAAATCCTATCCAAATCAGGATAGCAGGGCTCTTTTCAAGAAAGCCCGATGGTGGAAACGTTATTTTGGTAGATAAATCAAACGAATATACACCTGAAGAGGCAAGAATAATTAATAACGAAATTGTAGTATTTAAAATGAATGATTAAGGAGTGAGGAATTCATGACAGGGAGAGTAATAGTAATCACCTCAGGAAAGGGCGGAGTAGGTAAGACAACAAGTAATGCCAATATCGGCGCTGCTTTGGCTAAAAACGGACACTCGGTTGTTTTGATAGATACCGATATCGGACTTCGTAACCTCGATTTATTACTGGGGCTTGAAAACAGGATAGTTTATACACTTGTAGATGTTGTTGAGGGTAGGTGTAAATTAAAGCAGGCACTCGTTAAGGATAAGAAATACCCTAATCTTTGTCTTCTTGCAGCGGCGCAGACAAGAGATAAAACCTCCGTTAATGCCGAACAGGTCAAAGAAATTACCGATGAATTAAAGAAAGACTTTGATTTTATACTTGTTGACTGCCCCGCGGGTATTGAACAGGGCTTTCAGAATGCCGTTGCAGGTGCTTCAGAAGCTATCGTTGTTACAACTCCCGAAATGTCTGCGGTTCGAGATGCCGACAGAATTATCGGATTATTAGAGGCAAAAGAGGAAATCAAGAGCTATAAACTCCTTCTGAACCGCGTCAGACCGAGTATGATTAAATCAAAAGATATGATGAGTGTTGAAGATGTTGTTAACATTCTTTCCTGCGATTTAATCGGCATTATCCCCGAGGATACGGGTATTATCACTTCTACAAACAAAGGTGAACCCATTGTTCATGATGATAAATCACTCGCTTCAAAGGCATACAGAAATGTTGCAAGACGTATTGAGGGCGAGGAGATTCCCTTCCTTGATATAGATGAGCCTCAGGATATTATCTCAAAAATTAAAAAGTTCGTTATGGGCTTGAAGAGATAGGGGGCTCAGAGATGAAAACAATTTTTGCACAATTATACTCAAGAATAATGGACTTTTTCCAGGGTGAAAAAGGTGAGCAGACAAGCCAATGCGCAGCAAACAGACTTCAGGTCATCCTGATGCACGACAGAACTAAACTTGATGCCGTCACTATGGGCAAGATGAGAGAAGAGTTGATAGAGGTTTTCTCTAAATACGTCATTATTGATAAGGAAGAACTCGAAATCGGTTTAAAAAGTGAGGGTGATTCCGTTGCTTTGATGCTCAATATTCCTATTATCAGAGCAAAAACCGAAGAAGAACTCGCAGAGGCACTTAAAGAACAGGAAGAAGACGAACACGCTGACGAAACCGTTGAGGAAACTGAAGAAGAAACTTCTGAAGAAGAACAAGGCGAAGAGGAAAAAGACGAAGAAACTTCCGAAAACAGCGACGACGAGCAGGAAGAAACAGTAGAAGAAATTACTGAAACCGAAGTAGAAGAGCCAAAAACGGAAGAAAAAAACAATAAAAAAACAAAATAGATTTTTATGTTAAAAGAAAAGGTCTGTCATTCTGAACTTGTTTCAGAATTTTAGACCTTTTCTTATTATAATTGTCGGGCTAAAGCCCGACCTATTGCTAAAGTTCGACTTATCTTTTTAGTAATTCATAGCACCCTCTCGAAGAACTTTGCATGTGCAAGCTGAACCACAACTATTATTGTTACATTGATTATCATAATCACAACCTGCAGGATAAAGACCATCTTTTTTTAGTACAAACATAAAAATATCACGTCCGAAAGTATTAGGTTTCTTTGCCCCATTTATATCTACAACTATTCGTGCACAATGATTTTTCGAACCATCATTAACTTCATTATCCAATGTACAATTTTGGCTCAGTTGCGGTGCAATTAATATTTGACTTCCATCTTGTAATACAAATTTTCTCCAGGTTGATGAATTAAAATCTTCCGTACGTGAACTTAACCAATGAATTGTCCCTTGTTCAAAGCAACCTATTTCTCTATTACATTTTTTTGTATTAATTAATTTTTTCATATATAAATTATAAATATTATCAAGTGAAGTCGCCCAAGAAGTTACGGGTCCTTCTTCTAGAATTATAAGGTTTGTTGCTTGAGAAAGTGAAGAATATGCTTTTTTTAATCTTGAAACAGTTTCCTGATTATTTGTTTTGTTGATCAGGCTTGGAATGGTTATTGCTGCAATAACTCCGATGATAACGAGAGTAATTAAGACCTCGGCGAGGGTAAAAGCTTTTTCTTTACCAAAACATTGATTTAATAAGTTCCAGATAGAACTTGGCAAACTATGAAAGTTTTCTTGCCTACTTCTTTTCCAAAAGAAGTAGGGGGGGGGTAGGAACAAGTTTATTTTTGAAATTAAACATACTAAAAACCTCTCTTAATTCTCTGATTAATATTCATATTATCAAATATTCCCGATTTTGTAAATTTATAACAATGTTCTTTGTCGGGCAGGAATGCCCAACTTACAGTTTTATCGGTAGACTGTCTTGAAAAAACTTCTCGCTCGTTGCTGCCGTTGACTTCACTTCGTTGTCGTCAACTTCGCCCT
>JAFXYZ010000008.1 GCA_017541465.1 bacterium | reverse complement strand
GTAGAATATGAAACAGAAAAAAGACACTATGCACACGTTGACTGCCCGGGCCACGCTGACTATGTTAAGAATATGATCACCGGTGCAGCTCAGATGGACGGCGCAATCCTTGTTATTGCTGCTACAGACGGTGCAATGCCTCAGACCAGAGAACACATCTTGCTCGCAAGACAGGTTGGTGTTCCTAAATTGGTAGTATTCCTTAACAAATGTGATGCAGTTGAAGACGCTGAATTGCTTGACCTCGTTGAAATGGAATCAAGAGAATTGCTTTCTAAGTACGAGTTCGATGGCGACAATACACCGTTTATCAAAGGCTCTGCATTAAAAGCTCTCGAAGCTGTTCAGGCTAATCCTGCTGTTAAGAGAGGCGAAGATAAATGGGTTGACAAGATTTGGGAACTTATGGATGCAGTTGATAGCTGGATTCCTACTCCCGAACGTGATGTTGACCAACCGTTCTTAATGCCTGTTGAGGATATCTTCTCTATCACAGGTCGTGGTACAGTTGCTACCGGAAGAATTGAAAGAGGACGTGTTAAGGTTGGCAGCGAAGTTGAAATCGTTGGTTTCGGCGAAACTAAGAAAACAACCGTAACAGGTGTTGAAATGTTCAGAAAATTACTTGACGAAGGTCTTGCAGGCGACAACATCGGTGCATTGCTCCGTGGTGTTGATAAGACAGACATTCAGAGAGGTCAGGTATTGGCTGCTCCCGGTTCAATCAAACCGCACACCAAATTCACAGCAAACGTTTACGTATTGACAAAAGACGAAGGCGGACGTCATACTCCGTTCTTCCCCGGATACAGACCTCAGTTCTACATCAGAACAACTGACGTAACCGGTTCAATCAAATTCAACGGCGAAATGGTAATGCCAGGCGATAACGTAGTAATGGACGTTGAATTAATCGCTCCTGTTGCTATCGAACAAGGTATGAGATTCGCTATTCGTGAAGGCGGACGTACTGTTGGTGCAGGTGTTGTTGACAAAATTATTGAATAATTTTCAGACAATATAACCAAAAAAGAGTCGATTTTATATCGGCTCTTTTTTTGTCTTTGTAAGTATTAATTATTTATAATTTTTCATTCTAAAAATAGGTCGGGCTTCAGCCCGACAAAAGTTTCTTTTGAATTTTTATGTTAATTTCTTGAAAAATGTGGTATTATATACTTAATTAGTAAACGAAAGAGAGAGTTTTTATGTTTAATTTGAAAAATAAAGTCATTCCTACCCCCTCCCACAGTTGCGATGATTTAGAAAATAGTGTAGGTTGGGCATTCTTGCCCAACAATTCTGTAAAATCTACCCTCACCCCAGCCCTCTCCCAAAAGAGAGGGAATAGATGTGCTTTTACCCTCGCCGAGGTTTTAATAACTCTTGTAATCATTGGTGTTATTGCAGCAATAACTGTTCCGACATTGATGAATAAAACTAATAATCAGGAATATGTATCAAAACTCAAGAAAGCATATTCTACACTTGCTCAGGCAACAAATTTGATTATTGCTGAAGAAGGAATCCCAAGAGCTGATAAAGGCGGCTGGGCTTCTTCTGTAGAACATTTGAGTAATTTATACAAAAAGCATTTACATAATGCAAAAGATTGCACTATGCAAGAAGGATGCTTTAATCAAGTTGATGGTGATAATTGGTATAGACTATTAAGTGGTAAAAAGATAGCTAATAATTGGAATAGTAATACATCAAGAGGTAAACTTGTTCTTGCAGATGGAACGCAAGTAATGTTTGAAGGTGTTTATAACGATTGTTCACAATCATCGCAGGGTTCTAATAATGTATGTGCTTGGATTTTTGTTGATATTAATGGTGCAAGAAAGCCTAATATGTTTGGTCGAGATGGTTTCTATTTCGTTTTAAAGGAAAATGGTTTGTACCCTGATGGGTGTGATGACTTGACTTATTGTACATCTACAGATAATGATGGCAATAAAACAGGTTGGGGTTGTACCTGCAAAGTTCTTCGCGAGGGTGCGATAAATTATTAAAAATATCTTAATAAACTAACAAAAATAAATCTGTTAAATACTTAAAACTGCATAGAGAAAAGAGCATATGCAGATTTTAAGTATAAATTCCTATCTGAACAAAAACATCTTCCTTTATCCGGATAAAAAAGAGAAGAAGTTTTCTGATGTCCGGGAAATTTTCTCTAATCTTTCACCCTTAAAACAAGATACAGTTTCATTTAAAGGGAAAAATTACAGTCTTGATAAAATCAAAGAGCCCACCGGACACTGTGCCTACTGCGGGGAAAAGGTATATTCCGATCAGGAAATCGATGCTCTCTGCGTTGAGGTTATGAAGCTGAAGGGGGCAAGGCTGGGGGGTAAACTGAGAAGTATCCTGGAAAAACTCGATATGCCCGATAACTACACCGATTTAGCGGTTGATAAGAGAAAGATGAATAAGGAGCATATCGCCTTCTTCAGACAGCTTTCTTCCTTTTCAAATAACTCAGGCTCTCAGACGGGCTTAGAGTTGCTGATTAAAAACGCAGGGTTTAAAGATGAAAACGAGGTAAAAGAAGAAATTAAATCTCATCTGAAGCCTCTTTTAAAGACAGTTGACCATATCACACCCCAGAGAAAGAATATTGACAACTCTGATGAGGACATTAATCTTGTTGAAACCTGCTACACATGTAACCACGATTTAAAGCAGGGTATGGAGTTTTCGGAGTTTAATTCTCTTTATCCCAGTATTGAAAAGCACATGCCTGAATATAAATACCAGTATGCACTCGCAAATGTTCTTGAAAACTCGGGAAATCAGGTAAGGGCGGAAATCTCCTCACAAAACCTTCTCAAAATGCTCGATACTCTCTCTTCCCAGCGCGCTCACGCAATAAGCACTCTTGATTCGATAAATCTAAGATTTAAAAATTGTTTTGAAGATATAAGATACTCTCTTTCGTGTTCCAAAAAGGAAAAGGCTGAAAAAGAAGCCCAGATAGCCGCTCTTGAAAAGGAAAAAGAGGGGTTCTATATGGACGAAGAACACAGCGTAAGACAAAAACAGGCAGTGCTTACGTCTGAATTAAAAGAACTGATGGATAAGAAGATAAGTTTAAACGGTTCTATATATCGTCTTAATGACAAAATCGGCGAGGTTGTGGGCACTGAGCATATTAAATCAAAGAAGAAAAAGCAGTTAACCGAAAAACAGGCAGAGCAAAAGAAAGCTGAGATAATGCTTTCTATTGATGAGACGAAATCCGAGTTGTCGAAGGTTGAGAAGGAAATCGAGGAAAAACAGGAAAAATTTGACGCAATATCCGAAAAATACACCCCGCTTCCCGAGCTGACCGCTGAAAAATCTCAGTATGATGACGTCATTTCTGCTTATGACAAGTTTGAAGAGAATGTTCCCGAGGAGGAAAGACGTCAGAAGGCGCTTGATAAGGCCTTAGCGGAGGAATTGGAGCTGGATGAAATACTGAAGCGCCAGCCGCCTCCCGATGTAACACCTGATAAATGCACTCCTGATGAGCGATCTCAGTTTGAAAAGTATAAATCACTTATTGACCTTCTGAACAAAATGAGCCAAACTATGTCTCAGAGCGATACTACAAGGCAGATTTATGCTCATGCTCAGAGTAATATAGAAAACGAAATCAGTTCTATGATGTCAAATCCGCTCATCGCAAAAGCTGAATTTAAGAGAGGACAGTACCTTGCAAAGACAAAACAGCCGAAGGTTACTTCTGTAAGACAAAATGCTGAGGCTCAGCTCGCTCAAATCCAAAAAGAGCAGGAAAAATACTCAGAATTAAAAGCGATATGCTCCAGAGATGAGGCTGTCCGAAAATCTCAGGAGCTTTCAAAAGAGATAACAAGAGTTCAGGGAATTTATGACGATTTAAAAATTGTTGATAAGATAAATTCTGCCAAAACTGAACTCAAACTCATTCAGTCAACTATTTCAAACCTCGAAAATGCTCTGAAAAAAGAGAGTGAGTATCTTCCGCAATAAGTCATTTTTCTTAACAAATTGTCATGGGTAGTAAAAAAGACTATTATATAGTTATTGATTAGGGGATGCGGATGTCAGAGCACAACAAAATCTTAATTTTGGATGATGAAACCGTCTTTACTTCTTCAATGAAAATTCTGTTTGAACTTGAAGGAGTTGGGGAGGTTTTTGCGTTTAACAGTCCTCTGAAGGCGCTTGAATACCTTGAGAATAACCCTGTCGATGTTGTAGTTTCCGACTTTGCTATGCCCGAGATGAACGGTGTTGAGTTTCTTTCAAAGGTTAAAAGGCTATACCCCGATTTGAGTCTGATTTTGGTAACGGGCTATGCGGATAAAGAAAACGCAATTAAAGCGATTAATGAGGTCGGAATATACCGCTACATTGAAAAACCCTGGGGAAATGATAACAATAATATTCTTATCCCTGTAAAAAACGCAATTGAGAGAACAAGATTAAAACTTGCTTTAAAAGAAAAAATGGTTTTGCTCGAAAACGCAAACAAAAAGCTGACTGAATACTCTGAGTCTCTTGAGGATTTGGTTAAGGCAAAGACGGCTGATATTATTGAGATGAACTCAAGGCTGAATGCCGTCATTAACTATTGCGCAGACGGAATTTTGCTCGTTTCGGAAGAGGGAAAAATTGTTTCCTCGAACCCTGCAGCGGAAAAGATGTTCGGGCTATGCTCCGATATGCTCAAAACACACAACATTTCAGAGGTTATTATTCCCGAAAACAATATCCCTCTAAATTCGGTTCTCAATAAAGAGGAGGTTAAATTTGTCAGGGATTTGAGCATTGTGAATGCGGCTGACGGCAAAAACATTTCGGTTGAGATTAGCAGTTCATATATTTCACCTGAAAAAGAAGGGGAAAACGGTAATTTTGTCGTTGTTATCCGTGATATTTCCATAATGAAAGATATGGAACGTCTGAGAGATGACTTTATTGCGACACTCACGCATGACCTAAGAACACCTGCACTTGCTGCAATTCAGACTCTTGAATATTTTCTTGACGGCTCGCTTGGCGCTTTAGAGGAAAAACAAAAGATGCTTTTGACTACTATGAAAAAAAGTAATCAGGATATGCTCGGGCTTGTAAACACTCTTTTAGAGGTCTATAAGTATGAATCAGGTAAAATGACAACGGTTAAAACTGTTTTTGAGTTTGAAAAACTGGTCGATGAGTGCGCTGAACAGGTTAAGTCTTTAGCAGAAAGTAAGAATATTGAGATAGTAAAGTGTTTTAATCTTGAAAAAGATTTAAAAATAGAAGCCGACAGGAACGAAATCAGAAGAGTAATAATGAATTTTATGGGAAATGCCATAAACTATACAAATGACGGCGGTTCTATCGAGTTGAAGGCTTCAACTGACGGAGATGATTTGCAGTTCTCGGTTAAAGATAACGGAATAGGCATTTCAAAACAGGATATACCTAAGCTTTTTAAACGTTTTTCGCAGGGGACGTCAGAACGAAGGTCGATGAGTACGGGGCTCGGGCTTTATCTTGCCAAACAAATTATTGATGCGCACGGCGGAAAGATTTGGCTCGAAAGCGATAAGGGAAAGGGGAGCGAGTTCTTCTTTATCCTCTCGGGTGCTGTAAAACATGATAGGATTGTAGCATGAGTAAAATCAGGGTTTTGATAGTAGAAGATCATCCGATGTTCAGACAGGCCGTTGCTCTGGCACTTTCAAAGTCTGAAAATGTCGAAATAGTCGCTGAAGCCGACAACGGCAGGCTTGGAGTTAAAATGACTGAAGAGTTAAAGCCCGATGTCGTGCTTATGGATATAGGTCTGCCTGAACTTGACGGAATTGAAGCTACTGAATTAATCAAAAAATCGGGCAGTGATGCGAAGGTGCTGATTTTTACCTCCAGAGAAGCAGGTGATGATGTCTTTGAGGCGCTTTCGGCGGGTGCTGACGGGTATATCACAAAAGGTGCAAACGAACAGCAGCTTATGTCTGCCATTACGGCGGTAAATGAAGGGACTGCATGGCTTGATCCTTCTATTGCAAGACTTGTGCTGTCAAACGTTCAGCAGCAAAAACAAACCGTCGTTGCTCCACAGGAGGAAAAACAGCCCCAAAAACAGACTAAAAACACCTTCGGGCTGACGGAAAGAGAGCTCGATGTTCTTGCGCTTATCGTAGATGGAATGAGCAACTCAGATATTGCGGACAAACTTGTTATAACTCTTTCAACGGTAAAAACACACGTTCACAGTATTTTACAAAAGCTATATGTCGCAAACAGAACCCAGGCAACGATAACCGCCGTAAAAGAAGGTTTGGTATAGGCTTTATGAAACATCTTTTTAAACTTTTCCTTTTGGTTGTTGTTTCTCTGTCTTTTACCGCTTTTTCGGAGGAGCAGGAAAATAATATTCCCCCTGAAAACAAAGAGACAGTGGTTGATTTTACTACCCAAACTGAAGAATCAACCACAGAGCCGAAGGACGAGGATGAGGAAATGGAAGAAGCCTTCCAGAAGGCAATTGAGCAGGTTAAACAAAATGATGAACTAAAGCAGCCGTGGGAAATGAAAAAGGAAAAAAAGCCCAAAGACCCGAGAACATTGAATGAAAAGGTCAGAAGAAAACTTCATCTGCCAAAAACGAGAAAGATTTACTACCATAATCTTGATTTGTCGCGTCAGCCCATGACAAATATTGATTATAAGTTAATGGCGGCAGATGTTAAAAGGGAAAATTTCAAGATACCTGAGCCGGTTTACCAGAAAAAGCCTAAGTTTGTTATTCCTGATCCACATTACAGAGTTGTTTTTTATAATACACCCCCGGGGGCGAGAAGGTTTGAGCTCAACGGGTTATATAAATACAGAAAACTTGATTCTCAGTCGATTTTGTCGCCCGACAAGCAAAGAATTGTTTATACGAGTGTTTATTATTACCCTAAGCTCGTTCAGACAGGCTATGATGCACACTATATAAAGGTTAAAGAGGGTGTAAGTATCCCTGATGCCCTTAAAAAGACTTATATAACCCAGCAGGAAATGAAGCCTATTGTTTCTTCGGTTAATGATAAACTCGATGAATACAGGCTTGCAACCCTGTTCCCGCTTGACTGGTCAAAGGACGGAAGCAAGATAGCCTTTAAAGAGCAGATAGGCTCAACCGTTGACGGTGTTTGGGAAACAAATGTCATTGTCTATGACTTTAATACGGAGCAAACCTATAGGCTTGATACTTTAAGAGAGGCTGTCGAGTACTATTGGCGGGTTAATTTTGGTATTGATATAACCAAATATATGTGGGATTTGTATCCTGTCGGCTGGAGCGCTGAGGACGAAAACAGAATTGTCTTTTATGCTTATGCTTTCTCAAAAACAAAGCCATATTTTTTGGGAACCTGGAGTATAGACTTTGAGGAAACGAGTTCAAGATTAATTTCCATAGATGAAACCTTTGTGCCGATTTCTGTTAACGGCTATGGGCTGAGATTAATAGAACTTGCGTATTAAAGATTATTAACTTTCTTGTACCGACAAGAAAGTTACAAAGAAACTCTCGACCTGAACTACGTTCGCTCGTAATTTGTAAATGTTTTGTATAGAGTCCGCAAACTCACACAAAATGATGTTGTTCAAACAGTGCGGACTAATCGGCACAAAACATAACAATTACGGCTCACTCCGTTATGGTCGATTTATTTAGTTGTTATATTTTTGAAAAATGTGGTATTATTAATATAAGATTATTTTAGAGAAAGAGAGATAGTTATGTTTACAAGAAAAAATGACTTAATTCCTACCCCCCCCCTACAAAAATAATGGTTTCACTCTTGCCGAGGTTCTGATAACTCTTGTCATTATAGGCGTCATAGCTGCGATTACCGTTCCGACATTAATTATTAAACATCAAAAAGAGGAAACTGTTACAAGATTAAAAAAAGTATATTCAACTCTTTCACAAGCAAATTTAAAGGCTATATCAGACTATGGTCCGATAGAAACTTGGGAGTTAGGGGAAGCACAAAATGCTGCAGCAACTAAAGCGTTTGTAAATAAATTTATTGCACCATATGTTCAAAAAGTTGGAAATGTTACAAGTTATAGCGAAGCTGATTGGAATAAGACATTCTATTTTTTGAATGGTGCACAAGGTGCTTATGCCAATTATGCAGCCGGATTTCATTTAAATGACGGTACTTTTGTTGCAGTAAAAGTTGATAATAATTCACCTACTTATAAAAGAGCAATAATTAAAGTTGATATAAATGGAAATAAAAAACCAAACAAAGTAGGAAGAGATATTTTTGAATTTGCTTATAATCTCGTAACGAGTAATAAATTAGCAGGAGGAAGATTAGTACCAACAGGTAATGAACTATCAAGAAGTGATTTAATATCAGGTTCTGATGAATATTTATGCAGTAAAAATAAATTTGGAACTAAATGTGCAGCCCTTATCATGAAAGACGGCTGGCAGATTAAAGACGATTATCCGTGGTAAATATCACCCCCTCTCCGAGGGAGAGGGCAGGGCTGAGGGTTGTTCCCGTTAGGGTTTTATTTACTCCAAATAATCTCTAAAATCCTTTTTTACCACCCGATAACTACATTTATCAGGCATTTTGAGGTAGTGGTTTAATTTCTTTTTGGGGTAATTT
Organism: bacterium; assembly: GCA_017541465.1. GTDB lineage: Bacteria > Cyanobacteriota > Vampirovibrionia > Gastranaerophilales > Gastranaerophilaceae > RGIG6874. The sequence goes on along the minus strand of JAFXYZ010000008.1, from coordinate 24,975 downwards.
CTGCAGAGTTTCGGACGTTTATCATAAACCGAACATCTGCCGTCCTCCTGAATATATATACACGAAAACACAAAATTTCCTTCTTCATCTTTTCCCTTAATATAAAATCTTCTGTAGGGGGGATAGATGAACTGCATAAACCGAAATTCTTTTTCACTGTAAGTGTCGAGGCTGTATATGTTTCTGCAGCATTCACCGCACTTGTTGCATTCGCCCTCAACTATATACTCCTGCTTTTCAGGGACAAAGTAGGAAAGAAGTTCATAATAAATAGTTTTTATTTTGTCGATTAACATTTTTATCCATGTTTTATTTCTTTGGTATAATTAAATTATAATCAACAGGACGGGATATGGCAAAAGAGAAAAGCAGAAAAAAGAAGGATTCAAGAATAGTTGATGTGCCGGTTATTAAGAAAAAAGGACATCCATTTCTGGGCTTTTTCTTTGTTATGTTTTTAATCGGCTGCGTTGTTGTTGCTTCAGCCTTCTGCGTTTTCACTATGTACCTCGATTCCCAGAGTCCTATTCCGAATCTTGAAACCTATAACCCGAATGTTGTTACCAAAATTTATTCTTCTGATGGTAAACTAATCAAAACCTTTACCCCGTATAAGTTTGAGAAGGTTTCTTTAAACCAGATTCCCGACTATCTCAAACAGGCACTGATTTCCACCGAAGATAAGAGCTTTTATACACATAAAGGTTATGACCTCTGGGGTTTGGCACGTTCCGTTCTCGTTAATATAAAATCGCAAAAGGTAAAACAGGGCGCAAGTACAATAACCCAGCAGCTTGCAAGAGTTCTATTTTTAACGAAGGAAAAAACTTACGACAGAAAGATAAAAGAACTCATAATTGCTTCACAAATAGAAAAAACGCTCACTAAAGACCAAATTCTTGAGATGTATCTGAATAACGTGTATTTCGGTTCGGGCTCTTATGGTGTTGCCGCTGCGGCGCAGACTTATTTCGGAAAAAATCTCAGCGATTTGACACTTCCCGAATGTGCGCTTATAGCAGGGCTTCCCCAGGCTCCTTCCGTTTATTCACCTTATAACAACCTTGAACTCTCAACAAAGAGAAGAAATCAGGTACTCGGAAGAATGTATAAAATGGGGAATATTTCAAAGAGCCAGTATAAAGAAGCCCTTAATACCCCTGTGGTTTTGGCTAAAGATGGTGCAAGAGCGGGAACTTCAAACGCAGCACCCTATTTCATCGGTTATGTTCTTAAAGAATTAGAGGCTTTAGGTTATGACGAAAAAGATATAACCAGAAGCGGTTACAAAATAACGACTACACTTGATATGAAAGCCCAGCAGGCTGCAAATGATGCAATAAACGCTAAATTAAAAGAATGGAAAATGACAGGCCCTAATCAGCAGGCTGCCCTGTTTGCGTTTTCACCGATAAACGGCGCTATAATTGCTTATGTCGGAGGTAAAAATTATTCGCAGAGCCAGTATGACAGAATAACACAGGCTGTAAGACCTCCCGGTTCTTCGTTTAAGCCGATAGTTTATGCCGTTGCCGTTCAGAGCGGTATGATGCCGAATGATATTATTGAAGATACTCCAATCACTGTCGGCAAATGGTCTCCCGGAAACTACGGGGACAAATACAGGGGCGCACTTCCTTTGTATAAGGCACTTGCGATTTCTTCAAACGTTGCTGCGGTCAGACTTATCAAAAAATACGGGGTTCGCTCTGTTATCCAGATGGCAAGAAATCTTGGAATTACAACTCCGATTCAATACGATATGACAATTTCTTTGGGTTCAAACGGTGTTAAACTCTATGATATGACTGTTGCTTACGGTGTATTTGCAAACGGAGGTTTCAGAGTTAAACCCTATGCTGTCGAAAGAATAGAAACTACAAGGGGCAAGGTTATTTACGAGGCTCCGAAAACTAAAGTTGATAAGGTTTTAGACCAACACTCCGCCGCAATTTTGACGGTTATGCTCAAACGTGTTATTACTGAAGGTACGGGTAAACGAGCCGATATAAAACGTCCGATGGCAGGCAAGACAGGTACTACAAACGACTACAAAGATGCCTGGTTTGTTGGCTATACTCCTGATATTGTTACGGGTGTCTGGGTTGGAAACGATAACAACGTCAAAATGGGCACTCTGACAGGCGGAACTGTTCCTGCGATGATTTGGCATGATATGATGCAGGTTGCGAGCGCAAAATTCCCGAACTCTGATTTTGATTACATAGGTGACGAGGTCGAAATTATCCACAGTGTTTCAGATGAAGGCTTTACTGATATTACCGAAGCTCCTCCTTCAAATTCTCAGGAGGTTCAGGGCAGAGTTGATGAACAGACACCGATTGAAGAAGTTAAACAGCCTGAAAAACCTGCTCCAAAAGCACTTATGCCCTGGTCAAGACTGAAGGATAAAGAGAAAGAAAAAGAAACCGAAACTCAGCCTTCTCAGCCACAGCAGACACCTGACGTTCAGCCGAGAGATTTTAAATCAATACCGATAAATTCGATTATTATGGATAATCGTGCAAAGGATGATAATTTCGCACCTCAGAGCGGTGAAGAATAAGGTTAATAATCTATTTTATCTTCTCTAAGAACTTTACATGCACAGGCTGCACCTTGATAATCCTTACTGCATAAGCTTATATTATCACAACCAGCAGGATAAAGACCATTTGCCTTTAATACAAAAACAAAAATATCTCGTCCGTAAGTATTGGGCTTTCTTGCTCCGTTTAAATCAACAAAGAATCGTGCGCAATAATTATTCGAACCATCATGATTATTAATGTTACTATCATTACATTGACTGTTGAATCCGTCGCTAAATAATATTTGTGTTCCATCTTGCAATACTAGTTTATTCCAATGTCCATCAGTCCAATTAGTTGTTCCGCCATTTAAATATGAAATATCACCTTGAGTAAAACAACCTGTAGTTTTATTGCACTCTTTTGCGTTTATAAGTTTCTTTTTATACAGCATGTACACATCATTACCTGTAGTAGTCCAAGAAGTAACAGGACCATTCTCTGCAATTATTTGATTTGTTGCTTGTGCCATTGTTGAATATGTTTTTTTCAATCTTGCAATTGTTTCTTGTTTGTTTGTCTTATTACTTAAAGTCGGGACTGTCATTGCAGCGATTATTCCGATGATTACAAGAGCAATAAGAACTTCTGCAAGTGTAAAACCTTTTTTATAGGGGGGGTAGGAATAATTCTTTTTATATATACAAACATAGTTTTCCTCTCTTTTTTTACGAAGTAGTTATATAATACCATGTTTTTCAAAAAAATAACACTAAAATTTAAATAATTTTTGTTTTTAATGTAATAATGATGAAAATCATATATAGTTTAGAATATATAAAAAATTAATGCCTAAGCTGCAAAATTGTCCTGAATATTGATGCTGACACGTCCCGCTTCAGGGTTAAAGGCTTCAATAGTGATTTTGTTGAGCCCTTCGATTAAGCCTTCAATTCCGTCAAGAATTATTTTTCCCTCCTGTCCCAGCCTGAAGGCAATCGGTGTTCTTTCGGTGATATCCTTTGCGTTGAATTCTTTTCCCTGGGTGATAAATTTAACCTTATCCGCGCCATAGATGGAATCGTTTATTCTTATAAAATCAAATCCGCTTATAAACCCGGGCCCGAGTACGTTTTTGAGCATAAGGGTAATTTTCCCCGCCTCATTTTTGAGTGAGCCCTTCTGATAAATCCTTTTAATTAAAAATTCAGGTACTATCGGCATATTACCACCAACCGTTCTATTCTTAATGCAGTAGTTTGAAATAGTTGTCGTTTCCTATTTCTATGATAACATTTTTTATCTCTGTTTTAAAGTCCCACGATGATAGGATATTTTTGTGGCGCTGCCAGATGACAATATCTATCGAGTTATGGGGCTCTAAAAAGGTGTTTATGAGGTAAAATTTATCCTGAACGCTCGTGCGTTTGATAAACCTTCCGATTTTGTGTCCGTTTAAAAAGATGGTTGCGCGCCTGTAGGGAAACTCTTTTAAATAGAGGTATTTCCCGAAAATTTCATCGGGCCTGAAATCAATATCAAACTCAAAATGAGCATTAACGAGATAGGGAGAATTGCTCTCTTCTTTTATACCTTTTTCGAGCGAGAGTTTCTGCGAAACAAAAAGTTCTACGGGCATGTCGGGGATAGTTTCAAAGGTTACGAGCCCTCTCGGCTGATTAGTGTCGCCCGAAAAACCTTTGTCAAACCCGAGGTTCTGAACCAAAATCGTGAGCTCATTTTCCTCTTTTGTGAGCAAATTTTCGTCAAGATGTACCTGAAGAGTTTCGGGAACCTGTTTCAGCTGTTCGATTTTATAACTGTTTCGGCTCAGCACCTCTTTTCCGTTAATATATATCGCAAAAAGATGTCGGGCGCTCAGGGTTATTTCCTTAATAGTCTTTGGGAGTTTTCCTTTATACCAGATAAATTCATCAAATGCCCTGCAAGAGGCCGCATCAAAGTTCTTTGTAACACTCTTCCATTTTGAATAATCAAAATCCAAATCAATCTCGTTTGCGCAGAAACGAACCTTGGGGTTTGTTAAAACAATTGGCTTGTTTTCTATCTGGACTAAGAAGCTTCGCTTTGAAAAGCCGTATTTCAGGTCGTAATATCCGACTTCAGAGGAGGATGAAAGCCCTATTGTTCCATCCGGGTAAGCCAAATCGGCATCAAAGATTATCTTATCATCGAAGAACCAGGCTCTTTTTGCGCTGTTTCTCGTGATAAATACAAATCTTGTTATTTTCCCGCCCTTTTCAAAAACGATGTTATCAAAATCTTTTTTGTCGCCTGAAATTCTTTTTCCGTCTTTTGTGTAAAGGTTTGCGTTTTTGTCCGAAATAAGGAAGAAAGTTTCCTCTGTTTCGTTTCTGAGACGGCAGAAAATTTCAATGTCGGAAAACTCAATTTCCGTTGCGTAGAGTTTTAAATCTTTAGCGCAGATTTTCATATCATAGGGCTGAATAACGACAGTTTTATTGAAGGGCAGCTCAACGGTTTTTTCTTCCTCGTTTAAATTTCTGATAAACAGCCACTCACAGTCGTTTTCAAGGTCTTTTCTTATTTTTGCATAGATGTTTTCTTCATAAAAATCAAAGTCAACGGGTTCTGTTTGGGTTAGCCCGAAGGATTTTAAGAAGGAATTAATTTCTTTGACCTTATAAAAATTGGGGTTAAACGAGCCGTATTCGTTAATCGGGGCGGTAAATTCGTAGCTTGTATAGACTTCATCGCTTGCAATATTGCCCCAGGAGGTGCCTCCGACCGCCATATAGTGATTAAACATTGTAACGCCCTGAGAAAGTGCGGTTTTTGTCATTATGTTAATATGTTCATCCCCGAGCGCTTCTCTTATATGGTCATAGCCGAGTCCATCCCACTTATCGAACCAGCCTGCCTGCATTTCAGCGACAAATGGCGGGGTATTCGGGTTTGCACATCTGAAAATATCCTCGACATTATCGAGAGTATCAAAGCAAAAATGGTCTTTTTTCCAGTTCTGTTTCGGGTTTATATAAGGGTAAAGGTCGAGAGCATAAATATCGACAACATCAGCCCATAACCCTGCAAAAAACGCGTCATTATGGAAAATCGGACACTTTACTCCCCGCTCTCTCGCCATTTCGTAGAGCTCTTTCATATACTCTTCGTCCATTTCGTCCGTTGCATACTCATTTTCAATCTGGAAGAGAATAATATTATCGAACTCGTTTATAATTGGAATAATGGTATCATACCATTCCTTAATTAATTCCATATATTTTGGGGAATACTGATATTCCGTTCCTACTCTGTTTCGGGGGATAATTGTTTTATCCTCAAAAAACCAGAGAGGAAAACCGCCTGCGCTGACCTCTGCGTTAATAAACGGCCCGGGGCGCGCTATCACAAACAAACCGCAGTCCTTTGCCGCCTGAAGAACTTTTCTGACGTCTTTTATTCCCGAAAAATCACATTCCCCTCTTTTATCCGAGTGATATTGCCAGTAAAAATAAATATCAACGGTGTTATATCCGCATGCCTTCAGCTTTCTGAACCTGTCCTGAGCCAGTTCAGACCCGGGAGAGCGAAAATAATGAAACGCGCCCGAGCGGATAAATGTCCGCTTTCCGTCAATAATAAGAGAATATTTGTCGTATTCAATCTTCATAGGCAATATACCTCTAAATAGTTTATCGGTATATTTAAAAGTGAACTTTAATTTGACCGAGCAAAATTTGCGATACGTAAAGTGAGCAAATTTTGTGAGTGTCGCGTCAGAAAAGGTGAGCCTTTATGACGGCTCGGATGACGAGTCGGCATAAGGCGACACTAGATTAGATTTTAAAAGTATCTCCATCCCTTTTGCTCTGTTTCCTTTAAACATAAGGAATAAAACGAATTTAAAATAAAAATATTCTTTTATTTTCCTGTTTATTTCTTCTGCATTTCCTTTTATTTTCGGCATTTCTATTGTTAAACAGTAGGTTTTTTGTTTTAAATTCTGAAGATAATCCGCTTTTATTCTGAAAAATACGGAGTTTTTGTTATAGTGCCTTAAAATTCCGAGAGGTTTATTTATCAGAACAACAGAACAGAGTTCAAAAATTCTCTTTGCGCACTTCGGGGAAATTCCGTATTTCAGCGGAAAATTATTCCTGTTTATTCCTTCCTCTTCGGTCAAAAGCCTTAATATGTGTTCATTATCTGCCATAATCTAGAGAGAATCCATATAATCCTGAAACTTTTTGAGCTTTTTGTAGTAGTAATTAATTTTTCCCTCCTGAATAATTTTGTTTATTTTGTTTTCTGCTCTGATAAAATATGGCACTTCGCAATTTCCCGAGGTGATTTCGTAGTCTCTGTACATATTTAAAAGCACCGCCCTCAGAGTTTCGATTTTCCTGTTTTGTGAAACGAACACAAACTTCAGATTTTCAAAGAACGATTGTATCTGATTAATCAAATTTTTATTCTCTTCTTTTTGGCGGTTATTTGAATACACCAAAGTAAGATGCCTCTTTTTTACCATGTCCCACTCCTTTACTCTCTCTTAACTTTCTTAATAATGTATGTATTTTTATATTGGCAAAATATTGTAAACTGTGTTATTATATTATTGTTGGAAGTTATAGAAATTATATTACATTATCATGTAAGTTTAATCAATAACAACTGCATGAAAATGTAACATTGTTTAACAGGGAATTATTATGACGGTCGGAAAAAGAATAAAAAAAATCAAAAATGTACTGAATATAACCTCTTCGGCACTTGCCAAAAGGCTTTCTATACCGCTTCGCACAATCGGAAGCTATGAAAGAGACGAGGCACCCCCGAGTGAAAAGTTTTTAAACGCCATGATTTCTCAGCTTCATGTCAATATTAACTGGCTCTTAACAGGGGCTGGACAGATGTTTGTTAATTCAAAAGACACAGATGACCTTTTATATATTTCTAAATTGCAGGATAAATTTTCCCTCTCCGATGACGAAATAGACGGACTCATTGACGTGCTTGAATGTTCGGCAAGCAGAGAAATGATACTTCGCTTTATTCAGATTAAAAAAGGTGATAAAGAAGCCCTTGATAACCTCATCTATAACCTTCAGGGAATTAAAGCGATATATGGCTAGTTTTTACCGTTAATTCAAAAAATATAGGTCGGGCTTCAGACCGACAAAAAAAGGAGTGTAGGCTTTAGACTACCAAAGGTAAGTTGGGCATTCCTGCCCAACAAATTTACCAAGGATAATCGTCTTTTATCTGCCAGCCGTCCATCATAATTACTGCTGCGCATTGATTTCCTGATTGATTTTTATTACATTTAGCATCATTGCTATTACTTAATAATGTATTTCGGTCTGTTATAAAACCATCAGGTATAAATTTACCTTGAATACTTTGTACATCATGTAATACAATATAGTAGTACCTGAATATATCTTTACCAAGTTTATTTGGTTTTTTATCACCATTTATATCAATTTGTAATGCAATATATTTGTGTGTAGAATTTGATGTACTAATTCGACTGGTAATGGATGTACCATCATTTAAATAAAATCGTACATAAGAATTGTCATAATTATGTTGACTTCCATTTAAATAAAATAATTGATTATTCCATAAACCTTCATTATATGTTGTTGGAGCTTTTAAAATATTCATATATGGAGTAATGTATTTTTCAATAAAAATTTTTGCATCATCAGGGTTATTTGAACCTAGTTCCCAAGTCTCAATCGGTCCATAATCCGCAATAGCCCTGTTTGTTGTTTGGGCTAATGCAGAATAAGCTTTTTTTAATCTTGTTATGGTTTGTTCTTTTTGATATTTGGTAATAAGAGTAGGAACGGTAATTGCAGCAATTACACCGATAATAACAAGAGTTATCAAAACCTCGGCGAGGGTAAAACCTTCATTCGGAGCGAAGCATAACTTGGTTGAACTTGAAAAACTACGAAAGTTTTCTTGCCTACTTCTCTTCAAAAAGAAGTAGGGGGGGGTAGGAACGGACTTCTTTTTATTAATAAACATAAAAACTAACCTCTCATCTCTGTTAATCTTATATTAATAATACCATATTTTTTCAAAATTATAACACTTTTGTCAAATTCTTCATTTTTCCTGTAAAATATTTTTGAGATATAAGTTGAGGATTTTATTATGGAAAAAGTTATTAAATATCAGACGGAAGGCACATGCTGTTCTCTTATGATGGTTAAAGTTGATGACGGTATCATCAAAGATGCCTATTTTGAGGGCGGTTGCAACGGTAATCTTCAGGGAATAAGAAGCCTGATTATCGGTATGAAGGTCGATGATGTTATCGAAAAACTTCAGGGAATTAGTTGTAACGGCGGTCCTACGAGTTGTCCCGACCAGCTTACTCATTGTCTGATGAAATATAAATCGGAAGTTTCTGTTTAACAAAAAGGTCAGGCATAAAACCTGACCTTTTTGGTTATGCTAAATTATAGGTTTCTTCTTTTTTGAGTTTCCTGTTCATGAGTTTATCAAGCACTTCTTTCGGGGTTATATCCGTATAAAGCGCCTCATACATCGCCTGTGACATGGGAACTTCAATATTTAATTTTTTTGCAAGTTCACAAAGAGCCTTTGTTGTCTTTACACCCTCCGCAACGGAACCAAGTTCGGCTAAAATATCGTCTATTTTCTTTCCCTGTCCGAGAAGAGAGCCTACGGTATAGTTTCTGCTGAACGGACTTGAACAGGTCGCAATTAAATCACCCATACCTGAAAGACCATAAAGTGTTGAAGGATTAGCACCAAGTTCAACCGAAACTCTTACTATTTCTGCCATTCCTCTTGTCAAAAGAGTTCCTCTGCAGTTATCACCGAGTTTCATAGCATCTGCAAATCCGGAGGCTATTGCGATAACATTTTTGAAACTTCCTCCAAGTTCAACCCCGATAACGTCTTTATTTGTGTAGAGTCTGAACTTTGAAGGCACACTCAGATGCTGCTGAACGGCTTTTGCGGCTGCCATATCGGTGCTTGCAACGACTGCTGCCGTAGGGCATCCGTTTAAAATTTCTCTTGCAAGCGTAGGTCCTGAGAGAATTGTCAGTCTTGAGGTCGGAAGTTCATCTTTAATAACCTCGGACATCCTCTTTAACGATGGCAATTCAAGTCCTTTCGAGAGGTTTACTATAATCTGCTCATCCTTATACCCTGCCTGTTTTAACTGCTGGCAAACAGGTCTTATACCTACTGTCGCAACTGCAAGAATGATAATCGGGGCATTTTCTATTGCGCTTTTTAAATCGGTTGTAAACTGTACTTTGTCCGAAAGCTGTACTTCAAGGGGTTTTGAGGTGTGTTTGTTTTTGATTAAATCGTCCGATAAATCTTCTTTTCTTGCCCATACGGTGATTTCTTCAAAATTGTCATTAAGCAACTTTGTGATGGTTAAACCCCAGCATCCTGCTCCTAAAACTGCTAATTTCATGCTTATTTCCTTTATCTTTTATTTTTATTATACATTAATCTGAGAAAAAACTTTTTTCGCTTCTTCGCGATCGTCAAAGTGAATTGTTTTATCCTTCAAAATCTGGTAGTCCTCGTGCCCTTTTCCTGCGATGACAATAACATCACTCTTTTCCGAAATTGAGGGTAAAAATCTTATTGCTGCTCCTCTGTCGGCTTCAACAAAGATTTTCTTGGTATCTACACTCTTTATCCCTGCCATAATGTCTGAAATAATCAAATCAGGGTTCTCACTTCTCGGATTATCAGAAGTTACGACAACTTTATCAGCCAGGGCTTCTGCTATTGCACCCATTTTCGGTCTTTTTGTCGTGTCTCTGTCCCCGCCGCAACCAAACAGGCAGATGAGCTTTGAATTCTTTGGAGTTAATTCTCTCGCTGCCTTCAGGACATTTTCAAGACCATCGGGAGTATGTGCATAATCGACAATAACAAGAGGCTCTTTGTTTACTATCTCAAACCTTCCCGCAACGGAAGAAGTAGCTTCGAGCGCTTTTATTGCGGTTTCGGGGGCAATTCCCATACCTATTGCACCGGAGAAGGCTGCGAGCGAATTATAAACAGAGAACATACCGTTCAGTTTAAGATTAACTTTATATTCTTTCTTATCGTAAACAAAAACGCAGGTTGCACCGTGTATTGAAAAATCAATGTTTTTCGCCATAACGTCAGCATTTTTCTTTACTCCGTAAGTTATTACATTGACCTCCTTCGGAACAACCGATATAAAATCATCCCCATATTTATCATCCTTATTGATAACCGCAAAAGTGCCTTTTTGTAAGCCTTTAAACAGGATTGCTTTTGCATCAAAATAGTTTGACATTGTCACATGATAGTCGAGATGGTCTTGAGTAAGGTTTGTAAAAATAGCTCCCTTAAACTCGCATCCCCCGACTCTGTTCTGTTCGAGCGCGTGTGAGCTGACTTCCATAACAACGTTTTCAATTCCGCTGTCCGCCATCATCCTCAAATCGGCCTGGAGTTCGGGCGCCTGAGGGGTTGTGTGTTTTGCGTCTTTATACTCTGAACTGCTTGAAGTCTTATATCCTAAAGTTCCTATCAGCGCGCAATTTTTTCCAGTTTCTTCAATAATTCTCTGGACAAGATGGGTAACGGTCGTTTTGCCGTTTGTTCCCGTAACACCGATTAAATTAATATCTTTTGAGGGCTTTGAATAAAAAGTTGAAGCCAAAGATGAGATTGAATGTCTTGTATTTTTAACAATTATATGGGGAATATCAAGCCCCGTATCCTTCTGGGCAAGCAGAGCCACCGCGCCTTTTTCAGCTGCGCTTTTGGCATATTCGTGTCCGTCTGTGTTTTCCCCGACAAGACAAACGAAAATATCTCCCTCTTTTGTCGTTTTTGAATTGTAAGAAATTCCTTTAACTTCAATATCTTTAAATTTAATTACCTCGGAATTTTCAATTCCTTTTTTGAGTTCGCTTAAATACATATCCTAATCCTTATTTTACCTGTTTATCGGGCGGAATATTCAAAATTCTCGCTGACTGCATAGCAACCTCTTTAAAAATAGGCGCTGCGATGGTTGAACCCCATACTCCGAAGGTGGATGGAGTATCAACTACTACATATATTAATAACTCCGGGTTCATCGCCGGGAAAAATCCTATAACGGAGGCATATAACCCTCCGCCATAACCTTTTCCGTGTTCAATAGGCTTTCTTGATGTTCCCGTCTTTGCCGCAACGGTATATTCCGCAAGATTTACCGGTGTTTTTGAATTTCCAGTACTCTTTGCCATTAAGCCTGCTACAACTCTTGCTACTTCAGGTCTCAGTACTCTTGTTTCTTTTATTTTTGCCGCTGCTTCTTCATCAGAATATTTTATTACATGCGGAGTAACTCTTACACCGCCGTTTGCAATAGCCGAAACCGCCGAAATCATTTGCATTGCATTGACTGATGCGCCGTAGCCGTAGCCCATGGTTGCGTGCCTTGATATATCCCATTTTTTTGGGGGCGGAAGCAATCCCGCAGATTCGCCGGGAAGGTCTATTCCCGTTTTTGTTCCTATCCCGAAATCCTTCAGAATTTTATAAAATGCGGAAGGCTTCATCATAAAAGCCAGATTTGCGCTTCCTACGTTGCTGGAGTGCTCAAGCAAATAAGCAAGTGTAATGTTCCCGGGGTAAGGGTGTTTATTATAGTCATAATTCTGAACTGTCCAGCTTCCGACCTTCATTTTTCCCGTATCCAGAACAGTTGAGGTCGGTTTAACAACCCCGAGTTCAAGCGCCGAGGCGACAGTCAGTGTTTTAAAGGTTGAGCCCGGAGGGTAAACATCCGTCAGAGTCCAGTTTTTTACACTTACCTCTTTTGCACTTCTGTAGCTGTTAGGGTTATAAGCGGGAAATACAGCATAAGCCAGTATCTCGCCGTTTTTCGGGTTCATTACAATAACCGTTCCTCTTCTTGCTGATTTTTCGTTGATAACTTTTATAAGCTCTGTTTCACAAACATGCTGAATAGCCGAATCAATGGTCAGCTGAACGGTTTGTCCCGTAACGGGAACCGTAGCCTGAAGAGGATCGGTTTCAATATCATAAATAACATCACCTGTCGGTGTTTTCTCGTATTCAACGGTTTTGTCCGTTGTTGTGAGTTTTTCCTGTGCCGTTTTTTCCACACCTGCACTTATTCCTGCATCAGGGTTATAATACCCGAGAACGTGCGCTGCGAGCGTTTCCTGAGGATATACTCTCTCATTTTTCTTGTCTAGACTGAGTTCTCTTAATCCCAGTTTCTTTATTTTATCTGCCGTTCCTCTGTCAATATCCTTTTTAACGAGTGTTACAACAGAAGTTTTATCCAGCGATTTTTTAATTTGTGCCTTAGGAAGATTCAAAACAGGTGCGAGTTTTTCTGCCAGTTCCTCTGTTGAATGGTCGAAATATTCTTTATGGGCATAGAGATTATAAGTCATCTTGTCCGAGGCAAGTTTAAGTCCGTTTCTGTCAATGATTTCGCCCCTCAGGATGAAATTTTTTGAAAACCTTTGCGCCTGCGCCCTCATTTTATAATTTTTTATATCAGCTATCTGAATTGCAAACAGATAACAAATTATCCCCAAAAAGATAATAAGAACTCCAATCTTGCAGATTTTTGTTCTTTTATCGGTTCTTTTCAGTTTTTCAATCTCATTATCTGTTATCATTCCCTAATCTCCGAGTCAAAACGGCTGAGTTTTTTTAGTAGCCGATAACCCAATTGTGGATTTGAGGGATATAAACTGATTTGCCTGTATCTGCCATCTGAGCGGAGGGGATTTCCATAATCTGCTTTGCGGTATCAAGTGCAGTATTTGCCTTAATTACACTGTCAACGTGTCTGAAGGAATTAAGATTATCAAGCTGATTTTGTAAATCCATATTTTCATTAGTATAATAAATGATTTCTTTTCCGAGTTTATTCAGCTTCTTTTCCGATTCCGATACAAAAGAATAACTTGTAAACGTAATACATGTAAGGACAATCATTGCAGTTGACAAGATTTTGTTTAATTTATTGCCTTTTGGTGCTTTTTCGTTATGAATTACGGTAAACTGTTTTTGCTGAGGTCTCCTTTGGGTAATAGGATTTGTTTGTGCCTCCAGCACCTCCAGTTCTTCCTGCAATGAATATTTGTATGCAACTCTGCCCAACTTACTTCTCCCTTATTTGTTTATTCTTCTCGCTGCCCTGAGCTTTGCCGATCTTGACGGCGGGTTCTCTTTAATCTCCAAATCATTTGCTGTTAGTGGTTTTCTTGTCATCAACTCCAGTCGGGGTTTCGGACAATCACATATCATTTTGTTCGGCTCGCAATTACATTTGTTGGAATGATACCTGAAAAAGTTTTTTACTATCCTGTCTTCCAGCGAATGGAATGTCACCACAACTATTATAGCATTATTGCCTAATAAAGTAAGCACATCATTTAATGTATTTTTAATATTTTCAAGTTCTCCGTTTACCTCTATCCTTATAGCCTGGAAAACTCTCGTTGCGGGGTGAATTTTTGATTTTATCTTTGGTGTTGCCTCAAGTATAATATCTACAAGCTCTTTGGTTGTTTTTACGGGTGAGTTTTTTCTCTTTTCGACTATCATTTTTGCTATTCTTTTTGAAAATCTCTCTTCCCCGTATTCGCTGAAAATACGGACTAAATCGTCCTCTCTGTAGCCGTTAACCACGTCATAAGCCGAAAACTCCTGCTCTTGATTAAATCTCATATCAAGTTTTGCATCGGTCATGAAGCTAAAACCCCTCTCCCCATTGGTTAATTGGGGTGTTGATGCGCCCAAATCAAAAACTATTCCGCCTGTTATCTCTTTAATATGGTTTTCTTCTAAATACTTCTTAATATTTGTATAGGAATCGTTTACAATCGTTAAATTATCGTAATCTTTCAACACATTTTTTGAGTGTTCTATCGCGTCTTTATCAACATCAAAGGAAATTAGTCTTCCGCTTTTTCCTATCCTGTCAAGGATTAAGCGCGAATATCCTCCGCCCCCTAAAGTGGCATCCACATATAATAGTCCTTCTTTGCAGTCCAGCATGTCAACGGCTTCGTTTAACATGACAGGATAATGCTTAAATTCCGTCATCCCCAATTTATTCCCGTAAATTTTTAAGTATTAATTTTAAGTTAGTTGATTTCAGCTAACTTTTCGAGTTTCAGTTTCTGGTCGTAAGCCATCAAAAGTCCGATTAATTCATCAAGTTCACCTTCGATAACCTGCCAGACACTGAGGTTTTGACCTATTCTGTGGTCGGTTAATCTTCCCTGAGGGAAGTTATAAGTTCTTATTCTCTCGGAACGGTCGCCTGTTCCGACCTGAGAACGTCTTAAATCAGTTACATCCTGCATCTGCTTTTGTACTTCCATATCGTACAATTTGTTTTTAAGAATCTGCAGAGCTCTTTCTTTATTTTGAAGCTGTGAACGTTCTTCAGTACAGAAAATCATTATTCCTGAAGGCTTATGGAATACTCTGACCGCGGTTTCAACCTTATTGACGTTTTGTCCGCCCGCACCGCCCGAGCGTGCGGTTGAAATTTCCAAATCTTCAGGTCTGAGTTCGATTTCAACATCATCTACCTCGGGCATAACCGCTACTGTTGCCGTTGAAGTATGTACTCTTCCCTGAGATTCCGTTGCAGGAACTCTCTGAACCCTGTGAACACCCGATTCATATTTGAGTTTGCTGTAGATACTGTCGCCTTTAATAGAGATAATAACCTCTGATACACCGCCGGCTTCACATTCCGTTTTGCTCAGCACCTGGGTTTTCCAGCCCTGCTTATCCGCATATCTCAGATACATTCTCATTAAATCGCCCGCAAAGATGTTTGCCTCATCTCCGCCTGCGCCCCCTCTGATTTCAAGCATAATGTCCTTGTCATCAAGCGGATCTCTCGGAAGAAGAAGCACCTTCATTTTTTCTTCAAGTTCGCTCATCTTTTGGTTATTAGAGTCGATTTCCGCGTGAAGAAAACCTCTCATCTCTTCGTCCTGCTCGCTTTTTAACATTTCATGTGCGTCTTTTACGGCATTCTCTGCTTCAAGCCAGGCATGGTAAACATTAACCGTTTCCTCCATAGCTTTTCTTTGCTTGGAGAGGGTTTTAAATCTTTCATAATCTTGTATTACATCAGGATCGGAAAGCAACTGGGCAAGCTCAGTGTATTTCTTTTCTATCTGAAGTATTTTATCAAGCATATCTTTCATTATTTAACAGCCTTTGGTTTTCTTCCGCATGATTTGTCCTCGTCACAAAAGCCCCAGCGCTCGCATTTTGGTACGAGATAATTCTTTAACCATGGTTCTTCTTTTGTGAGTTCGTCGCACATCATTCTGACGAGTAATCTTATTTCAGCCTGTGCTCTTGTGCATAGTCTTAAATTTGCAAGATGAATGAGTTCTCTTAAATTAAGACTTGCAACCATAGAGGTTGCTGCTGCGTTGGGAAGTACGAAACGGGCATCCTCTGCGGGTACACCTTTTTCCGTAAGTTCTAAGTAAAATTCCGAGATTTTACCCATAAATTCATCATATTTCTTTTTGAGCTCACTGTCCTTTTCGATTGTCGGGGGTGTCAGATAATCAAACTGTCCTTTTTCTTTAACATATCTTTGTGATTTTTGGGAAAAAGACATGTGTCTGTGTCTGACAAGCTGATGTGAACATGCTCTTGAAATATTGCTTATGGCAAAACTGACCTGGATGTGCTCTATGGTGCTGTAGTGTCCCGAAGAAATAACTCTTTCTATCAGCTTCAGCATTTTTTCACTGTCTGCTTCGCAGTCATAAATATTTAACGGTGAATCGCTGCTGTAACAGGTACGGCAGGCGGTATAGACCGTTTTAAGCATATTGTCAGGTTTGCAAATCAAACGTACTTTAGGTTTGTTGTTGCCCTCTGTCATCCCATATCCCCTTTTTATTAAGCAACAATATACAAACTATTTTTTGTAACGTTTGTTAAATCTTTCAACACGGCCTTCAGTGTCAACTATTTTCTGGTTTCCGGTGTAGAAGGGGTGGCAATTGTTACAAATTTCAACAGTGATGTTTTCATCGATTGAACCTGCCTCAATTTCGTTGCCGCATACACATTTGATGGTTGTTTTCTTATATTCCGGATGTATTCCTTGTTTCATTTTTTTACCTCAATTTTTTCTTATAACTTGTTTTATATAAATTATAGATACCTAAATTTTTTATATCAAGTATATTTATATTGACGGTAAAGAAATTATTAAATTTATTTACAATAAAATGTGAAAATAAAAAAAACTTGTTGAAAAATATAAAAATGTGGTATTATGTAATTAATGGTACTTAGTAATAAAGGCGGATTATGAAAAAAGCATTTACACTATCAGAGGCTCTTGTAACATTAGCAATACTCGGAGTTTTGGCTGCAATACTTATTCCGGTACTTGATAATGTCAGACCTGACAAAGACAAAATTATGTACAAAAAAGCAATGTATGCAATGCAAAGTGCAGCAAGCAGTGCTATTGATGAGATTTCAAAAGCATCTACCAATGCTTCCATGTATTGGGCAGATGATAATGTTGATGGAAGCCAGTTCTGTTCTCAGGTTGCCGAGGCATTAAACACTTCGGGTGAAATCAGATGCGGAACTAACTCCTGGTCAAGCCTTGACGGCAGAACTTATGACCAAAACCACAAGCCTGACTTCATGACAACAGACGGTGTTATGTGGTGGAGATTGGCTAACTACAAATTCGGTACTGAAAATAAAGGATCTAATGCTGCAAACAGTAGTGTTCATGATATTATCGTAACAAGAAAAGACCAGTACAATAAAGATGGTACTTGGAAAGACAGCAGTGTTAACCCGTTGAAGATTCAGGTCAGATACGATGGTAAAGTCGGTACAGGCGCTTCTGACTACGGAAGAGAAAATGAATTACTTGAAGATTCAATGAATATTTCAAAAGGTCACAGATAATTAATTCTCTAAATTAATAAGAAACATATAAGCAGACTTTTAATAGTCTGCTTATTGTTTTATTAGCATGTTTTTGTTATTATTTTTCTGTGAGATTATTGTTAGGAGTTTAGTTATGCAAAATAAAGCAGACATTGGTATTATCGGCGGAAGCGGATTTTATGGTTTCTTTGAAGATACGGGGCTTCCCTATGAAACTCTTGCAATAAATACTCCTTACGGCGCTCCGAGCGATAAAATTACGGTCGGAGAAATAGAGGGCAAAAGAGTTGCCTTCCTTCCCCGTCACGGCAAAGACCACAGATTTCCCCCTCATCTTGTTAATTACAGAGCAAATGTCTGGGCTATGCATGAACTCGGGGTAACGAGAGTTATTTCTCCATGTGCTGCCGGAAGTTTACAAAAGCATATTAAACCCGGTGATGTCGTTGTCTGCGACCAGATTGTTGACTGGACCTTCGGCGGCCGTCCTTCGACTTATGTTGAAGGACCAAAAGTTATTCATCCTTCCGTAGCGGATACTTATTGTCCCGAGCTCAGAAAAATCGCCATTGACTCAGCGAAAAAACATAATATTGAAGTGCATGAAACAGGCACTATTGTTATCATAAACGGTCCGAGATTTACGACTAAAGCGGAATCTCAGTTCTTCACAAATCAGGGCTGGGGTGTAATCAATATGAGCCAGTATCCTGAGGTTTATCTTGTCCGAGAAATGGATATGTGTCCTGTTACTATCGCTCTTATTACCGATTATGATGCAGGTCTTGTCGGTGATGTTCCAGCCGTTACTCATCAGGAGGTATTAAAAACATTTAGCGAGAATAACAAAAAACTTCTTGTTATCTTAAAAGAGATGATTAAAAATATCCCCGTTGAGCGCAGGGCTTGTGAGTGCGAAAAAACAATGCATACTTCATAGAAGAAAGATTTGATTTATTATGATTAGTACGCTTTTATATTATTTCTTTATAGTACTTTATGCAATACTGATTTTTTATATTGTCTGTACCTGGATACCTCAGGTAAACTGGTACAAAGAACCTTTTGCAACCGCAAAAACTATATCTGATTTTGTGTTTGCCCCTTTTCGG
This sequence comes from bacterium, assembly GCA_017541465.1. Taxonomy (GTDB): domain Bacteria; phylum Cyanobacteriota; class Vampirovibrionia; order Gastranaerophilales; family Gastranaerophilaceae; genus RGIG6874. The sequence continues at coordinate 6,359 of JAFXYZ010000008.1, read as the reverse complement.
AAAATCATTCCGCCTATCGGAATGCTTGATATTTCGCCGATTATTGCGTTTATTGCGCTAAAATTTATCGAATACGGGCTGATAAGGCTCTTTGTATCCTTCGGGCTTTAGCCGTTAATGAGCCAGATGTATTTTTTGAACAGTTTTGAAGCAAAAATAACTGCCAGCGAAAAAATGTAATCATAAAATATCTTTGTAACCGACTGGGCAAAAATCAGGTCGAGGATAAAATCTATATTCTCGTGCTTTATTAATGCAATAACCATAAGATATATACAGCCTGTAAAGTGAATTAAAATAACTCCAAAGAAGGCTGATTTTATTATATTGAAGTTTGAAATATCTTTCTTCAGACTCTGAGCAACAATAAAAACTGCAAAAGGATAAGATAGAATATACCCGAAACCATACTGCAGAAAGTAAGAAAGCCCTCCTCCGAGTGCAAAAACAGGATATACGGTCAGTCCGAGAATAATGTAGATAAGCACAGTCAGAGTTGAATATACGGGACCTAAGACGGTTGCAGGAAAAAACAGAACAGGCACCTGCGGAATGTATTGGTAATCAACAAGTCCTATTCTTCCCGAGCTGAAATTAGAAAAATATGTTACCGGATGAAGTATATATTCAACAGGGATAGACAAATTCGGCATCGGAATTTGTGTAAATACACTGACAACAATAAGAAGGAGCGAAAAACACATCAAAGCAAGCAGTCCGAGACTGAATTTTATTTTGGAATTTTTTTCTATAAGCTCGCTCCAGTGTGCTTTTGTCCGTTTATTCATTCTCTGATTTTGCCTTATGTATTTCCTGTTCGATTTTTAAGAAGTTTGTTTTAAAGGTATCAAACCAAATATTTTCGGTAAACATTATAAGTGCATCTTCATTATTGTCCTGATAGTATTTTTTCCTTCTTCCGACCGATTTAAATCCGAATTTTTCATAAAGGGAAATTGCCGGAATATTGCCTGCTCTGACCTCAAGAGTGATGTATTTTATCATCTTTTTGTAGCAGCTTTTGACTATGTGCTTGAGCAAAATAGTTGCAAGCCCGAGCCTTCTGTAGTCAGGATGGACCGCAATAGAGGTGATATGAGCCTCCTCAAGAATTTCCCAAAAACCCGCATACCCCAGTATTTTATTCGTTTTTGTGTCGGTTAAACAAAAATAGTTTGCAAGTTTGTTTTGAATTTCGTTCAGAAAAGAATCTCTTGACCAGTGATGGTTAGGGTGTACAAGTTTTTCAATCTCGACCACCTCACTGAGCTTTTCTCTTGTCATTCTCTCTATTTTTACACTTAAAATATTGTTTTCCATAACTTTGATTTTATCAGAGTGAAGACAAAATATCAATTTAAAAAAAGGACAGAGGAAAAAATCCAATGTCCTTTTTTATTTTTAAAATTAAATTATTATTATTTTTTAGTGCTTGAAGATGAACTCTTGCTTGAACTTGATTTTTGCATATTAATCTGAGCTTTTGCATAAGAAGAATATGCCTGTGCTCTTTGTTGAGCCTGTTGTTTTGCTCTTGCCTGAGCTTGTTGTTGAGCTGCTTTAGCTGCTGCCTGAGCTCTCTGCTGTGCTGCTTTTGCAGCTGCCTGCTGCTGAGCTTTTGCTCTTGCTTGTGCTTGAGCCTGCGCTTGAGCCTTAGCTCTAGCTTGAGCCTGTTGCTGTGCTTTAGCTTTAGCCTGAGCCTGAGCTCTCTGCTGTGCTGCTTTTGCTGCAGCCTGCTGTTGAGCTCTTGCTTTAGCCTGTGCCTGCGCTCTGGCTTGAGCCTGGGCTCTCTGTTGAGCTGCTTTTGCACTTGCTGACTGACTTGAGCTACTCGTCTTTTTACTTGAACTTGTAGTCGTTTTTTTACTTGATGATGAAGAATAGTACTGTGAGCTCCGATTATATGAGCTGTTATAGCCGTTAATTAATGCCATACGAAGAATATCCTTTCTTTACAAACCTTTTTTATACAAATACCAAAAATAAACGCGGTTCATTAGAATTTACCAAACGCAAAAATTTTAATATTTAGTGTTCTTAATATAAAATTCATTAAAATAATATCCGAAAATGTCTTATATTTTATTCTTTTCGGATATCAGAAAATATTCTTTATAGTTTTTCTTTATTCTTTTACAAAAGTTTATAAAAAATTATTCGTTTTCGGTTTCGGGTTTATTTTCGGAATGTTTTAGTTTTAAATACCTTGAATCCGCCCATCTCAGGTCAACGTATTTAACTTTTTCGTTGAATTTTTTTATCTGGGGCAGAATTGATTTTATATATTCAACACGTTTAAAAACGGTATAATCCAAATCACCGAGCCTGATAAGTACGCTCGGGAGCTGAACATAGACATCTCTCGGCTGCCTTAAATCAATATAGGAAACTCTTTCCCCCGAATATTTCGTTATCGTTTTGGAGAGTTTATCGAGCAGATGTATTTTATCCTCTTTCCAGTCCTCATAATCATCACCCTGAGTGCCGTAAGATAAGATGAGAGTTGTATCGTAGGCACTTGTCAGAGGAAGATACTCTCTTCCTATGAACTTACCGCAGGAGGTGTACATCGCAACGGCAGGAGAGGTCTCGGATGGCGCTATCAGTAAAAGCGGTGTTCTCTCTTCCACCATAACAACGTATCTTGCCGGAAACCAATACCTTCTCACAAATGCTCTTTTTACGGGAAGAATATCCTCTATTTTCTTCTTTATCTCTGAGGGGTTTTGTTTATAAATAGGTATGCCGTTTGTCTTTAACCCGCTCAGGGCAGACAGAATTTTTTTATCAGGCACTATACTGTTTCCGACAATTTCAAGGCGCTCCGAGTGGTTTTTGTCAAACCTGTAATTTGTCGGGAAAAACCAGTGCGATGAGTGTATCACAAGATAGCAAAAATAGAAAATTCCGACAACAAGAAGAAAACGGGAAAACTTATAAAGGCGTGTTATCCTTATTCTGCCCCTTCTTGCTTTGCTCTGAAGTTTAAACAACTTCATTCTTCTTTTTACGGATTTCGATTCTTCCATTTTTACCTGTTTACACTTGCGTTATTTAAAATCATACATACAAGCTCATCGTAAGAAATCCCGCATGCCTTTGCCTGAGCGGGTAAATCGCTCAAATCGGTCATTCCGGGACTTGTGTTAATTTCAAGAACATAGGGAATATTGCCGACTATCAGGAAATCAACCCTGCTGACACCTTTGCAGCCGCATGCTTTGTGGGCTTTTACCGCATAATCCTTAACTGCTTTTGTCATTTCCTCCGAAATTTCGGCAGGAAGAACAAATTCCGTCATTCCTTTTGTATATTTTGCTTCGTAATCGTACCATTCGTTTTTCGGTCTTAACTCAAGAATTTCCGTTGCGAAGGTTCTGTCGCCATCTTCTAAAACTCCTACTGTTGCACAAATTCCCTGCTTATATTCTTCAATTAATATATCCTGCTTATACTGTGCGCTCTTTCTGAAAAGTTCTTCAAGCTGCTCTTCGCTCTCAACCTTATACATCCCGATGCTTGAGCCCTCTGAAACAGGCTTCAGCATAAGCGGGTATTTGAGCTCTTTTACCTTTTCTTTTACGTTTTTCTCTTCCTTTTTAACAAGAACAGACTTAATAAGCGGTACATTTGCTTCTTTTAAAATCATTTTTGTGTCGAATTTATTCATATATGCTGCGCTTGCAAAAACTCCGCAGCCTGTATATTCAATTCCCAAAAGTTCGAGAAGTCCCTGTATGCACCCATCTTCCCCGTATTTTCCGTGAAGTGCGTTGAAGGCAACTTTTATATTCTTTTCAACAAGAGTTTTTGCGATGTTTCTGTCAACGTCAAGGAGTTCGGCGTTTGTATATCCCAGCCTTTTTATTGCCTCAAAAACATTTTTCCCTGACCTCAGAGAAACCTCTCTTTCGTTTGACATTCCTCCGCATAAAACCGCTATTTTTGTGTCTTTATTAATTCCCATAATCTGTATTCTTCCGTTTCTTTTATTCCTATGTATTTTATCTCAGGATTTAACCGTATCCTGTATTTGTCGTTTACTGTTGCAATCATTTTGTAAATAAGGGTTAAAACGTCGAGCGAAGTCGCATCTCCTGAATTTACGATGAAGTTTGCGTGCCTTTCCCATACATTTGCACCGCCCGAGCACATACCCTTTGCTCCTGCCATATCAAGCAGCCGTCCTGCCGAGTCGTTTTCGGGGTTTTTGAATACGCTTCCCGCGTTCGGGGTAGCCAAAGAAGGCTGGCGAAGCCGTCTGAACTCGATATTCCTGTCCATAAGCTCCTGAATTTCGTTCCTGTCTTTATCAGGAAGTTCAAATTCTGCTTCAAGCAATATATCACCTGTTTTGGCTATACTTGAACATCTGTATTCAAAATCCATATCTGATTTTTTTAATTCCAAAACTTTTTTCTTTTTTCTGCTGAACACTTTTGCGCTCTTAAAATAATCGCTGACCGCCTGATTATGCGCTGATGCGTTCATATTAAGCATTCCGCCGAAGCTCCCCGGGAAGCCTATCATAAATTCAAACCCGCTGAGTCCCTGAAGCTGGCACTCTTTTGATATAAACGGACCTTTTGCTCCGCACTCAACCTTAATTATGTTCTTATCAAACTCAAAATTCTTTATGTTTGTTGTGATTATTATGGGCTCAATTACCCCTAAAGATGAAATCAGAACATCAGAGCAGCTTCCGAGGACAATGGCATCAGGGTATTCCTTTAAAAGAGAGAGAAGTTCCTCCTTAGTGTCAGGAAAAGCAACGATACGGCACTTCCCGCCGATTTTAAAGGTTGTATGGTTCTTTAGTTCCAACTCTTTTATGATTTCCATTCTACACCCTTATTTTGCTTTCTTTTTCGATTAGAGCTCCGAGTTTTGTTATAGAGCCTGCGCCCATTGTTATTACTATATCATTTGGTTTTAATTGTGTTAATACCTTTGGGGCAATCTCTTCAAGACTTCCTTTAAAATATACCCCTCTCTTCATTTCTTTGATGAGGTTTTCGGAGTTGATTCCTTCGATTTTCTCTTCCCCTGCCGAAAAAACATCCGTTAAGATTAGTTCATCTGCGCTGTCAAAAGCCGTCAGAAAATCGTTCCAAAGCCCTTTTAATCTCGAATACCTGTGAGGCTGGAAGATGACGACAAGCCTGTTTTTTGAGGACTGTTTTGCGCTTTCAAGAGTTGTTTTTATTTCGCTCGGGTGATGGGCATAGTCGTCATATATCCTGATATTGTTAAATTCCGTCACAAACTGGTATCTTCTTCCCATACCGCTGAAGGTTTTGAAGTGAGGAAGAAGAGGTTTTACATCTGTATTTGCTTCTTTTAAGGCAACATAAACAGAAAGCGCGTTATAAACATTGTGTTTTCCCTTTATAGAAAGCTCAAGTGTGTCAATAATTTTTCCGTCTTTTTCTATGTCAAAAGAAATTCCGTTTTCTTTTAGCTCTGTGTTTCTTGCGGTGTAATCGGCGTTATTGAGCCCAAAAGTAATATAATTCCCTTTCGAGGCATATTTCATTAATTCCCGGCATCCTTCAGAATCATTGTTTATAATGATTTTTGAACCTGGTTTGAGGTTATCAATTACCTGTTTAAAGGTTTTGAGTTCATCGATTAAACCGTTTTTATAGAAATCAAGATGATCTTCTTCAAGATTATTCACGACAAATATGTTCGGGTAATATTTTATAATCGTTCCATCCGATTCATCAAGTTCTGCGCTGAAATAATCGTCTGAACCATACTGCGCATTATACCCGAGGTCGTTAATAATTCCGCCTACAATAAACGAAGGTTTAAGATTTCCTTTTTCCAAAACGTAAGAGCAGAGCCCCGAGGTTGTAGTTTTTCCGTGAGAACCCGAAAAGCCGAAGAATTTGGCATTATTATCGGTAAAAGAGTTTCCGATTAGCGCAAGCATATCCGAGCGGTGAAGAATTTCAAGGTTTAGCTCCTTCGCCCTTTTGAGTTCAACATTGTCGGAGTGAATTGCGCTGGAGCAGACAATGGTCATCCCTTCTTTTATCAGATTTTTATTGTGCGGAACGGATACATCAACTCCGAGCTTCTTTAGTTTATCGGTGTATTTGCTCTCCTGTATGTCCGAACCCGAAACCTTTATTCCTTTTTCGGCGAGGTAAATAGCGATAGCGCTCATCCCTACGCCACCTATTGCTATAAAATGAAAATGTCTGTCCTTTAATGTATCTGCCAAAATTTTTCCCTCTGAGAACTGAAATCTTTACTACTCTGATTTTATAACAAAAATCTCTTTATATAAAGAGGATGGACAAAATTCAAAATTAATTATTTAAAGTGTTGTAATAAATCGGAAATAATAG
>JAFXYZ010000007.1 GCA_017541465.1 bacterium | reverse complement strand
GTGCTGTCTTTAGACGCACCGAATTAATTATTCCTGTGTATCGTCTGTCGTTTCTGTCGGAGCATCAAGTTCAGAGAGTTTTGCCTGAACTGCCTGTTCAACATTATCCTCCATAACCTTTTCTTCCGCATATTCATCAGCAGAAGGTACAACGACTTTGTTTACCGCAACAACCGTATCATTATCCATTAAGTTCTGGATTTTAACACCTGTTGCAGGTCTGCCCTGTCTTGAAACATCGCCTGCTTTTATTCTGCTGACAATACCGTTTTGGGTTACGACCATAACCTCGTCATTCTCGTCAACAACCGTCAGCGCAACAAGTCTTGATGATGAAGATTTGAACTTCGTTGCGATTAACCCTATTCCGCCTCTGTTCTGGGTTCTGAACTCAGATAGTTTAGAACGTTTTCCGAAACCATCCGAGGTTACAACGAGTAAATCAACATCAAGGTTATTTGCAACGATGTCGCAGCCGATAATTGTGTCACCCTGTCTCAGTTTCATTGAGTTTACACCTCTTGCGCTTCTTCCTAAAGGTCTTAAATCACTGACAGGGAATCGGATAGCCATACCACAGGCTGTTCCGATTGAGATGTCATCCGTATCGTTAGCCTGTTTTACCCAGTTAAGAGTGTCGCCCTCTTCAAGTCCGATGGCGACAATACCCGTTCTCCTTATGTTGAAGAAGTTTTCGAGTTCTATCTTCTTTATATACCCTGACTTTGTAAGCATAATCAGGTATTTTTTGCAGTCTTTGTTGTTCAGAGGTACTACTGCAGTAATCTGTTCGCCCTGGTCTATCGGAAGAACGTTGATTATAGGCAAGCCCTTCGCCTGTCTTGATCCTTCGGGGAAGTCATAGACATTGAGACTGTAAACCGTACCTTTATTCGAGAAGAACAGAACTTTATCATGCATCATAGCGGTAAAGAAGTGTCCGACATCATCGTCCTCTTTGGTTTTGATACCGCCCTTACCTCTTGTTGCCCTGTTCTGGCGCTCAAAAGTATCCATTGTGATACGTTTAATATATCCCTGACGTGTGATAAATACCGCCATCGGGATATTCGGAGTTAAGTCCTCAACCGTCATTTCGTCTGTTTCGGGAAGAATTTGTGTTCTTCTTTCATCACCGTATTTTTCTTTGTCCTCAAGAAGTTCTGTTTTAATTATATTCAAAACTTTTTGTCTGTCGGAAAGAATATCTTCATACTCCGCAATTTTGCGCTTTAATTCGTCATATTCAGCCTTAATTTTGTCCTGTTCCAAGCCTGTCAAACGTCTTAACTGCATTTCAAGAATTGCATTCGCCTGGTCTGCGTCAAGTCCGAAACGCGACATCAAACCTTCTCTTGCAATATCAACGCTTTTTGAAGTCTTGATAAGCTCGATTACCTCGTCAAGACTGCCGAGAGCGATTAACAACCCTGCCAAAATATGCGCTCTGATTTTCGCTTTTTTGAGCAGGAAGATTGTTCTTCTTGTTACTATTTCAACTCTGTGCTCGATAAACTCGTTAAGCACTTCAATCAAATTCAGGAGTCTTGGTTGTTTACCGACAAGCGCGAGCATATTAACCCCGAAATTGAGAGTCAATTGAGTGTATTTATATAGGTTATTTCTTACGACATCAGGGTTTGCGTCACGTTTGAGCTCGATAACAATTCGCATGCCTGTTCTGTCAGATTCATCTCTTAGGTCTGAAATACCGTCTATTTTCTTGTCTCTGACAAGCTCTGCTATCTTCATAATGAGCTGCGCTTTGTTGACCTGATAAGGAATTTCTGTAACAACAATAGCATTTCTGCTCTGACGTCCGCCGCCTCCGGGGAGTTCTTCAAAGGAAGAAATTGCGGACATTTTTATTGAACCTCTGCCTGTTTCGTAGGCTTTTCTGATTTCTGAAACACCGATTATGCTTGCTGCGGTTGGGAAATCAGGTCCTTTGATGTATTGCATAAGCTCAGGTACTGTCAAATTCGGGTTATCGATTAAAGCGATTGTACCGTCAACGACTTCGCCGAGGTTATGAGGTGGAATATTTGTCGCCATACCGACTGCAATACCTGAAACACCGTTTAATAAAAGCATCGGAAGTCTTACTGGAAGTACAAGCGGCTCCATTAAAGAACCGTCAAAGTTTGGAGTGAAATCAACAGTTTCACTGTCAATATCAGCGAGCATTGAGGTTGTGATTTTGTGCATCCTTGCTTCTGTGTACCTCATCGCGGCTGCCGGATCGCCATCGACCGAACCGAAGTTTCCGTGACCGTCAATGGTTTGATAACGGGTTGAAAAATCTTGTGCCATACGGACTAAAGACTCATAAACAGCGCTGTCGCCGTGAGGGTGGTATTTACCGAGAACTTCACCGACTATTCTTGCCGATTTCTTAAACGGTTTATCCGGTGTCATTCCGAGTTCGTTCATAGCGAATAAAATACGTCTGTGAACGGGTTTTAAACCATCACGAACATCGGGAAGCGCACGGCCGATGATAACTGACATTGCATAGTCTATATACGAGCGTCTCATCTCGTTTGTAATATTGACGGGAACTATCTTTCCGTCTTCGAATAAATTATTCTGTGCCAAAATTTACCCCTTTGTCTAACTTTTATTATTATCAATACTATGTTTGACACATGCCAAAATCATAATAACTATACTTATTATTGTACCACAAGAACATTTTTAAGTCATAATAGTTGATTTTTCTTAAAAAAACGACAAATTATTATTGTTTTAATTTGTACTTGATTTTATATTTTCAGCGTACGATAATGAAAGTGTCGAAGGTAATTTTGACAACAAAATTTTTATATCGCGGGATAGAGCAGTCTGGTAGCTCGTCGGGCTCATAAGACTCATTTAAGATTATGTTCTGTGATTGGTATAATAAGTGTTATTGGTATTTTATAAAATACATAGTTTATGATAAAAATTGTAGGGAAGACCTACAATAAATATAGGCCTTTTTTGCCCTACAAATAATAATTGAATTATGCCTCTTTTTCATTAAGTTTTTTAGGAAACATTTCGTCAGGAATATCTTTTTCGATGTTGTTAAAGTATCTTCTGAAAATGTATGCTGATTTATTAACTTCATTCCTTAATTTTGTTGGCATTACATGAGTATAAGTGTCTAATGTAATGCCGATACTGCTATGTCCTAATAATTGAGATACGGTTTTTGGTTCATATTGTCCGCTTTCAAATAGGCGAGTTGCATATGAATGGCGTAAATCGTGTATTCTAAAGTGTTCAATACCTAATGTATCTAATTTTGAGTTTAAATATTTTCTGAAAACAGTATCACAGATGAAGTAACCGTCATCTTTTGCAAATACGAGGTCTAAATCATACCTGTAATTATTTTTATTTAAAGTTTGATTTTCAATCTGTTTTTGCTTAATTGTGTAAAGCAAAGTTGAAAGTTCTTTTAATATTGGTAAAGTACGATTTGAATATCTTGTTTTTGTTGATTTAATTATCTCAAGTTTATATTTGTGTTTTGAATTCTTATCAGTATTAGGTATGGCTTGCACTTGTTGGTCAATTCTGATTTCTTTCTTGAATAAATTAACCTTGCTCCATTGTAATCCGAGTGCTTCACCTAATCTTACACCAGTGCATAACAGGAATATTATTAATAAATCCATTGTTGAACCACATTTAATACAAGATTGTGCCAGTTTTTCTGCATCTTCTGCAGTTAATGCATTTGCAAATTTCTTTTCTCGTTTTGGCAGTTCAACTTTTTTATTAGGATTAAATGATATTAAATCATTGTTATAGGCACATTTGAACATTCTATTTGCTACTGTATAAATATTTTTAATGGTTTTTGGACTTAAATTCTCGCCTTTTGAGTTTGTTTTATTACTGCAAGCATTATAAAATCTTTGTAGCATTTGTCCTGTAATATTTTTGAGCCTATATTGTCCTATATCTTTTATTATATGGTGGTCTAAGATACTTTTATCATCGCTTTGTGTTGTGATTTTGACCTTTCCGACTACATAATTATCGTACCAATAATTTGCCCATTGTTCAATTGTCCAGTTTGAATTAGCGTCTTTTGTGTAAATGCCGTTTTGTTCATTTCTCCAAATGGTAGCCTTTTCAATACATTCTGCTTTGGTTTTCGCCCAAAAATATTTATATTTACTTTTACCACTGTTATCGATATAGGTTATACGATAATCAAAGCCGTTACCGTTTCTGCTAAAACAACCTTCACCATTTTTCCGACGATTAGCCATTTGCATTCTCCTCTCTTATGAATTTGTAGAATGCGTATTCGCTAATGCCTAATTGACGAATTGCACCGATAGAAGTTATTTCACGATTAAGCCATTTGCAGTAAACCTCGCTGAAATTATTTGGCTTTGGAACTTTCTTACGACCTTTGTACTTGCCTTTCATTTTGGCTACTGCAATTCCGTCTTTCTGCCTTTCTAATAGGTTTGCTCTTTCAAATTCATAAATGGCTCCAAGAAAGGTGAGCATTAGTTTTCCCATATTTGTTGATGTATCAATATTTTCTTTGATGCTGAATAATGAAACCCCTTTCTTATCAAGATATTCAACAATGTCAAGCAGGTCTTTCGTATTGCGTGCAAGCCTTGAAAGGTCTTTCACATAAATTGTATCACCTTTTCTGACATAATTTAACATTGCTTGCAGTTCTGAACGGTCATTTTTACTTTTACCGCTGACTTTTTCCTCAAAAGATATATCAATATTATATTTTTCTAATAAAACTTTCTGACTGTCCGTATTTTGTTCAACTGTACTTACTCTAATGTACGCAATTCTTTGTCCTGTCATCATTTCCTCCTTTTTATTATGTTGTAGGATAACGATTGGAAGAAGTAAAGACTTTATCACGGAGTTGAGTGAAAATACAAAAACCAACCCTAAACAAAGGCTTTTCTTGTGCCATAAAATAGCGTGAATAGAGTATACCCTGTCATTTGATAAAACTTTATCAAGTTTGATTAAGTTAGTATAAACAGTTACAATCTTCTTTCGGTAGTGTTTCTCCTTTCCTTTATTGTGTACTGATAATTTGGGTTTACGCATAAGATGCACCAGTCTTACACGATTTTTTTGTTTGCTGATTATACTGTCAGCGAAGTTTGAAACAACTCGTTGCTTCATAATTAAATCCTCTCAATTATGTGATAACTGGTTGTTTATTTGGTGCGATTTTCTCCTTTAAAAAATAAAATGTCCTGCTATTTGAGCCTAAATTATTTGTACCAATAGCGGAGGCTCGCGCTGGGGACGAGAAATAAAGGTGATTCGTCACTACCTATTATATTTTCATGATATAAAATTTTTCTAATGCCGTCAAGAAAAAACCGATTTTATGGCTAAAATATGAAGTTGTATTAATAGGTTTTATTTGTCTCTCAGCAAACAGTCTAATTCTCACTATGTTAAAATTGGGGGATATACATACATTTAGAACCATAGCAGTAAATATTTCAATATATTCATGAACAAATTTATTTGGTTATTTCTTATGCTTATTTATATAGGATAACTGTATAAAATAAATTCTCTTTTTTATTTTGTCTTTTCCCCGCCAGTTGAAAAATTAGCAATTATTACGACGACTCCATTCCGTTATCTTTTTTCTCTTTTCTTTTTCTTCAGGTGTCATATCTATATTTTTTATCTTCGGATTGTCTTTTTTTAAATTTGCAATAATTATGATTATTATAGTTGCAATGAAGCTATATATGACAACTTCCCCAAATCCGACAGAACCATTTGCTTTTAGGTCGCCTATAAACAATCCTAACCCCGCAATGAATAAGAAAATTATTATGCTCCAGACAATTCCTATAAAGTGCATATTTTCAACTCCTTTTTATGTTATTTATTGCACAACGAGAAATAATTGCAAGTATCGATTTTATTTACTTGTTCGTTTTATGCCTATAAAACGATATTTTCCTGTTTCTTCGGCATGAAAATATATAGACCGTACCTTTTTTCTTTCAATATCTTTGTTTGAGATATTATCGCAATAATCTGACGGAATATAACTATCACGAGGTCTGCCGTACAATCCATTTAATGTATCTTTAAACCATTTTGTTGTGAATAACAAATTTTCAGGCATTATTGATAACAATTTTTCAATTTCAACTTCAATTTGTCTAACCATAGTTATACTACCTCTGAAACTAAAAACATAAATTTGCCGTTAGGCTTATTAAAATTGCAGTATTCTTGCCAATTTATTTTATAATTATTTTTCAAATTTATTGATTGATGATTTCTTTTATTATATTCTGCGGTGTTTTCTGACCATTGTTTTAAGCCTTTAGAAACAGTTATCCCATTTTCTAATGAAAATTCATAATCTGTTTGATTTGGATTTGTAATTTTTTGCCAGGTTCTGCATTGGTTGGTAATCGTAATAACATAGCCAACTAAAAAATTATGTTCAGTTTCCTTAAAATATTCAATTCTTGAAATGTCTTTTAAATGACCATATTTACTTAAATCGTTTGCACTTTGGTCTTTTAGTTTATAATTAAACCCATTTATAGTTTGTTCAAATTTACTTGTTTTATATTTAAGTTCAATTGGTATGAAATTTTTGTTTTTATCAACTAACAATAAATCAATATTTCGGTTGTGCCCATCATATTGTACCGCAGGATATTCTATTTTTATTTCAAATTCATTTCTGTATATTTCTTTGATTTTCCAAGCCAAATAAAATTGAAATTCAAGCTCACTGCAAAATAATGGGTTTGTTTTTGAAAGTTCAGTTAAAACCCTGTATATGTCAAATTTTGTTTTAATAGGTGCATTTATAACCATAAATCTATTTATTAGGTAAATTATTTAGCAGGTCTTACCTGTTTAGTTATAAATTCTATCAAATGAGTAATTTTTAGTCAATTTATTACCTAATTTCGTATTCAGCAAATTTCCATAAATTTATATGATGAAAAAGAGGTAGCAATGAATAGTCTAAAAACATTATTTGGTAGAAAAATAAAGGAATATCGAAAGAAAAAGAATTTTACACAAGCTCAACTTGCTGAACTTGTTAATGTTGATGATAAACATATTAGTTGTATTGAAAGTGGTAAAAACTTCCCTTCTCCTGATTTAATTGAAAGAATTGCTATTGCATTAAATATTGAGCCGAAAAATTTATTTGAATTTTACTATTTACAAGATATTTCCGATTTAAAATCGGATATAATTAAAATGCTCGATGAACTAAATCAAAATGAATTATCTCTTGCCCACAAATATATTAGGACTTTTTTATTAAAATAAATTTCGGGTAACTTTATACATCAACGCCCTAAAACATTTCATCATTCGCCTGAGAATGCTTTCATTTTTAAAATTTTTTGGCGGGGTTTTCAAGCCGAGAAAAATTCTATAACCGAAAATATATGTCCACGGCCACGAAATCACAAATCACAATGAGAGGGGCTATATCGGGGGTATTTATAATTTAACAAACTTTTCTATCAGGAATATCTAAATTTTTAGAAAAGAACATGACTTCTTTGCCAGAACGATTTTTTCCTGCTGAGTATGAGATATTAAATTCTAACTTTTTTACATCATTATACAATGCAATAATTGGCTCTACATTATCATACGAAACAACCCAATGACAGTTTAATTCCTTAACAAGTTTTGATATTCTCTCATGGTCTTGTGATTTGTAATGATTTTTATATAGTTGATACCCTTTTTCATAGTATGGAGGGTCTAAATACAATATGCAATTTTTTAAAGATATTTTATTGCTTTCTAATAAGTCGGCCGTGTCTTTGTTATACAATTCTATTTTGTCTTTATACTTTGCAATTTTTTTAATTCTTGCAATTAAGTCGTTTTTATTAAATCTTGCATCAATTTTCCATTTCCCACCTTGATTATAACCACCTATCGGTCCACCTTTTAACACTCCTGAACGATTACATCTATTCAAGTAAAAAGCTGAAAAACCAACATCTAATTTAGAATATTGTTGAATATTGTTATATATATTTTTTTGAATATGCCATTCATCGATAGTTATAGGTGTATTTTCTATTTTATCTATAAATTCATTTGTAAAATTTAATATTGAATACCAAAAAGAAGATATTGCTATATCAGAATCATTTATATGTATTTTTGAAACCATATTATTTAAAAGCAGACCGAGTGCAACAGCAGCTCCACCTGCATATGGCTCAACATACTCTATATTTTCAAGTTTATTTAATTTTATCAAATCTATCATGAAAGAAAGTATTTTGCCTTTTCCTCCAGGATAACGAAGTGGTGAATAAAACATTAAAGCTCCTGACTTTATATTATAGCACAATGCGACTCAAACACAAACGGTCTGCTACATTATTATAGGTTTCAATAAAATTGCTTTGGAACTCTGTAACAAGCAAATTATTATCTTCTGCCCATAATTCATAAAGCCCTGTATCTTCAAAAGCAGATAAATGTTCGTTAAACCATCTTTTATATTTATCTCTCTTTTTCCCCTTTTTATATATATCTTTATTATTTGGTCCTTTTTCTTTAAAGTAAGTATAAGTCAGTCCTCTTTCTGCATTTTCTCTTGACCAATATGAACTTTCTTCATCTAAATGTATTAAATATTCATAAAATACCGATTCAGGATTATCATTTCCTGGTAAAGTAAAATAATTTTTCTTATATTTTGCGGTAATATTTTTTAAATCATTTTGTGTAACATCACCATCAAAAATAATAAGGTTATTACCAAAATACGTTTGGTCGCAATTAAACAAAGTTATAAGCTCTTTACAACCTAGTGTGCTATCTACAAATTCTATGTATCTTGAATAATCATTAAGTAATTTTTTTGCAAACCATCTTGCCTCTTTGTCTTCTGTATATACTTTTACTTTTATTTGTTGTTTGCTCGTTTTTATCAACAAATCATTTTCTATACAAGTAAATGTAGGATTTTTGTAACAAGTAAGTTTCTTATTTGCATTTGTAAAATAACAAATTTCAATATTATTATTAGTATTAGTAGTATTACCACGGGTTTTATGTGTTATATGTTCTAATAAACTTAAACTGTGGGTTGTAAAAACTATTTGAATGCCAATATCTTTTGCTACGGATATAAAAGTATCTATAAGTTTTTCTTGGGCAGATGGGTGTAAGGATGCATCAATTTCATCAATTACAAGTAGTCCACCATTCCATTGTTCTTTCTGTTCTTCTTTTAATTTTCTAAATGATAATAATGCTAATAAAATTTGGCCTATATTATCTTGACCTGCTGAATTTGAAAGATAATCGTATTTATCAGTATTTATACCAATACAAGTCTTTTTA
The DNA here is from genome assembly GCA_017541465.1 of bacterium. Classification (GTDB taxonomy): domain Bacteria; phylum Cyanobacteriota; class Vampirovibrionia; order Gastranaerophilales; family Gastranaerophilaceae; genus RGIG6874. The sequence goes on along the minus strand of JAFXYZ010000007.1, from coordinate 15,809 downwards.
TCTGTTTCATTTATTGGGCAACTTGAAATATCAATAATATCATCTTTAATAGATAAAATGTCGATATATTTATCTATATACCATTTTTGATGTTCATCATTAATAAATTCTATATTTTTAGATTTCATTTTTGTTATTGTAGCTTCGCCTATTGGATATAACCTAGACAAGCCTAAATAAATTACAGGAAGCTTAAATTTATCATACAGGGTTTTATTTTGTTCTTCGTCTTTATGATATGGCACTAATCTAAATCTTTCACCTCCTTTGGGGTTATCTTCAGATTGCCATGTTACACGAAATTTTCTATAATCAATAACATTTAATTTTTCATCACACATTGTTATTTCATATCTATCAGAACCACTTGGGTCATATTGTTTATTTGCTTTAAATAATTCACTAAATTCTGAACGAAATTGTTTACCTAAATATGTTTCACCTTCGTTCTTTTTTAATTCCCCACAGTTACCTAACATTCCTAAAATTGTGGATTTTCCTGTTGCATTACCACCTGCAATAACTGTTAAATACTTACCAAGAAGTATATTTTCATTTTTAAAAATACGAAAATCATTTAATTTTATTTCTTTTAACATTTAACATACCCCATGTTGTTTCTTTGGTTAATTATATCACAAACATCGCAGAAAATACTTATTTATTGGTAGCTCGTCGGGCTCATAAGACACATTTATTTTTTAACTTATTTTGTGTGATAGGTATAATAAGTGTTAATGGTATTTATATGTTATCTTACTATTAATTTATCCGTAGCGTATTTGAGTCTTAACATATTGTTTTTATTAATGTTAACTTTGTCTGGTAAATATATTAAAGGATAGAGAACTATTTTTATTAATTGAGATTTTACGCTATTTAAGAATTTTTCATCAATTTCCATTCCTCTTATCCAACTATGGTAATGTCCATGTGTTATTTGTGAACTGCTGTTATAATCACTAAAAACTAAATCTCTAAAGTCTGCTTGTAAGTCTTTAAATGGTGGTAATTGTGAGAACATATATTCTAAATCCATAAAAAATGGTTTGCGTAATTTCTTATCTTGTCTATAAAATTTATCAATTTGTGCAAAGTTTTTTTCGGTAATTTCATATTTAGACATATTCAGTTTCTCTAAAATATATTTCTTACTTGTAGTTGATAAACTTGTCTTAAATACTTCTTCATGTGCTTTTACAATTTGGTTCCAATCAATATTATAAGAATTTCCGATTTCAATATCCTTTTTAAATTCTTTTAATTTAATAAAATTACTTTTTATATCTAATAATTCGCTATCAACAATATATTCAACTTGTTTATTAGGGAATACTGTTAGATAGCAAAATAAAACAACGCTTTCTAAAGCCGAACGAAGTATTATTTGTATTTCATGAGTAAATTGTTCTGCTATTAAAACATTGATACATTCTAAATGAGATATGGTTTTTCTTAATAATATAGTTCGAGGCTCACCAATATGTAATCCTATTTCTTGGTATACATTAAAACAAGCTTCTATTAGTTCATTTAAATCTAATATTTTTGTATTTACAATATTCATATTTTAATTTTATTATAAAAATTTCGCAATTTGCCATAATTACATTTATACCTACAATAATTGTAGGGAACAATTATATGACAAAAAAAATAACTTTTACTTGATTTTTCAGATTTAGCATTTCATAATATTTGTGTTGAAAGTGTTTCAGCAATTTTAAATTTGAATAGCGCGGGATAGAGCAGTCTGGTAGCTCGTCGGGCTCATAACCCGAAGGTCAGTGGTTCAAATCCACTTCCCGCAACCATTTTACAAGTCCCTTAAATGGGGCTTTTTTATTGGGAAGCGGATTTGAACATTAATATCAGAGGAGTTGAGCACACTCAACCGGGCACTTCCCGCAACCATTTAGAAAAGTCCTCACAAGAGGGCTTTTTTATTATTTATAAAGAGATAGGGCAAAAAATATTTTTATCGTTTTTGTAATATCGGAATGTACATTTGAGGGTATAAGTATGAAGATTAACGCAGTATCGTTTGGAAAAATTGTAGAAGTTCATGCACCGTTCCACGATGCAGTCAGGATAGCAAGTGCCGTAAATGGTGCACCTTGTGTTAAGCCCGAGGTTCAAGAGCAGGTTCAAAAGATTTTTGATGATACGGAAAAAGGGCATGCTGTTGCATTTGTTTTTAATGATTTCCCGAAAGGTTCTCATAATTATTCCCGTGAAGCAAAAAATTCCGATGTTTGTTATATCTTCTCGGGTGAAGAGAGTAAGAAATACCTGCATCATCTTTACCAAAAAGCTGTAGTCGTCAGGGATATTAAGATGAGAAACCCCCTCTCAGAATCGCTTCCTAAAATTGTTAAGATGAAAGAATATTTTAACGAAAAAATAGCGGATATGATTGAAAAGAAAAAAGAGGATTATTCACTCAAAATTTCTCCAAACGGCGAAAGTGTTGAAAAGGTTTTTGTATAGCCTCTTAGTGCAGTGATTAAAAGGAAAAGGTTTCAGCAATTAAGCCGAAACCCCGAAAATGACTATCTAACTTTTTTAAGCGAGCACTTCATAGGTTATTTTTTTATTCAGATTAGATATCATTTTCTTTATTAATTTATAATGCGCTGATTTTGTTTTACCGATACCTGCAACAAGGATTATTTTATCTGCTTCGTTAATAGTGTCAGTGCATTCTTTTGTAATACCTGCCTCTGTGAAGGTAACATTTTTAAATTGTTTTAATTTTTCCATTATTTGACCTTGAATTTCTTCAAACATAATAAAAGCATTTTTTTCGTTTGTGTTAGATAATATTTCAACCGATAAAGTTCCGAAATCTTCTTCTAAATCATAAATAATGTTATCACCGAGCATAGAATAAGAGAGTTTCTTATCGGTTGTTTCTTTGTAAATAACGGCAATAATTGAGAAAATGATGCCGAAAACAATACCTAAAAGAATGTTGATTAAGAGTTTCGGGGAAGAATATTCCCAGTCTCTTAACGGGTACGGTTCTTTGATTACGAGAACTTTTGATGAATCTGCCATTTTTTCAACCAGTTTTGCCCATTCAAGTTTTGATGACAATTGAGCAACTTTTTGGGAATCTTCCGTTATATCGACTTTTGATTTTTCACCTTCAAGATACTGGCTTTTTAAATTTGCCATTGCTTTTTGTGCGGTTGTAGTATATGCGCTCATAATCGCCAGATTTGCAGAATTTGTCATTGCGTTTTGGGGAATACCGACAGTATTGCTGACCTTTTGGTTCAGACTTTCCTTTGCCTTTTGGTATTCTGCTTCAAGAATTTCTATATCTGATTGTGATTTTGCACTGTTTAATTCGGTATGGAGTTCTATATAGTTTTTGATAATGGATTCAACAACGCTGTAGGCTTCATCTTTTTCCTTGCTTTTATAGGAAATAGAGATAATGCTTGTTCCTTTTTTGTTTTCAAATTTTATTTTCTTTTTCAGGAATTTTTCTGTTGTCAGATATTCACCTGTTTTTGCAGTCGGAAATATATTAAACAGTTTTTTGAACCTTAAATCATTCTCTCTGATAACTTTGTCAATAACAAGCGGGCATTGAATGAGCTCGAGTTCATTCATCATAACCTTATCTCCGATTGAGCCGAGTGATAAAGAACCCATTTCGTCAATGACATAAGGGTTAAATTCTGCCAAATTGGAGTTGTTTGATTTATTAATGTATAAATCCGATTCTACCTTCCACTTTTTCGGAAGTATAAAGGTTAGGACAATGAAAAATATTAATGTATATATAAAAACCTTTTTAATTAATATTCTTCTGCTCCAGACCGAGAGGAAGATTTTTTTTAAATCTATATGCAAATCTTCTTCATCAAGTATATTGTAGTAATTTGGGTTATTCATTCTTTCTCCTTTATATTTTTAATTAAGAATTTTCATTGTTTATTTTATCTTTTTCGGGAACGAAAAATTCTATAACTTTGTATTATTGTTTCCAGTATATAGATTAATATTCTTAAACCAAACAAATCTACTCTGTGCTTTCCAATTTTGTTTTCAATATTTTGGTTTTTCAGTCCCAATTCATTAATTATTTTATTTATTGAGAACATATCATCCCAACATAAAGTTTTAACTTTATATTCTCCGCCCAAGTCATGTAAATTATGCCATTTTAATAACAAATTTTTTCTGATTTTAAAAGGCTTATAACTTGTTGCAAATTGCAGGTCTATAAGTTTTAAAATGTTATCTTTAGTTATGATAATATTGTTTGGTCTTATATCTCTGTGGATAATGCTTTCTGATTCCAAAGTTTCTGCAATTTCTTGCAGTTGTTTCGCAAATAATTCTTTAGGGTATCTTGATATATTGCCCTCATTCATAATATCAGACAACATTTTCCCATCAATAAATTCTGTTGCTATAAAATTTTTGTTGTTATTGTAATTAAATAACAGTGGTTCAACAAAATGATTTTTACTATTTTGGTATAGTGTTTTGCCTGTTTTATATTCGGTTAGGCAAGAATCTGCAAGTCCTCCCCATTTGATGAATATTTTTTGTCCATTAAGATTTCCTGTCAGAAATTGGTATCCGGAAGGAGTTGCAAACAAACCAAGCATATAAGGTTTTATATCCTGTATATTGTATGTGTTCTTCAACCATTTTGCTATATTTTTTATGTTTATACATTTTTCATTATAGAAAACGGATAAATCTTGTGGTTTTGTATAGTGATAATGATTCGAATATATAAATTCGTTTAGTATTTTATAGTAATAATCAAACGGATATTTATATTCATCAATTTCCTGTTTATTGTCTATATTTACTTTATCAAATAAAGTTTTAACTTTTGGGTAATAATCTGCCGCAATAGTCTTTTTGTGAATTAAACAATGATAGATTAAACTGTAAAAAGCATTTTCGCAGTCTGGAACGTAAATATTTTTATCATTTAATACTCTGTTGTATAAAATATTTTCTTCAAATTCAGGGCAATAATAATTGTCGCCTAAAAATCTGAAATCGAAAAAGACATTTTGTCCTGAAATTGTAACTTTATGGTGAACACGATACTTTTGTCTGAATACAGGTTTCGCATTTGTCAAAAATACCAAGTCTTTATAGTTATCAGTAAGTAAATCAATATCCCCATGCAGTTCACTTTTAAACTGTTCGGGTAAGATTTCGTAATTTCTCAGAACACAATAGTTAATAGTTGCGTTTAATGTATAGAATAATTCTTTTAAATCTTTCCAACCGTTTGCGCCTGTTAAATCCCTTCTGATTTTTTTTATTGTACCATCCCAGATTTTAGGTGCATTTTTTGTATAGTCATTGTAGTTTATCCCCAAAAGAAGTGTAATATCGTGATTTGTTTCAGGTACGGTATTTGTTGAATGTACTTTATGTCCTCCTCTTGTCCAAGAACGATATTTATCTTTTAGGTTAAAAATATTGGTATTAACTTTTTCAAATCCTCTTGAAGTTTCTACAAATTCATATTTGGGATTGTTATCCCAAACAGTTACCAAAAGAAATTTGCCTTTGCCACATTCTTTTTCTTTACAAGAATGGTTAGGTAATTTTACGCCGTAGAATCTTGTAAAATTGCTAGCAATATTTTTCTTAGACCATTCGATTTCAATACATTCAGATATTGTCAGATTTTTCTGAATATCCTCCAAAATTTCTTTTTGCTTATATCTTGCGTTTTGCCATAATAATATTAGATGAAGTTCTTTATTCATCCGAATTCTCCTTTATTAAATTAATTTTTATAATTTTTAAACTGAATAATATGTATCTTGAAGTATTAAAAATACTTGATATAGCAACAACAATCGCTGCTCCCGAGATACCGAATTTGTGAAGGCAAAGAAGTCCCAGAACAGAAATAACCGATGTCTCAAGTTTAATTCGGACTTTAATTGCCTGTTTACCTATTACTGCTATATAATTCCCGAAAATTCTGCCAATGCCGACTATTGCATTTGCAAAAGTCAGTATGATTAGAACAAAGTATGCGTTTTTATAATAATCTTTTAAATATATAAGTTTTAGTAAATGTTTTCCGAATAATCCAAATACCAGTAACAGAAATGCAAAAGCAATAATCATTACAATACAATTCTTTTTAAGTATCTGAATTTGTTCGTTTGTTTTTTTGTTGATTAACTCCGGAAGCATTTTCTGTATCCTTGCCGCAGCGAAAAGAGAAGTTAATGCTGAAATTGTAAATGCAGCAAAAAATAATGCGGCTTGTTCTTTTGATAAAAATATAGCGACATAAAGGGCTGTTATCTGTGTATAAACATAACTTGTCAGAGATGAACCGACAAAAGACCAGATTGTTTTATCGAGCATCTGAAAAAATCGTTTTATTTTTGTTAATGCCAACAGAAAATTTATTTTTGAAGAGTAAAGGCATTGTATAAAATTAATTATTCCTGCACAGATATTTAATATTAAAAACTGCATTAAAGATAATTTGTTTATATATGCAAAAACAGCAATACAGGAAATTGTAAGTCCATATATGATATTTATTTTTGATATTGTATCAAACTTTTTTGTTGCCTGAAAAAACGGAAGAATTAAGTTGAAGAATGTAGTATCAAAAAATGTTCTTAATAAAACAAGAATAAACAAAATATGACTTTCGATTTTAAAGAATAAAGAACCAACGGCAATTATAAAAATTATAGAAAAGGCATTTAAAAGGAATAAAGATATTTTCAGACGTACTTCATTTCTGTTTGCTTTTGATGACACAAGAATATAAAAATCATAATCAAGATTGGCAAATAAGAGGCAAAATACCGCAATACTTTTATAACTTGAAAACAGACCGAAATCGTACACCGACAGGTATCTCGCAATTAATAATATAACGAGCGTTCCTGTCATCTGTCTTGTATAAACAGATATGGTATAAAAATTATTTTTTAATATGTTTAATACCATGTTATACATTCAAAATCTCCTTGTTTAAAGATTTTGTATTATATAAATAAGCGACAACCAGCCCATAAATAATCCACAAAAGAGGGCTGTCTATTCCCAAATTGTAAAAAGATATTACGGATAAAGTGATTAATGAGCCTAAAATACCAAATAACAACTCTTGTTCTATACAAGAATAGATTTTTAGTTTTAGCATTTTAATTGTACTTTTAAACAATTTAAAAATGAACCAAACATACAAAAAGAATCCGACAAGACCGAATTCCGCAAGAGATGTCCATACTATGCTTTTATTTGTTGCGGAAACAAATGAACTGTTGTAGTAAAATGCTATGTTTTCCATTGTAAATGGTAATGGAGAGATTTGCAGATATTTGTCATTTAAGAAAACATCAATATTGTATAATCCGGCTCCAAATAACAGGTTATATTTCAAAGATACTAATTGAATGGAATAGTTAACAATTCTTGTTGCCAAAGACGATTCTGCTAATACAAAAGACTGAAAATTTGTCAAATTTTGTATTGTATTTATAATTCTTCCCAAATAACTTTGTTCGATTTGATTTTGGAAAGAAGAGTATATTATGGGTATTATCAAAACAGAAATGATACAAATAATACATATTCTTACAAAATGCTTTTTTATAGTGTGATAATTTATTATTGTGAATAAAATTAATGCTTCAATTGTACATAAAACCAAATAAATGGGTGATTTTGTTAATATTAAATTAATAAACATCAGAAATAGCATTGTTTTCTTGGATATATTATTTACTAAATTATTTTTAAAAATTTTGTATTTGGAAACAGATAATGTCGTTATTATCGGCATAAATATAAAAATAAATTGCCCAAATCCACTTGGTTCATTAAAAATACTAAATACCCTTAATAAACTTTTTACACTTTCACCCCCATCAATATATAAAGTCGCTCTTGCATTTGTGAAAAAACTTATAATAGTATCAATAAAACCAATATTTAATATTAATCCTAAATACTGAATAATGCCTGTAATAAAAACAATAATAAATAATGTGTATAACCATTTTACAAAATGGGTTAATTTAATATTGCAAAACAATCCTAAAGCAGGGAAGAAGAATATAGGTATTGAATAAATATAAAAACGGTAAATTCTTGCCCAATAGAAGTAAGAGGGTGCTTTATAGTGTCCGAGAAATTTATGAATAATCATTGAAACAGTTACGTAAATAATATAAATAAAAAAAACTTTTATAATCGGTATTTTTATTAAATCTTTAACAAAAACCAAGAATTTTTTGTAATTGCTACAAATCAGAAACAAGTAAAATAACAAAACCCCGATTAAACCAACGGCGATGTTCCCTGCACCTGTACCCGGAATAATAACAATGACAAACTGACTGAAGAATAGAAGAATAAATATTAAACCATATATTTTTTTATATAAAGCCATACATATTCCCCTTTTTAGTATGTTTAATTCTTATATTGTGTAATAATAGTGTTGATATATTTATAGATTTAAGCATATTAAAAAGTTCTCCTTATAATATACTTTTTTATAAAATATTTAATAAACCCTTCAATATTCAGCTCCTGATATTCAATATTGTATTGATAGTCAGTGTTTTCTTTTATAAATTTATTGATATTGAAGAACATTTTTCCGACTTTTGATTGTAATGCGGGAATATTTCGTTTTAAAAACGAGGATTTATTCTGTTTGATAAGTTCTTTAAAAAAAATAACCTGTGTATCACAATATTTTTTGCTTAATCCGCAATAAACATCCCAGGAAAAACCTGATTTGTTTAAAGTGTTTGTTAACTCACATTCATAATTCAATATAATATCTTCTTTTGTTTCTTCTTTTTTTACTGATAAAATGAAGTTTTTAAAACAGTCTGATGAGAATACTTTGGGTTTAAAAACAATAAAATAACTTTGAATATGTTTTATATTTCCGAATGTCGGGGAATGATTCGTTGTATTTCCCCAAAAATCGACATTTCTTTGTTCCATTTCTTGAAACATATTCTCAAAAGGGAATAGAGGTGCATAACAAGAATCGTTTGCAAAAATAAGTTCCTCGCAATCATTTAACAAATTATTATTTAAAAGAAAGTTATATCCTCTTTTATATGAACCGAAATCGTATTCTCCATGCTTGCCTATAATTGCATTTGAGATATAAGGTCGTATTTTATTTAACTCGGAATCAATAACGTTGCAATCTGAAACAAAAATAATTTTACCCACAATTTTTTTTAGTTTAGACAGATAGTAAACAACATAATCCTGAATCAGGTTGTCTTTATCAAAATGTGAAAATACTACAACTCTATTCATATTCCTAATTCCCCGTATTGCTTTTGGAGTTTCTTATAAGGCAGTAGTATTTGTAATAAATAAGTCTTATGAACTTTTTCCAGTAAAATAATATCTTATAGTCAAATCGTTTAATATTGAATATATTTGAAAATAAAAGGGTTTTATAAAAATTGTAGCCTTTTAAAGGTTGTTTTTTCGCATTATTGAGATAACTGTCTTTATGCATTCTCCAAAAAGTCAGCACTTCGGGTAAACAATACATATCACAAATTTTAGATATTTGTATCCAAAGCCATAAATCCGTCCACGCAGGATTGGGGGAATCCCATTTAATATTATTCAATAAATCTTTTTTTAACATTACACAGGAAAAGGTTGGTATATAGGTTTCGAGTGCAAAAAGTTGATGAATATTATGAGGATAGTTGTTTTTTAACCAATAATTGTTTATTCTGTTTATCCAGTTAATATATTTTTTTGAGGGTGCTAAACCAATCATTTGAACATTGTTATAAACAAGTCCGACAGAATTATTTTTATTAAATATTTCAAGTTTTTTTTCAATATAATCTTCTTTTATATAATCGTCTGATTCTAAAAATACTACAAATTCACCTTTTGCTTCTGATAGCCCCAGCTTCAGAGTTTCGACAAGTCCTCGGTTTTCATTGTCAGGATGAGTTAAGAGTTTAATTCTATTGTCTTTTTTTACATATTCTTTAATTATTTCAACAGAATTGTCTTTTGAACCGTCATCAATAACCAACATTTCCCAATCTTTATATGTCTGATTAATAACAGATTCAATTGCTCCTCCGATATATTGGCTATAATTATAACTCGCTGTAATTATTGTCACTTTAGCCATAATAAAACTTTCTATATTTGTCTTTATTCTTTTCAATATCAAACAATTCTTCAACCCTTTTTCTCGCATTTCGACCGTATTGCAGGCGTAAAAAATCATTATTAATAAGTTCATTTATCGCATTTGCCAGTTGTTCAACATTCTCAGGCTCAACGGTTAATCCTGTTTCTTTATCAACGGAAACAAAATTAACGCCTGTATATAACCAAGTATTAATAACGGGTTTCGCATGTTTCATAGCTTCTAATTGCACAACAGCTAATGTTTCGGAAGGATGTATTGACGGAAGAACAAATATATCACTCGCCTCGTAATAATTATTTAATTCTTCTTCCGAAATTTTCCCAACAAGTTTAACTTTATCTTCAAGATTATTTTCTAAAATATATTTTTCATATTGGGGTGTTAATGCGCCCTTTCCACCTAAAATTAATATGGCATTTTCAACTTTTTTCATTGCTTTAATTAAATATATAAATCCCTTATACTCCACATGCCGCCCCAGAGAGAAAATAATTTTTTTGCCATTTGCCGATTGTTTGATTTTTTCAACATTATCCTGATGAAAAACAGTAGTTGGATTAATCAGATAAGGAATCATTATGGCTTTATCTTTAAAGTTTTTTACTAATGAATTTTCAACCATTTGAGGTGACTGGACGTGAATTATATCAGCCTGCTTTAAAAACAGTTTATATATTTTCCAAAAAGGTTTCATTATATTATCGTAACCAACAATGTCGCTATGATAACAAACAACCATTTTTTTATATTTGGGTTTTGCTAAAAAGTGTGCAATAACCGCAAAAATGCATGGCATATGGTAGATAATAATATCAGTTTTAATTTTTGAAAGTTTCCAAATATATTCAAAAGAAATACAATTAGCGGCAAAGTTAAACAGATATTTTGCTCTGTTATAGAAAATTCCATTTTCATCAAAAGATGATTTCATATCATTAGAATTGCATAAAACCTCTATATCAACTTGATTTTCACGGATACAACCGTTAAACATTTTTATAAACGACTCGATTCCACCCAAATGCGGCGAAGCAAATCTCGCAACATGTGTTATTTTTAATTTTTTTTGTTCTTCACCTGTTATATCTTGTATCAGGTATCTTTCCTCAAAAAGTTTTCTGCTGTTTTGTCCCATTGTAATTAATTGGGATTTGTTCTCATAAAAACTTTTCAGGGTTTTTCTGAAGAACATAATTGAATCTTCAGGCATTACATAGCCGTTGCCACGGATAAACTCAGATTCTCCATTCTCTTTTATGTCCATAAGCAAAATCGGCAGCCCTGCTCTCAGGGCTTCAACTGTTTTCATTTGGGCATTAAAGGAATAACTTGATGTGATAAACAAATCGTAATCTTTATAAATAGAGGTGAAGTCCTGCAAACCGCCTATAAACCTGATATTGGGGCAATTTTGATTTTTTATGCATTTGCGAATATCTTTTAAATCACTTCCCTGACCGTATATATCAAGCCGAATATCCATACTCTCTTTGTTGCATTCGCTTATCGCAAAAATCGGGGTATAATTATCCAAAAATTGCGTGAAATCGCTTATCATCAAAATTTTTATTTTGTCTTTTGAAAATTCTCTCTTCCTGTTTCCCTCCGAAATATCAGGAATGCCCTCGGGCAGAACAATTTTTTTATCAAAATTAAGATGGGTTATATCCCATAAATCTTCGATAAATTTAATTAGTCCCATTTCTTACATTCCTTTTTTGCCTTTTAGCGTAAATTTTTGGTAAAAAATTAATTAATACCATGTTTACTTCCATGACTACCATGAATAAATAGTAAAATCAAGATAAATACCAAAATAAACTCCTTTAAAAATTTGTTTGTTTGTTCGATTCTTGTTAAGGGAGTTGAAATGAAGGAATTAAAATATTTATTAGGCAAAAGAATTAAAGAACTAAGGAATAAGCGAGGTCTTTCTCAGCAGGAACTCTCCGAAATGGTAAATATAGATCAAAGAAGTTTAAGCAGCATTGAATGTGGAAACACTTTTCCTTCAAAACATCTTGTATTGATTGCTAATGCTCTTGAAGTTTCTGTTCAGGATTTGTTCGATTTTGAGCACATAACTAAAACCGAAAATGATATGAAAAAATTTATTATTTCAAATCTCGATAAACTTAATATCAGTGACATCAGAACCATCTATTTACTTATAAAATCTATAATTTGAGAAAAATTTTCCTGATATTTTAATCACAACAATTCTACACAAACCACATTGTTTTACTTGTCGTTGAACTCTTTTCATGTATAATTTAATCGTTAGATGGGATATTAGGAGTGAAGAATAATGAAAAATTCAACAAAACTTTTAAGCGGTTTATTTATTGCTGCGCTGTGCGTTTCCGCTGTTTCAATAGCTGAAACTTACACTACAACTACCACAACTTCGCAGTATAAAAGACCTGTAACTACAAGAACGGTTACGACTACCACATCACCGACCAAAGTTACTTCAACAACTGTCGATGCGACTACAAACCCGATGTATTCGGTAAACCGCAACGATAAAATCCAGCAGTATCAGGGCTCAAACTATTCAAAACCCGGTACAACAACTACTACAACAACAAAATACATTAGACCTGTAACGACTAGAATTACAACGACGACAAGTTCGCCAACTACCGTTACTTCAACAACTGTTGATGCAACAACAAATCCGATGTATTCGGTAAACCGTAACGACAAAATTAAGCAGTATCAGGGCACTACAAAACCTGCAACAGCAACAACCACTACAACAACAAAATATACAAGACCTGTTACGACAAGAACAGTAACCACGACAACCCCGGTTTCTGCTAAATCATCGGCAAATTCAAAGACTCCTTTGTATTCTGCAAATGATTCAAAAGAACAAAGAGCCCGTGAAATTCTCTCTGACCTCCAGGGTGAAGTTCAGAGTGAGCTTAATTACTATGACAAACTTCAGACATGTACCCCGGCTTCAATGAATAACGGTAATTTGGCACTCAAAACTTACGGTATGTCGAACGGCTTATGCAGTTTTGATATAAGTGTTATGAACTCGAACACAAAACAGATGCAAACTCTCTGCACTTTTAATGCTCCTTCGGAAGCCGTTAAAAAGTTTGCTTCGGATAAACTCAGATATGAAAAAAGTCTGCTCGGTCTTGAAAGCCTTTCAACAGATGAATATACCGCAATTACCAACAACCTGACTATGTTTACAAAACAATATTGCAAGCAGGGACAATAACAGGGAGATTATAGAGTGATTAATGAAGCTGTAAAAACTGATTGGGCAAATCTCGGGTTCGGCTATCACAAAACCCCCTTCAGATATGTCTCAAATTATAAAGACGGAAAATGGGACGAGGGCGCTATTACAACCGATGCGACCGTCACACTCTCAGAATCCGCTAATGTTTTGCACTATTGTCAAACATGTTTTGAAGGGCTGAAAGCATACACGACAAAGGATAACCACATTGTTGTTTTCAGACCTGATTTAAACGCAAAAAGGCTGATAGACTCGGCTGAAAGACTTCAGATGCCGACAATTTCGGTTGAAAAGTTTATTGATGCCGTTGAACAGACTGTCAGAGCAAATGCGGACTACGTGCCGCCTTACGGCACAAACGCAACCTTATATTTAAGACCTGTCCTGTTCGCTACAGGCGAGGTTTTAGGGGTTAAACCGGCTACAGAATACCAGTTCAGAATTTTTGCGTCACCAGTAGGTCCTTATTTTAAAACGGGCGGTGCAAGTTCTATCGTACTTAAAGTCAGTGATTATGACCGCTCTGCCCCGATGGGTACAGGCGATATAAAAGCAGGGCTTAACTACGCAATGAGTTTAAGGTCTTATGTTATCGCTCACGAGGAAGGTTTTAACGAAAATATGTACCTCGATTCCAAGACCAGAACGAAGGTTGAGGAAACGGGAGGCGCAAACTTCTTCTTCGTAACAAAAGACGGAACTGTTGTAACCCCGAAATCGAGCACAATTCTTCCGTCTATCACAAGACGTTCTCTGATGGTACTTGCAAAAGATATGCTCGGGCTGAAGGTTGAAGAAAGAGAAGTTTATCTCTCAGAGCTTGAGGACTTTGTTGAGTGCGGTTTATGCGGTACTGCGGCAATTATTTCGCCCGTAAAAGCGGTTAATGACCATGGCAGAGAAATTAAATTTGCAAACTCTCAAAACGGCTACGGCCCTGTATCAAAGAAGCTCTATGAAACCCTTACGGGTATTCAGTTCGGCGAAATTAAAGGACCTGAAGGCTGGGTTAGAGTAATCAAATAAATTTCATTATATAAATTAACTGAAAAGAAGCGGCGCGGGTGAAACCCGCGCCGCTTTTAAATTATTCAACAATTAATTCGTTGTATTTCTGAGGAAGATTTTAACAACACCGTCAGGTTCTATGTTGAATTCTTTTCCTTTTTCGGCATAGGTCAGAGGGGTGCTTTCATATACATTTTTCTCAACTGTTTTGAGTCTGCCCTCTTCTTCGTCAGGATTTATGATACCTTTTGCCGCTGCAACTGCCTGAGAGAACCCCGGAACTTTTAAAATTTTTCCTGCGACCGATACTCCGACTTTGCCTGCCATTCCTTTAAAATCAGTCGGTGTGGCAACCCTCATTGTCCCCGAAAGAACATAATTGCTGTTTGTCGGCAGAGGGCGTTTCAGCGTTACATTATATGTTCCGTTTCTTTTCCCTCTTGTTGCAGGGTTGTATTTGTCAAGGATAAAGACAAGTGTTTCCCCTTTTTTAATTTTAAGTGAATCTTCAAAAAGCGAATAATCCTCCAGTGCATAGAGTGTTATTTCCTGTGTTGATTTGATTGTGTTTTCATTTATATACGACTCTGCTACTGCGAACAGTTTTTCGGGGATAATATCCGCCCCAAAGGCTGAAATCGGCGAAAGAAACATAAGTCCTGCCAAAATAACAAGTTTTTTAATATTCATTTAGCTGTCTCCTTATTTTAAATATCTTCTGACAAATTCAGGCATGATGATATTCCACGCTTCCATAGAAGGATGGATATTGTCTGAAAGCCAGTATTTTTCTTCGTTTAAATCAATATTGCCGATTAAATCGGTAACTCTGACGACCGCAATTCCGTACCCTTCAAGTGTCTGAATTTCGCTCTCGGGTAAAAATTTGCCCGACAGATCGGGATATTCAAGCATAATAAATTTTGCGTTTCTGTATTTGTTTTTCAGAATCTTAGCGGTTTCCTTCATCATTGCGTTGAACATCTTAAAATCTTTTTCTTCCTGAACGGTTTGGTTTATAACCCTTTTGTTGAGAAATCTTTTTACCGAAAACAGTGAATAAAAAGGTTTGAAGAAGGGCTTTAATTCAACGAGTTTGCCGTTTTTATCAAATTTATACCTTATATTAAAAATGTCGAT
Source organism: bacterium (assembly GCA_017541465.1). Classification (GTDB taxonomy): domain Bacteria; phylum Cyanobacteriota; class Vampirovibrionia; order Gastranaerophilales; family Gastranaerophilaceae; genus RGIG6874. Next base: position 201 of record JAFXYZ010000007.1, on the reverse strand, counting down.
AAGCGGGTTAATCTGGTAGTTATAAAGCCTCATCAGGTGGTTATTTATGTAAATATAGATGATGTAATCAACGTCCTTTGCAACCTTGTCAAAGTCCTCGTTTAACAACTGCCAGTACATAAACTGAGTGCCTGTTGCGCCTTTTGCCCTGTCGTAGCAGGTTCTTCCCGTCAGTTTCGTAAGCTGAGAGCAGGGTGAGTC
>JAFXYZ010000006.1 GCA_017541465.1 bacterium | reverse complement strand
TTATTGTAAATAAAAAGAAATCTTCCTCTCCTTTGGGAGAGGAAAGAGGTGAGGGTTTGCCCGTAGGGAAAGAACTGAAAAATTTACACCTCACCCCAACCCTCTCCCATAGGAGAGGGAGCAAATGTGCCTTCACTCTCGCAGAAACACTTATTACACTTGTTATCGTTGGAGTAATAGCGGCAATTACGATACCGACAATAATCGCAAAATATCAGGAAGAACAATTAAAAACTCAGTTTAAAAAAGCATACTCTACAATTTCAAATGCATTAAATAAAACAGTAATGCTTGATTTTTCAGGTAGTGTTGATTGCTTTTACGGTCAAAATGGTGAAACATCACGTAAAAGTAATGATTGTGCGAGTTTTTGGCAATATTTTACTAAAAATATGTCTTTATCAAGAGTATGCAACAAAAATGCCAAATCAGGGGGATGTATACCAAAATATTCAGTATATGCAGACGATGGAGTAGGTTGCGGAGGATATAGTGAGTCATCATTAAATAACAATGCTACTGTTTATGTATTATCATCAGGACAAATAATAATACCATATGCATATCAGGATGAATCATTACCTCTGTTTATGGTAGACATAAATGGATTTAAAGGTCCGAATAAACCAGGTTTTGATTTATTTGGATTTAATATAACCAAAAGACCAAATAGTAATTTATTCATATATAGCGGAATTTGTGTTCCAACTGAAACAAACGGTAAAACAACACTGCAAATGATGAAATACGCTTTAGCAGGCAAAGAGAACTAAGAACAAAGACTTCTGTACACCTCTAAATACTTTTCAGCACTCTTATCCCAGGAGTAGTCATATTCCATGGCTGATTTTTGCACGCATTTCCAGGTTTTGTGGTCTTTATAAACATTAATTGCGCAGTTTATGGCTTCGAGCATATCGGAAGGTTCATAGCGCCAGAATTTAAAACCGTTTGAGTTATCAAGAGGATAGCCGACAATAGTATCATCAAGCCCCCCTGTCGCTCTGACTATCGGGATTGTGCCGTATTTCAGAGCTATTAACTGAGAAAGTCCGCAGGGCTCAAACCTTGAAGGCATAAGGAACATATCAGCCCCCGCATAAATTTTGTTGCCTAAATCAGCCCTGTATTGAAGTATTGCTCTTATGTTTGAAGAATTTGAATTAAGATATTTAAAAAACTCTTCATATCTGTGCTCGCCCGTTCCTAAAATAATAAAATCGGCATTTAAATTTTTTAAATTTTCCTGCGCACCTTCAATCAAATCAATCCCTTTCTGCTCGACAAGACGAGAAACAAGCGCAATCAGAGGTCTTTCTTTTTTATATTCAAGTGCGAATAATTTTAAAATATCCTTCTTGCATTCTTCTTTTCCGCCTAAATCAGACGAGGAATAGTTTTTAACAAGATTTATGTCGGTTTCGGGGTTATAGATAGAGTAATCAATACCGTTTAAAATCCCGATTAACTTATCTTTATTCTCGTTTAGTGTCCAGTCTAAGCCCTCGCCATAGTCAGGAGTTAAAATTTCTCTTGAATATCGGGGCGACACCGCAACAATTTTCTCGGAACAATAAATCGCGCCCTTCATCCAGATTAAACTGCCCCACTGCTCTAAGCACTTGTCGTGATACACTTGTGCTTTATCAATCTGCGCAAAATCAAGAATATCATCAAAATATCTGCCCTGATACGCAAGATTATGAATTGAAAAGACTGTTTTGGTATTTTTAAAGAACTCATCATTTTTATATGAAGATTTCAGATAAACGGAAATCATAGAAGTGTGCCAGTCGTTTGCGTGGATAATATCAGGTCTGAAATTGATTAATTTTGTGTATTCCAGAATGGCTCTAGAAAAAACGATAAACCTTTCCTGCTCGTATCTGTCGTCAATTCCTTCAGGATAGGCTTTATCAAAGCACGAAAAATATTTTTTGTTTTCAATAAAAAAAACATTGATATTTGTTTCAGGAAATTTAGTCATATAAAGATTAAACTTCGTTGAAGCATACCCAAATTTTAAAGAGAGTTCCGAGTTCGGAATTTCTTTTATATCATATTTTTCTCTGTCAACAGACTTCAGAAGGGGAGCAAAAATGGCTATTTCGAGCCCCTCGGTTTTACTGAGTTCCTTCGGCAGGCTTCCCATTACGTCCGCAAGACCACCGACTTTGATGTAGGGTGCAAGTTCAAATGTTGCATAAAGTATTTTCATTTATTATTAACCTTTCAGAGAAAGATACTCCAGCGATGCCTTCAGAACATCCTCGGAAGTTTTGATTTTAGCGCCGTCAATATTATTCAGGGCATCTCTGATTTCAGAAACGGAATAGCCTAAAGAAAGCATAATCGTCTGGGCTTCTTCAATAATTTCGGAAGGAAGATCAGCCTGCGCCGTTTCAATTGCGATTGTTGATTTTTCAGCCCAGTTAATGAGCTTATCCTTCAGTTCAAGTATAATCTTCTGAGCCATCTTAGCCCCTATCCCTTTTGCCCTCGAAAGTTCTTTAAAGTTTTCGTTTATAACGACCTCTAAAAGTTCAGGTATTGAAAACTCATCGAGGAGCTGAAGTGCGGATTTTAAACCGACACCCGAAACACTCTGAAGAATATTAAAGACATCCCGCTCTTCCCTTGTTTTAAACCCGACAAACGACATTGAATCTTCTTTATGAATTAAAGAAACATAAATTGTTTCTTCTTCGCCGACAGTCAGTTTTGATAAGGTTCTGAGGGTTGAAAAAATGAGGTAGCCGACATCTGAGACCTCAAGAGTCAGGCTTGCTCCCCTGTAGGAGCTCATTCTTATGTTTGTTATTGTACCTTTAAAATAGTCGTACATTATTGACCTGCCGTTAATTTATTGTATTCATCAAGCTCCTTTTGGGCTTTTTTATCGTTCCCGAGGAGTTTATAGGTATAAGCAAGGTTATAGCGGTAATCAGGCTGAGTTCCGTTTAAAAGTACAGCTTTTGAAAACATCGCTTTTGCCTTCTTAACATCCTCCACCTTCAAATAGGCACAGCCTAAATTGTAATAATAAGGCGCAAAATCTTTTTTAATACGAATTGCTTCATTATACATCTTTATTGCATTATTGTTCTGATCTCTCTGAAGATATAGATTTCCGAGGTTATAATAGGCTTTGTCGTTGTTCCCGTCCTCTAAAATAGCTTTCTGAAGATAAAAAACGGCATCCTCTGTCTGGTTTAAATCCTGGGAAATATTCGCGAGAAGAAACCAAATTTCAGAGTCTCTTTCGTTTTCGGGGATGGTAGAAACTATTTTATAGGCTTCTTCTATATTATTTGTGTTATAAATCGTTTTTAATCTCTGTTTGGCTTCAGACAGAGCAACGGATTCAAGCGAAGTTTTCGGTGCACCGTAAACAAAAGCATTTGAAAGCACTAAAATAAAAACTGCCAAAACTATTATAAATCTCGTTTTCTTCATTCTCTTTTATCCCAATGTTAAGTTTTATGAAAAAAATTAATGCAATCTGAATCGATATACATTAAAATACTTTATTATATTATAACACACAAATCGGATAGTTGTATGATTGAACTCGATATAGATTTATCATATCTCGCCAAGTATTTTGATATTGGCTCAAGAAATATCTCTGAACTGCAAAATAAGACCATTAACGAAATAATTAAAGAGCAGTCAGGGGATTCTCAGGCAGTTGCAAACAAAATTACAAGAGAGCTTTTAAGAAACCCCAGGAACATATATAAACTCTTTAAGCTGACTAACCCGAACAACAGGTATTTGCTTCTTTCCCACATGGATAAAGAAGATTTAAAATATATCCTTCAGTTTCTCGATATTAAAGAGCTTATGCTCGGAATGGGGATGTTTACAAAAGAAATGCTCTTAGAGTGCATGCTCTTCCTTTCCCCCGAGAGCCTTGCGAAAATATCTATGGAGCAGATGGATATTGATAAATTTATGAAGAATATGCCAGAAGAATACCTGGATAAATTCTTTGAGTCGGATAAAATTGATCCTAAAATCTACGAAAAAGCTCTGGAGGATATTCCAGAGCACAAACTTCAGAAAATGATGGCGCAGTATTCAAAACAAAACTGCAGTAATATGAAAAAAGATGACATCATTACAAAACTCTCGAGTTTATCGGGGGATGACCTCAAAAACTCAATGAAATCGTTTGATTTAGACTCAAAAAGACTACTTGCCGCAAATATTGTTAAAGAAAAAAATGAACTTCTCCAGGAATTTCCGCCCGAAGCCTTTATTTATTCCATGAAGGATTTAGACAAATCAAAAATCATAGAATCAATGGAAGTGCTTGATTTTAAAGACTTTTCAAAGATGTTCGACAAGATGCCGAAGGAACTACTCGCTATTGTTGCAACACAAATTAACCCCGAAATCTTTGCGGTGCTTTTAGGTAACCACTTCGATGACATTTTAGGCAGGGTAATGACCTAATAAACAAACCATTTTTGCTTTAGCGCATTAATTGAGCCGTCTGATTTCATATTTGAAATGGTTCTGTTTACGGCATATTTAAGCGCGGCGCTGTCCTGACCTTTTCTGATACCTACACCGTATGGTTCAATAGTAAGACGGGGATTCAGAATTTTATAATCAGGGTTATCCATGACGAAGCCTGCCAAAATAGCGTCATCGGTTGCGGCAGCATCACCTCTTAAATTTTTGAAGGAGTCAAAAAGCTCTGTATAGTTTTTATATCCGATAATAAATGCCCCGGGAATAGTCTTTTTGATATCTGTAGCAGCGGTTGTACCCAGGACAACAAGAATTTTTTTATTGTTTAAATCGGAATAAGACTGAACTTTTCCGTTTGAAAGAACTGCGGCAGACTGACCAGCAAAATAGTAAGGTTCAGAGAAATCAATAACCTCCTGCCTTTGTTTTGTTATGGACATGGTCGCAACAACAATATCCACCTTACCTGAAGTCAGTGTTTCAATTCTGTTTTCGGGAGTAACGGGAATTAATTGTATTTTATTTTCGTCCCCTAAAATATCTTTTGCTATTCTTTTCGCTATATCAACATCAAACCCAACTATGTCAAGTGTGTTCATATCGATATAACCAAAGGGCTTTGAATCTGATTTTACCCCTACAATTAATTTATCTCTCTCTACAATTTTTTCAAACTGATTAAGATGTTTTTCCTTTCCGCACGAGCAGAGGAAAACAGCCATAAATAATATAAAAATAGGGAATAATTTTCTGAACAATTTAAAATCTCCTTAACCTTAATTTTACCACATAAAAATAATTTTTATAATCTATTCACTTTAAGATAAAAATAAGTATAATTTAAGTATGTTAAAGAGGTTTTCAATATTATTGATACTTTTAACCGTTGCATTTTTTACAACGGGAGCGGGATATGTCGGTACACTTCCCGATATTGAAGCTGAGTTCGGGTATTTAAGAAAAGATGTTCAGGAAAAATCAGTAGGCCCTGCCGATGTTCCCACTCTGAGCCCTCAGGAAGAAAGCCAGCTTAAAGAAATACCCAGAAGAAATGCCCAGTATGTCAATATAATGATTCAAAAGGACAAGACTTCAGAATATGAAAAAGATGTCAACGAAATCATTATCATACTTCAGAAGCTTCAAAAAGTAATTTACCTCAACCAGAATATTCAGAAGTTCAATGCGGTCGTCAGTAACTACATTGACCATGCGGCTTACCTACAGAAAAAATACGGTGATAAAAAAGAGAGCAATTACGTTTCTTTTAAGCAGATTTTAAATTTTTCCAACCAGGCGAGAAGTGTGGCGATTTTATGGTCCGAGTCTCAGGAATATCAATCTTTTCTACCCTACACAACACCAAACAACAAATATACAAAAGAAAATCTCGATTTAAATATGATGAAACTTCAAAAATCTCTTGAAGATACCCTCTTTATACTTAAAAAACTCGAATAGTATCTGCCCGAAGGAATGATGTAAATTCTGAAACTTGCTGTTATAACAAAAATGTAAATTCAGCAGGGGATTTTGTGATGAAAAAAATATTGATTATACTGTTTTTTATACCGTTTTTGGTAATTTCTCTGAACGCGGCAGGGAGCGATATAGAAGAGAATTTATCCGAGCTCGAAAGCTCTGCATTTAATCAGATATACTCGGAGGATGACCTCTCAACAAGACTGACCAGGCTGGAGCGCGAGTTTTTCGGAGCAAAACAAAGCGGTAATATAGAAAAACGCCTTCAAAAACTTATGAATAACGGCTACTACTGTGATGAACCCGAAGAATACAGTGCCATTATCGGAAATAATCAAAATAAAAAGAAGGGGATAAAAGGAGTTTTAACAAGAATTATAGATGATTTTTCAACCCAGGGAATAACAGGCTATACCCCGCAGATGAACGCAAGCTACGGCGGAAGTTATTATAATACAATGCCTTCAGATATTTATTCACCATTCTCAAGCCCGTTTTACAGAAACAAGTACTATTCACCAATGAATAACTACAGAAAAAGCGATTTTCAGAATAAATACAAAACAAACCCATTTCTTCCAAAAGTAAGTCACAAACATAAAAAACCAAATAATTATTACCATTACAGACCTACGAACTTAAACACAAGAACAAACATCGGGACAAGAGTTACAATACTTCGTGATTAAATGCGCAAATTTTATTTTTTCGGGGTTTAAGAAATAATAAAATGAGAAAATGAGGAAACATTATGCAAATATCAAGTATTAACACAATTCTGCCCCGATACAGCGCAAGTTTTAAATCGGAAAAAGTCAATGATGAACTGAGAAGAAGGAGAAGAAGAGCAGAGCAAATCGAGCAACAGGAAGTAATAACAACACCTCAATACGATGTGCAAAGAAGTGACAGAGCCAGAGTTCACAGAAGAAATACAAAAGGAATGGCTAAAAGAGCGGTTTTATTTACCTTAGCTGGTGCAACCGCAGGCGCAATAGCAGGGAACATTGCAACTGATCAGATGATTAAATCAAAAGCTATGGCAAACCCTGTTGCAATAGTAGAGCACATTTCAGGCGCACCTGAGGAGTTAATTTATGAATGGCAGATAAACGGAATGACCGTTTACCCTAAGCTCGAGAAGGGTGCAATAGTCTCAAACAGTGCCGACTACACAAATGAACAAATTGCGAACATCAAAAATGCGCAAAATGAACTTGCCGATGTATATTATAACAGAAATAACGGCATTGTTTACGCAGTATTAAACAAGGATACGGATATAAGAGAAATCAAAGCAACCTTCGGTATTTCGATGACAACAGAAACTTCGGTTGAAAAACTGAATAATTTATACAACAAAGAAACAATAGGCGCTGATTTAAATACCGCAAAAATAGAGAAGGGAAATATCATTAAATTTAATATTTCAGAAGCGGGAGAAAAAGGAAATTTCTACGGCGCTTTGTTAAATAAAGTGCAGGTACCATAAACAAAAAATCAAAAAATATATTATAATAAAGGTGTGCTGATGAGGTACACCTTATTTTTTGAAGGGCAATATGGAAAAAGAGAAGAAAATATGTATTATAGGCGCAGGCGCATCGGGTTCTATGTGTGCGCTGTTTCTTTCTCAAAAATATAAAAACATTACTCTCTATGACCTCTCTGAGCCACTGAGGACAATTCTTCCGACAGGAGGAGGGCGCTGTAACCTTTCAAATGCAAAAAATGATATAAAAGAACTTGCCCAAAACTACCCGAGAGGTGAAAAATTTTTATATTCTGTTTTTTCCCGCTTCAGTGTCTATGATACGATTTCACTCTTTGAAGAGCTCAATATAAAAACTTATACACAGGAAAACGGAAGAATTTTCCCACTCTCAAACAGTTCAAAGGAAGTGAGAGATAAGATTTTAAGAAGGATAAACCACCTCAATTTCAAAAAAGAAAAAGTATTAAAAATAATTCCAAAAGCTGAGGGCTGGGAAGTTATCTCCGATAAATCCAAAGAAAACTATACCCACGTCGTTGTTTCAACAGGAGGTCATTTCGGGTATTCACTTCTCAAAAACTTAAACATAAACATAATTGAACCCAGGCCCTCTCTTGTCGGGCTTAAAACGAAGGAAAATTTTAAAGAAATTTCGGGCATAGTTTTAAAAAATATAAAATCAAAAGAGCTCTCAATCACAGATGACATTCTTTTCACCCACTTTGGAATCTCGGGACCTCTTACCTATACTCTTTCCTCTGTTTTTGCGAGAAAAGAATATCCTTATACTCTCACCTTTTCATTAATTGATGAAAATTATGATTTGCAGAGTGTTTTAAACAACAACCCTCATAAGGACATTAAAAATATTTTATCGGAGCTTATTCCCAAAAATTTCGTAAAATATTTTCTTATAAAATTAAATATTTCCCCTGAAACAAAAGGACACGAAATTAACGGAAAAACGAGAGATAAAATTTTAAATTATCTGAGAGAGTTTAAAGTAACAATTACGGGCGCAGACAAGGGCGAAGAAACAGTGACCGCAGGAGGAGTTGATTTAAAAGAGGTAAACCCTAAAACTCTGATGTCAAAGGAATATAAGAACTTGTATTTTTGCGGTGAAGTTCTCGATATTGACGGATTTTGCGGAGGATTTAACCTCCAAAATGCATGGTCAACCGCATTTGTAGTAAGCGAGAGTATATTAAACGATTAATAATGTTTATCTACATACTCAGAAAGCCCGATAACGGATTTTTTAATAATATCGGCATTTTCGGGATTTTTCAGGTAGTCGAGAATTTCCTGTTTTGTTCCGTTTTTGAGAATTTCTGAGGTAATTTGATCAGAGTTCTTATGATGCACCCCAACCTTAAACAATCTTTGGGTTTTAGGGTTAGTTTCGTCATAAGTTACAGTTAAAAGGGCCTCATTAGAAGTATCAGGAATCCTGAATTTTGCACCTACATTTGAAAACTGACCGTTTTCAGGAACTTCTCTTTCCGAGCGGGAGTACAAAATTTCCTGACATTTACCTATCATGGCATCCATAGCTTCATCAAATTCCGGTGACACAGTCTTTCCTTTGCTCTGTTGTGTATTATCGACATGTCCGTTTAAAAACGGTCTGAAATGAATATTAAGTCCGTTCATTTTCTGTTCCTTATTAATTATATCATATTTAAACCGAATAAAATTATTTTTTGCTATCAGTGTCCGTATTTTTCAACAAGACCTCTTTCGGAAATCATATCCGCCTGAGCGTGAGTCAGTCCGGTTCCGTTATTAAAGGTTAAATTATCGGGAATGGTCGGCTCAGGGACATCTATTCCGAGTTCTGCGAGACAATGGTGTTCATAAACATCATTCAGATATTTATTATATACCTCATAGCTCTGAGGTGACAAATCTTTAATAACGCCATAGACCTCAGCATACTTGGCATCCGATGCTTTGATTTTCTGAGTTCTTATGTCATAAGGTATATGCTCAACATCAGCAAAGGCATTGAGTTTTGTTCCTCTTATCTGAAGCTCGCCGAGACCTGTCGAGCCGTCAGCAAAAGTATGAGTAACATTCATCTGGGCAGATGAATAACCCGACTCCTTGACAGCGCCCTTATCTGTATAAACGGCTTCAGGATTTGTAACTGTCGTAACCTTTTTCGATGTGTCATAATCAACATCTGAATAACCGGTGGTATATGACGGATCCATCTTGGTTGTAACTTTTAACGGCTCGCCGAATTTATCCTTATAAGCATGCGCAATAGCAGTAACCTGTTCCGGAGTAAAATATGCCGTTATATCACCGCCATAGTTATTCAACTCGGTTATGCGCATACCCTTATTTGAAATAGCATCAATAAGTTTATCGACTGTCGCCTGAGTATGCTCTGTCTTTAAGGCTTCAAGGACTTCTTTTTTCGAGCCGTCAAGAGCATTTACGGTATCTGCGGGTAAATCTGCGGTATCTCCGCTCATATATCTTACGAACGTACCGTAATCGGCATCTATACCTTTAGACGTGAAATAATCATTCACAACCTTTGCCGAAGTTTCGGTGGAAAGGTCTTTAACCTGCATTCTTGTTCCATAGGCATCGCCTATAGCTTCTCTTGAAGCTGTATAATCAAGAGTTTCCAGCTTTCCGTCATTTAATTTTTTGGAAAGTTTTTCATAAATAGAATTTTCACCTTTTTGTCTGCCCGAAAGAACGGCTATTTCGTCAGTTCCGTCAGCGACATAACCGAAGAAGCCTTCTATTTGCTTTCTTGCTTCAGCAATATGCTGAGTATATTCATTATAAAGTCTGTCGGCATTATTCGATAATCTTTCGACCGCTTCATCGCCAATCGGTTTATCGGCATCCGTTTTTCTGAAATCAACAAGTTCATCTCTTGTGAGAGAAGAGGAATCTATTAAATCCGGGTAATCATATATGGTTCTTTCAATACCCGTGACGGAATCTTTGATTTTATAAGCAGTCAGACCGTTATCCTGCGGAGTTGCTTCAATGGTAACGTCATGCCCGTTTGTGTTAGTATATCCGCCTGTTTTCGGGTTATAGGTTAAGCCGTTTGCTTCAAGTCTCTGAGCTATCTGAGGATTATCCGTTACATTTCCGAGCATGGAGTTTCTTGTATATTCGGTGCGGTTGAAGAAGGATGTATCAGAAGTGTCAAGAGCAAATACTCTGCCTGTATTATCGGCATATACCAGCCTTTGGGCAGAATCAACACCGACACACTTAAACTCAACATCTTTCCCTGCGCCGTTCGGAACGGTTATCGTGCTGAAATCATCGCTTGCACTCATCTTTGTCATATCAAGCGCACCGGCTCTTGCGTGGTAGCCACGGATACCCGAAACAACATCTAAGAAGCCGCTGAACATATTACCTGATAAGTTCCAGTCAGCCTGACCATTGAAGCCAAGATTAGTAGCATAGTCAAATGCCATACCGCTCGCTATATCAAGAACAACCTCTGTAGAAGTACCTGCTACCTGTGCGCTGACGGCATAATCTGCACCCTTAGATTTTAATATAGCATTCGTAACCTTTCCGCCGACTTTGTTACAAATACCGCCTAAGGTCATACCACCTGCGACGCAGAACATTTCTATTCCTGTCTGCTTGAGCCAGCCGTCATAATCATCTGCGGTTTTATTCGTTGCCATATTTCCGAGGTCAATGACGTTATCGATAAATCCTGAGGCTATAGCGGCATAACCGAAGGCAGGACATACAAAACTGAGTCCGATAGAGCCTAACTGCATAATCTGTGTAAGATTACGTGCGTAAGAGTCCATATCCTGACAATAATCCTGCAGGACTTCCTTCAATTCGCTTTCACCATAGAGGTTTTCATAAGCGGTAAAGTATTCGTCATTGACCTTTTCTGTTATGACTTTAAGCGCATCTTCACCCTCAGGTATTTCAAAATCGGGGAACTGTTCGTCTTTATACTTTGTGCTGAATTCTTTTTGAAGCACTTTATTTGCCGAAACGTAAGAGTTGACATTTATTACTGCCGTTTCAATGTCAAACGGCTCTGTTTCGATTTTGTTTCCGCTTGCGTCTGTGAGAGAAACGTTAAAGACGACATTATTATCACCGTCTAAAGATGCCTGAATTGAAGTACATCTGTTCGCAAGATGAACTGCATCGGAAAGCGGAATTGGACCTGTTGTGTCAAAGAGATTTGAGTAATAGTTATTAAAGTTCTCAACTGCCTGTTCTTTTGATTCGGAGTTATCCATAAATATCTGGAATACTTCCTCGGGAGTGTCTGCCTTCGCGAGTGAAGTTTCCATATTCTGCGCTGAAATTATGCCTTCATTATAAGCACTGTACTTCTGACCTGCTTCATTATAGGCTTGTATTGTTTCCTGTGAATACTCACCGCCTTTAGTCCAGAATTTATACATTGACTGAAAATCAGAGGGAGCATTTGCGCTGTATTTATCAAGAGCGAAATCTGTCGCCCTGTTTCCGTTAATCTGAAATGCCGATAAGGAAAGAGTTTCCTGACTTTCACCCGAATAGCCGTGTTCAGACCATTTCTTTGTAAACTGAATATTTCCGTCAGCATCAACCGAGGCATCAGAAATACTAAAGTATCTTTGTTCTGTGAAAACTACATCCTGATTATTTTGAAGATAATCAGAGATAAAGCTGTTTGCGACTTCTTCACTTCCGTAATAATCAAGCGCGGAGTCATAAATATCCTGCATGGTTTGTGCGTTTTGAAGCCTTCTGACGAACTCATCCTGGGTTGACTGAAGCGCTTCATCTTTACTGCCCGTCATAAAGTTTTCAAGTACGGGAACCATTTCACTTCTGCCGACAATTTCCGCTGTCAGTTTATCGGCATTTGTTTCGCCGACTACACCTCTCAGGAAGTTATAAACATTATCAAAGAACCCCTGAGAATTGAGTTCTGAGCCAAAGTCTTTGACTAAACTGCTGTACTGTGCGTCCTGCATCATCAAAGAATAAAGCTGGCTTATTTCACCCGAACTTACATTGAGTTCAATAACCCCGTCGTTATTTTGGTCTAAGGTGTAATTGCGCTCAACGAAAAGTCTTTTGTTATAGTCTGAGGAATTTTCGCTGAACTCGGCAACAGTCTGCCCGTTTTTATCTTTTCTGCTGACATCGACCATAAGCTGACCGGAGGCATCAGAATAATACTGAGCAACTTCAGAGTATAAAACGGAATCATCGTCAACGGAATGAACTGTTGAAGAAACCGTCAAATTTCCGTCATCAGAGTAATCAACACTGTATTCGTTTATGCAGAGATTACCCGTTCCATCGATATAGTATTCTTTTCCGCCTGTCGGAATTTGGGTATTTTCACCATCAATACTGACTGTTTCGGTATCAACTGTCGAGAATTGTTTCAGAACGGAAGAACTCAAAACTCTGTCCTGGGCTCTGTAGTCATAGAGCCTTGAGGTAATTTCAGTCTGGTCAAGTCTGAAGAGAGGATTATCCTCAAAATCAGAGACCTTTTCGCCTTCAGTGTTTCTGAGGACAAAATCACTGTCAACACTCAGCCCGTCTTGTTCATATACGGAATTAAAGATTTTTCTTGCCGTTTCTTTATCGCCACCACAATAGGCGGTTAAAATATCATAAGTGCCCATAGCAGACTGGGTGGAAGAGAGAATTTCGCTTATGGCATTATTCCCTGCCATATCATCTTTTATGTTTTTCCCGTAGGAATTAATTCTGTTGAGTGCAAGCTCGGCGCTTGTTTTATCGGTTCCGTCAGGGTATTTCACAACAAAACTTCCGTCATTTGCGTATTCAAGAGTTGTTTCACCACCTGCTGCCTTCTGTGACTGAGATTTAATTCTTGTTGAATTTCCGTCAAAGACAGTGGTTAAAACAACCTCTTGTCCATCCTTATTAAAACTGATTGTAGAAACGGTATTTCCGTCTGCATCAGTCGAAGTTTCGGTTGTATAATCGGTTGCGCCGTCAAGAATACCGCCCTGCCCGGTAATCAGACGATTATATCCAAAAGATTTTTCTTTTCCTGCATTATAGCCCGCAGACACAAGCGAATAAGCATACATATCATCAGGCTGACCTAAAGTACTTTCGAGTGTGAGGGCATCTGAAATATCAAAGCCCTGCGCAAGACCGAAGGCTTTTACGGCTTCCATTTCCTGTCTGGCTGAATTTACATCTTTATAAGAGGTATTATACCAGTCCATAAAATTAACAACAGTGGTTAAAGCCTGAGAATCGTTGTGCTTATCAAAATAATAGGAATTAATATCAGTGCCGTAAAACTGACTAAATACTCTGTTTAAATCGGAATTTTCATCAGAAACAGCCTCTGACTCAACACCGCAGACTTCAGCCCATTCGTTTATGGTTTCCTGTGCCTGCTCTTTATCATAAGGCTTTTGCGCAAAACTTATCGAAACACTGTCGCTTGAGGCTTCAACCTTAGCATCATCAGCATTTATTACGACAATTTCCCCCGTAAGTTTATTCTGTCTTACGCGGACATCATCAGTGTTATTAACGGTAATCTTTGAGCCGTCATTTGTTATATAACTGTATTCCCCTGTAGGCCACAAAAAGCCCAGGGCAAGTTCCTGTCTTGGCTGAATATCTTCCCATTCCTGAGCCTGTTCTTCAAGCTCCATTTCGGTTAAGTTGGCGACACCGAAAACATTGTTATTATCAAAGACACTTCCTTCAAGCGCCTTCGCTTCTTCTGCTTCCTTAGCTTCTTCAGCCTCTTGGGCTTCCTGTGCTTCTTTAGCCTCCTGAGCTTCCTGAGCCTCCTGTGCCCTTTTCTTTTCCTCTTCGGCTTTTCTGCGAGCTTCTTCTTCGGCACGTCTGCGCGCCTCTTCTTCTGCACGTCTGCGTGCCTCCTGAGCTGCTATCCAGGCTGAATTGTCGCCATTAATTCCGCTAGACATAAGTACTCCTTTTATACAATCAATTAATGTATCGGAATTACGGCTATTAAAAATTAATTATTAAAAAAAAAATTTACAAAAGTTTATATTCAGCTTCTCAATTTTTCAACAAATCTGTTTAATCTTTCCATTGCGATTTTGAGTTTATCAATGGAATAGGCATAAGAAATTCTGACAAAACCCTCGCCGCTTTCCCCGAAGGCAGTTCCCGGAATTACGACAACTCTTTCCTCTTCAAGAAATTTAAGGGCAAATTCCTCGCTTGTCATATTAAACTCTTTAATACAAGGAAAAACATAAAACGCGCCGAACGGCTCAAAGCATTCAAGGTTCATTTTCCTAAAGGAATTAATCAAAAATCTTCTTCTCTGGTTATAGCTCTCTCTCATCAGCTTAATATCTTCATCCCCGTTTTTGAGAGCTTCTATTGCACTGTACTGGCTTGTTGTCGGGGCGCACATTATTGCATACTGATGTATTTTTAACATCTGAGACAAAATATGCTGAGGCGCACACGCATACCCGAGCCTCCAGCCTGTCATTGAGTAAGCCTTTGAAAAACCGTTGATTAAAACCGTTCTTTCCTTCATTCCCTCTATTGAAGCAATTGAAATATGTTTATCCTTATAGGTTAATTCCCCGTAAATTTCATCAGAGAGAACATAAATATCGTTTTCAATGCAGACCTTTGCGATTTCTTTTAAATCATTTCCCTCTAAAATAGCCCCTGTCGGATTATTCGGATAGGGAAGGATTAAACACTTTGTCTTATCGGTTATTTTTGATTTTAGTTCCTCAGCTGTCAGACGAAAATCGTTTTCAGCCTTCAAATTAATAATGACAGGAACACCGCCGGCAAGAACTGTGCAGGGTTCATAAGAAACATAAGAAGGCTGAGGAATAATGACCTCATCTGAGGGGTTTAAAACAGCTCTCAGGCAAATATCTATTGCTTCAGAACCGCCAACGGTAACCATAATCTCAGAGTTAAAATCGTATTTTATCCCCTGAGTTCTTTCAATGTAGTCTGCAATCGCACTTCTCAGAGGTTTTAAACCGCTGTTTGAGGTGTAGAAGGTTTTGCTTCTTTCAAGAGAATAAATTCCCTCTTCTCTAATGTGCCAGGGTGTTTCAAAGTCAGGCTCACCGACACCGAGAGAGATAACGTCCTTCATCTCGCTTGCAATATCAAAGAATTTTCTGATACCTGATTTTTTTAATGCTTCAACAGTTTTTGAAATGGGTTTTGTCATGGAGTAATAATCTCTCTTTCATCTTCCTGTTGTTTTGTCAGAACAGTTCCGTGGTCTTTGTATTTTTTGAGAATAAAGTGGGTTGCGGTGCTTTGGATACTGTCTAAAGTAGCCAGTTTATCATAAACAAAGTTTGCAATTTCCCTGAGAGACTTTTCTTCAAGAGTAATTAACAGGTCATAACCGCCAGAGATAAGATATACCGATTTAACTTCCGGGTATTTATAAATTCTTTCGGCGATTTTATCAAACCCCTGACCTCTTTGGGGAATAACACGGACTTCAATAAGCCCCGTTACTTTGTCGATAGAGGTTTTATCCCAGTTAATCAGGGTATGATAACCGCAGATTATTCCCTCCTCCTCCATTTTCTGCATATCGTTTAAAACTTCGATTTCGCTTTTCCCGAGCAAAACGGAAAGCTCTTTTATATCAATTCTGCTGTTTCTCTCAATAAGTCTTAACAACTCTTCATTCATAAAAAATCTCCAATCTGACAGAATTATAATACCATAAAAAATGTTCTCTTCAAATATAACTCAGAGTTATGGGGCAATTATTTTTGTTAAAAATACTTTACATATATACGAGGAATAAAAGTTCCAAGAGATTTATGCCGATTAAATAATCGGTAAGGAACAGGATTTAACAGAAAGCAATGAAGATCAATTACTCCGACATAAAGTTGAAGTTTTTTGAATATTTGGCGCAACTGCCGAATAGCGATATTGATCTGAACAATTTGAGCGGTGTCAGTATTTTTTCCTATTCCGATGATTTTAAGAACTTTGTCTCAGAACAATACGGGCTCGGAGACTCAATATTTTCCCTCGATTTAAACGAAATATTATCCTTTTCCTTCTCAAACGGCAAAATGGTTGACGACACCCCGAGTGAAGATAATCAGTTTGCACTTGATTATCTGAACGACCTTCTGAGCGATGAAGATGTCAAAAAAGCAGTGGACGCAAACAGTGACGGAACAATTACCGATGAAGAAGTAGAAAATTTCTTCAAAAATGCAGCTAAACTCGACGGAAACGAAAATGACGTTTCCGCAACCGATGTTAAAAACGTCTTTGAACAGATTAAAAACGGCGAATATCAGCCTGATGGACTGGGCGCTGCACCTGAAGCAGAAGAACCAAGCAGTCCGGGTAGCCCGAGTGGACCAAGCGGACCTACAAGCGGAGGTGATAATCCTCCCTCAACAGATGACGGAGGGGATAAACCGCCTTCAACCGATGACGGAACAACGGAAGCAAATTTACAAAATATGTCCGTCTCAGAGCTCAACAGCGAAAAATCAACCGCACAGACTTCAAGAGACGAACAATACGAGGTTCTTAACCAGATTGCAAACGGCGAAGGTCCTGTTAAAGATTTAAAAACGGCAATGGATGATGCCTATACAAAAATGCAGACGGAACTTGCAAAACTCGACAGCAAGCTCGCCGAAGATTATGACAAAGCGAAAAAAGACACTGAAGCAAAACAAAAAGCCGTTGAAGATAACGAAAACGCAATAGCGCAAAAGACTTCGGCCAAATCAGATGCTCAGTCTGATTTAGACAATGCAACAAAAGATGTTGAGAGTATAAACAGCTGTATAAGTCAGTTAAACTCCCAATTAAGCAGTGCCGAAACCGAAGAGGAAAAATCGGCTATTCGCGGCAAAATCAGTGATGCACAAGCAAGATTAAAAGAAGCTGAAGATAAAAAGAAGGCAGCACAAACGGCTTTAGACGATGCAACAGCGGCTCTTGAAGAAGAAGAGGGCAAAACAGCAGGGCTTAAAGCTGATTTAGAGGAAGCACAAAAGACTGAAAGTGCACTTGAAGAACAAGTTACCGCTCTGGCAAATAAAGAGGGCAACGATACCTTTAAAGCATTAAAAGATGATTATGACAAAGCAAAAACTGCCTTTGAAGAAGGAAAAGCTCAGGCTATAAGCGATGCAAAGAAAATAATCAGCGAAAAGCAGGACTATATTGATAAAATCAATGCACAGATACCTGAAACCCAGAAGGCTGAAAACGAAAAAGAGTTTACATCAACTCCTGAAGAGAATGCAATAGAAGAAGCAGTAGCGGCAGTCGGCGGAAATACAAAAGACTTAAAAACCGAAAAACTCTCTGACGGAAGCTATCTCGTAACCGAAAAGACGCAGGACGGGGTTGAGGTCAAATATACCTTTGATAAAGACGGCAATATGACAAGCTATCAAAACGGTATGGGTACATTTAAAGCAAAAGGCGACTCAACCGAAATTTCGGGGAGCGACCAGTTAAGGAAATGGGCTAAGGGAATTAATTCTTATGAGATTAATGCGAAGCTCGAAGATATTGTAAAACAGATAAGAAGCAACCCGCAGGCAGAAAGTCTTATTAATATGGCACTCGGTTCATATCAGGCATCGGGGCTTGCAGGCAAAACAGATATATGCGTAAAATATGCAAATTATGTATTAACCCAGATGGGACATCCTATCGGTGAATTCTCTGATGACGTTAAAAAGAATAACCCCGAAATATCACTCGGCGAAGCGCAGACAGGTGATGTTTATATAAATGACAGACATACGGGAATTATCCTTTTGCATATAAAAGACAAAAACGGTAATGATGTATTTTTAACCGCAGACGGAACAAACAGCGGTGTATATTTAAACGTCAGAGACGGCAAAGATGAATCGCTTGCAAAGAAGGCAAGAGTCTTCAGGCCGAAAAATTAACTGACGGCAATTTTTGATTAGAGGTATTTAGTTCGCACCTGAGTAAAAAATAAAAAAGGTGTTGACATTGAATTATGCTTCAGATAATATAATTCTTGTTACAAGCTCTCGTCGTCTAGAGGCCTAGGACACATCCCTTTCACGGATGTAACGGGGATTCGAATTCCCCCGAGAGTACCATTTAATTCAATAAACGAGCATATTTCAGGCTCGTTTTTATTTTTATGTAGCCTATATGTAGCCTAGACCTCATTTTGTAAAATAATATACTTATTTGTAAAATTATAAAGAGTTTATTGCTTCAATTTTGTTTCGTTCTTTTGTGTGCATATATCGTTGCGTTGTTGCTATTGAAGAATGAGCCAAAATCTCTTTTATTGTCATTATATCAACTCCATTTTCAACCAAGCGTGTTGCTACTGTATGCCTTAAATCATGAAATCTAAAATTCTTTATATTTGCCCTCTTTAATGCACTTTTCCAAGCAAAACTTATTGTACTATAAGGTTTCATTGTTTCGGGGTTTCTAAATATATAATCGCAATCCTTTGGCTGTTGAAGTAATACTTCTTTTAATTTCTTTGATAATGGTAGTTTTATATCTTTATGTCCTTTGTTCTCTTGTTTTAATATTTCAATAAAATTATAATCAAAATCAACCTGTTCCCACCTTAAACTTAAAATATTTCCAAGTCTTAATCCTGTTTGCAAAGCACAAATGACTATCGGTTTTAAATATTCAGGCAATTCTTTTAATAATCTTTTTTCTTCTGATTCAGTTAAATATCTTATTATCTCATTATTCTCTTTTAATTTTTTTAATCTTGAACAAGGATTTTTTTCAATAATCTCATTAGAAATGCCTAAATTAAAACTTTTACTCAAAGAACAAACATATTTGTTTATAGAGGAATTGGAATAATTCAACCCTTTTAAATATCCTCTATAATTTTCAATATCTGCTCTTTTAATAGTCGATACATCTTTATCTTTACCAAAATAATTCAATATAGAATTAACCTTTGAATTTATGTGTTTTTGGTCTTTGTTGTTAATTTTATTATCACTAATCAATAATTCGATTAACTTACTTAGGGTTACTTTCTTCGCAACTTTAATTAAACCTGCTTGTTGTTGTCTTAATTTGAATTTCTCAGCATCTTCAATGGCTTGTGCTTCTCTTTGGCTTTTAGCACCCTGACATAAAAAATGCCGTTGTTCTCCGT
This sequence comes from bacterium, assembly GCA_017541465.1. Taxonomy (GTDB): domain Bacteria; phylum Cyanobacteriota; class Vampirovibrionia; order Gastranaerophilales; family Gastranaerophilaceae; genus RGIG6874. The sequence continues at coordinate 2,023 of JAFXYZ010000006.1, read as the reverse complement.
GGATTTTGAACCTGCTATAATATTTTCCGTTTTTACAATAAATACTCATATCGTATTAACTCCTCTTAAAGCCTTATTTTGATAAGGTTTTGAATATCCAAACAATATATAAACCCATATATACAGGGGTAGAATGGTTGATTTAATCATGTTTTTTACTACACAATCAAAAATAAAAAATTTACAAATGTCATGAACTTATATTAAGATATAAGCCTGATATTAAAGATTATATAGATATATTATATCTATATGCTAGTTTAATAATAGGTGTTTATGTGTATTATATAGCCCTCAAAAGCAATAATATTAAAGAACTTCATTTATTATCTTTATATTCTATATAATTAAATTTCTTGATATTATTGAATTTTAGACATATACAATTAAAAAGTTAAAACAACTCTTTAAACCTTAGTATAATGAACCTTTAGCCAATTAAGAAAGTCTTTTGCATAGAAATAATAATGAATTATAGACCTGATTGTTTGTGAGGTCTTTATTTTATTATTAAATCTAGCAATAGTCTTTTGGATAGAATTATTTAATGAAAAAGAAATAATATCCTTATGCAGTTCTTCATTGTTACTTAGTGTTCTTTTGTGTTTTGATTCATTAAAAGACTTTTGTATTTTGTAATTTAATAAATCACTTTTCCCTTTTTGAAGTCTTACATCTTCTTCTAATAACTCAAACTCATTATTATCTGTTTGAGTTGTAGGTAAAAGATTATCTAGTGAGTTGTTTTGCTTGTTTTTATCTATATGATGGATTGTTAAACCATTTATATTAGTTTTTATGCATACAACTAACCTATGAAAAGCAACCAAAGGATTATATTTATCCCTATCTTTATTTGTCATAAACAAACCACTTTTTAGTAATTTCGATAATATTTTTTTTGATAGTTTACTTTTCAACTCCGAGAACAGAAAGACCATATAATTAGAATTATTATGAAAAACCTTTAATTCCAAAATAATAGGATTTTTTATGTTTTCCACAATCAAAAATCTTCTAACCATTTGTGATTATCCTTTTCTCTTTCCTCATAAATTAAGAAATAAACATTATTAATAAAACCTTCAGATAGAATTTTAGAGTTTTTCAGATACGATTTATATTTCTTTTTTACATATCCTTTTAAAAACTCCTCATATAACATTTTCAATGGCTTCATCATTTATGCTGCTTCTCCATTCATGAATTTCATAAATTCATTTACTCTAACAAAAATTGAACCACCAATGTTAAAAAAAACATTTGGGGGTAAAATTCCGTTCTTTCTCCAACTATAAATTGTACTTTGTGGTTTTCCTATTTCTTTGGCAAAATCTTTTATCGACATCAAGTCAAAAAGGTTTGTATTTCTTTCGTTCATTAATTTCTCCTCTATTAAATATTTTTTAAGTGTTTCTCCTCTAGAAAATTAGTTTTCCAATTCTAGAACTAAAATTTATTTGTTGTTTTTATGGTGGTTTCTTGTACATTTTGAAATCTCCTATTTATTTTGAGTATTTGAAGTTATTAAACCTGACAATAGATTTAATAACTTATTTTTTAATAAAAAATGTATCTTAAAAGATACTCATTAAAAAATGTTTGGATAATATCCCCGTATTAATACTATTCCCCACAAACTTTTATAAATAACAAGAAAAATTAGAATTGATACAAATGTTTATATAATAATAGAAAAGTTTAAAAATTAAACAATAAATTACAGGGCAGGGGGGGAATAATTTTATTTGCGTAAAAATATTACCCTCTCTCAAATTCGGGGTAAAATTATTTTCAGATAATATTCCTCCTTATAAGGCGGAATTTTAGATATTAGGAAATAGAATTACATTTTTCATCCTTTCCTCCTTATAGGATGAATTTTAGATAATAATAATTAATAATTAGTTTTTCTTTTGAAAAAATCATAAAACATTTGTTCTGTTAAAATTTCACTATTACCATCAATATATTGTTTAATATGCCAATCATCATCTTTTTGTAAAGGAAGATAAAAGATATG
>JAFXYZ010000074.1 GCA_017541465.1 bacterium | reverse complement strand
CAGGACAACACTCTTCCCGAGTACAGAGTGCTTTCACAAAAAGGGAAGCCTCACAATTTGACCTTTGAAGTCGGTGTATTCTATAATGGAGAAGAAATAGGCAGAGGCTCTGCTCCCTCAAAGAAGGAGGCGGAAAAATCCGCCGCAAACGATGCCATAAAAAACCTCGGAATAAAGGCTGACCTCTATGAATGATATTATTGTTTCACCATCAATACTTTCTGCGGACTTTGCAAATCTTGAAGCAGAGATAAAGAAGATAAAAGACTTCGGGGCTTCCTGGGTGCATGTTGATGTTATGGACGGACACTTTGTTCCTAATATCACAATAGGTGTTCCTGTTGTAAAATCAATAAGAATGGTTACCGACCTAAAGTTAGATGTCCACCTGATGATAGAAAACCCCGAAAAATATATTGAACCTTTTGCGCTCTCAGGCTCAGACATTATAACCTTTCACTATGAAGCGTCAAAAGAAAAAACGGAAGAGATAATCAGATTAATAAAATCATTTGGCAAAAAGGCAGGGCTGTCGGTTAAACCAAAGACTGATATTAATTTAATCAGAAAATATCTGCCTGAACTTGATTTACTCCTTCTTATGACTGTTGAACCGGGGTTTTCGGGGCAGAGTTTTATCAAAGAAGGGGTTGATAAGATAAAAGATATTGATTTATCACTTTATCCGAATCTTCTTGTTGAGGTTGACGGCGGAATTAACAGGGAAACGGGAAAAATCTGCAAGGCTTTGGGTGTTAAAGTCCTGGTGGCAGGGAATTACGTTTTCAAATCGGACAATATGAAGGAAGCAATAGCTAATCTGAGGGAATAAATGTATAACAAAACGGATGGACTAATTGAACAGCATATACACGGAGCCTTCGGGGTTGACTTCACAAACTGCAGCCCTGATGATTTATTGTATGCCGCAAGCGAACTTGCAAAATGCGGAATAACCTACTTTTTCCCGACTCTCATAACAAACGACATCGGGAAAATCAAAGCCCAGATTAAAAATATTAAAATAGCAATGCTGAAGCAAAAGTACGGCATGTCGGAAATTGCAGGTATTCACCTGGAAGGGCCGTTTATTAACCCGAAAAAGAAGGGGGTACATAAAGAGGAATACATTCTTCCCTTAAAAATCGAGCTTTTTGATGAAATATTTGATGACACAATAAAGATAATGACTTTAGCGCCTGAGCTGGACACGGAAGATTTCAGATTTTGCAGATACGTCAAATCAAAAGGGATAAAGCTTTCGGCAGGACACACCCTCACAACGGATATTTCAGAGGTCTGCCAGCTAACCCATATTTTTAACGGCATGGATGATTTCAACCACAGAAAAGTAACAACACCGATAAAAGCCTTTATGAGCAAAACTCACTATATGGAGCTTATTGCGGATAGTGTTCACGTCAACGACGATTTGATGAGAATTGTTTTTGCAAAAAACTACGTTGACAGAACACTTCTGATAAGTGATGCTCTTCCTTTATCTCATGCTGATTGTGACGAAATGACTTTTGCGGGAAATACCATAAAAAAAGCTGACGGCATGCTCGTAAACGAAAACGGAACGTTAGCAGGCAGCGCGCTTCTTTTAAATGACATCATCAAAAATGTTGTTAAGAAAAATATTTTTATGTTCCACGATGCAATATCCATGGCATCATATAACCAGAGCAGATACCACAAACTCCCGAATAACGCGGTTGTACTATGGGATGAAGATTACAATATAGAGAAGGTCAGCTTCCTCTAAGTAGCTGACCTTCTAAAATTGTCATCAGATATATTAATTAAGGTTATCTGTACATATTCTTCTTTGGAGCAGCTACTTTTTTGTAGAAGCCAAAAGTTGTTTTGACAAAGGATTTAAGTTCTTTTTTAAGACTGTAATTTTCCTTATCCAAATCAGCAATCTTAGTTCTCAGAGATTCATTTTCTGTTTTAACTCTGACGAGTTCAAGAACAACCTCGTCCATTCCCTCTAATTTTTCATCAAGAACAGCACCCAGCTTTGCGGTGATGTTATCCTCAAGCCCTTTTATTGTGTTAAAAAGCTGGCTCAGGGAAGCATGGCTGACTGCCGCATAGTTGTTATAATCTTTGGTTGAAATAGCGTATTTGCTTGCATCAGCACAATAGCGTTTCAAAACCTTCGCATCTTCACGAGTAAAATAGGTAAGACCTCTGTCGTTTCTTTTTAGCTTAATATCTGCCATTTTGCAGATTTGCTGAATACGATCGTTATCGATACCGAGCATGTCTCTAATCTGTTTTGGTGTGAGAGCCTCGTTAGCCTCAGTATTAGTCATCGTTTGCATAATCCCAATTATTTCTCCCATTTCCCACTAAAAATCATGTATATCTAATATTATATCAACATATCTTTAATAATTAAGGCAATATTAACTATTCTTTACAATGGTATATAATATTTATTGAAATACAATCTGAAAAATATTTTTAAAAATTAAAAAGTCTTATTATAAAAGATTTTCGGCTGTTTGGTTATTTGGGCTTTTATAAATCTTCTTTCCTTTTGTTTCTTAACGGTTTGTAATAAAAAATATAAAATACGGAAAAAAGATTAATAGTATAACTCAAAATTTATGATAATCTATTATTATGAAGATTTTAAAGAACATCGGTATAATTTTTGTAATAACAATTCTTGTGTGTGTTTCCTGCTTCAGGGTTGATAACCCCCAAAGCGAAGAAGAGACCGAGGCAGACACTTCAAACATTAATCTTGAAGATTACCCTGAATATAAAGCCCAGCCGACCTTAACGATTAACGGCATTGACTATCGGCTTTCGCTTATGCCGACAGGTAAATACGGGGGCGAGTTTATCACCTCGGAAATTTCCGATCCAAAAACATTCAACCCCTGGGTGTCGAAAGATGCAACCTCATCGTCTATCGGCGATATGCTCTACGATGCGCTTGTAACCTCCTCGCCATTAAAAGGCGACATTGTGCCCGTGCTCGCTAAAAGTTATGAAATTTCAGACGATAAAAAAACTTATACCTTCCACCTGAGAGAAGGTGTAAAATGGACTGACGGCAAAGAAATAACAGCGGATGATGTTGTTTTCACCTGGGAAGAGATTATTTTTAAGGGTTTAGGCAACACCAGCACTAGAGATTCTCTCTATATTGAAGGGGAACTGCCTACCGTTAAAAAGACAGGGAAATATACGGTTGTTTTCACTACAAAAAAACCGTTTGCACCGTTTTTAAGGTTCCTGTCCTCGCCTATTGCACCAAAACACATCTTTAAACCTGCGGCAGATAAAGGGGAAAAGTATTTTGACTCCTTTTTAAACTCCACCACAAACCCTAAAGAAATTGTTTCAAGTGGTGCGTTTATACTTGAAGAATATGTTCCTGCCCAACGCATAGTTTTTAAAAGAAATCCAAACTATTACGTTATAAATGAAAACGGCAAAACCCTGCCATATCTTGATAAATATATAATTCTGATTGTGGGTGACCTGAATAATGAAATTTTGAAATTTGAATCAAAAGAGCTCGATATTATATCAGTAAAAGGAAAAGATGCAGCAAGACTGAAAAAGAAGGAAAAGTATTCCGATTATACAATGTATAACTTAGGTCCAAACGCATCATCGAACTTCATTATCTTCAATATGAACAAGAGAAAAGACAAGGACGGAAACTATTTTGTCCCTAAATTCAAGCAGGCATGGTTTAATGATATTAATTTCAGAACAGCTGTTGACTATGCCATAGACCGAAATTCAATGGTAATAAACATCGCAAACGGTGTTGCAACCCCTATGTACAGCGCTGAGTCCATTCCCTCTATTTATTTAAACAAGGAAGTTGCAAAAGGACATAATCAGGATATTGAATATGCAAAAGCACTTTTGAAGGAATCGGGCTTTTGGCTTGATAAAAATAATGTTCTCAGAGATAAAAACTCGAATGTCGTTGAACTTGAGCTCATAACAAACGCAGGAAACACCGAAAGAGAAGCTACGGGAGTTATCATAAAAGAAGATTTGGCGAAACTCGGGATAAAAGTAAATTTCAGGCCGATAGAATTTAATTCCCTCGTCAACAAAGTTTCCTCGACAAACAAATGGGAAACGGTTATTTTGGGATTTTCAGGCGGTTCTATTTATGAACCACACGGAAGCAAGAACGTCTGGTACTCAAACGGCGCTATGCACATATTTAATAACCGCCTTGGGGAAGAGAAGAAATATAATGACCTTCTGAGCTGGGAAGAAGAAATTGACGAAATATTTGAAAAAGCAGCACTTGAACTCGAATTTGAAAAGAGAAAAACCTTATATGACAGATTTCAGGAAATAATCTACAAAGAAAAACCGATTATCTTTTTATACGCAAGAAACACAATAATCGCACTAAGAAACAGGATAAAAAACGCTTACCTCGTCAAATTCTCGGGCGGAATATACAATCTCGAAGAAATTTACGTTGACGAATAGTTTATAGAATTGTATATTTTTTGCATCCCCGCCCTTGTTATGCTTATAATAAGGGAAAATGAGGTAAGGATATGTCAAAAGAAATATACGCAATAATTTTAGCAGCAAACTCGGGGGAAAAACTCTGGCCGCTGACGGATAAACTCAACCCTTTAAGCACGTTTACAAGACAGGAAGAATATGAATACACTGTTCTTCAGAAAACTTTTATCAACCTTGTTGACTGCGTTGACGATAAAAATATTGTCTGCACCACCGACACAAAAAGCAGAGAATATATTGAAAAACAGTTAAAAGAAATGCAGGAAAAATTCTGCAGAACAACAGAATATAAGATTATAGAAGAGCCGGTTTCAATGGGAACGGCAACTGCGGCGGCGCTATCCGTCAAATATTTAAGCGAAAAAATTGCAAAAGAAGGGGAAGATGCAACAATTATTCTGATGCCATCGGACAGATTAATCAAAGGAAATTTAAAACTCGACTATTTCCTCGAAAAAGGTAAACAAATGGCTCAGGAAGGCTATATTGTCTGCCTTGGAACAAGACCGAACAGGGCAGATACGAACCTCAGCTACGTTACGACCAGAAACGATAAAAAACTCGCAGAAATTTCAAAACGCACACTCAGAGTTTCAAAATATATAACAAAACCGACAACTGCGGAAGCGAAGAAGCTGATAAAAGACAAAAAAATCTTTGCCGACTGCGGGATTTATATGTTTAACGCGTCAACCTTCTTCTCAAGACTGAAAACAACCTCACCTCAACTGTTTAAAGCTCTGCAGGAAATAGAAATCAGAGACACTGCGCCTGCGGTTGAATACAATATTTATGAAAAGCTCGGGGAAGGAAAAATTGAAGAAGAATTAATCGAAAAAGCCTCCAAAATGGCGGTTATTCCGATGAATATTGAGATAGAGGACTGCGATACCTGGGCAGCAGCCGAGCGCCTCACCCCAAAAGATAAACAGGGGAATTCTTTTACGGGAAATTGTGAAGATATTGAATCAAAGAACACTTTTGTATTCTCTTCTTCAAGACTTGTTGCAACGGCAGGTTTGAAGGATGTTTATGTCATTGAAACCCCCGAAACTGTTTTGGTATGCAATAAAGAAGATATTTCAAAGACAAAAGAGCTTCAAAAACAGATTAAGAAGAATAAAAAGACTGTTGCAAACGAAACAGTTATAAAGCCCTGGGGCTACTTTACCGTACTTCAGAAGGGCGAAGGGTATTTAACAAAGATGATTTACGTCAACCCTCATGCCCGCCTTTCACTCCAGACACACGACCACAGAAGCGAACACTGGGTAGTTTTGTCAGGTCAGGCGAAGGTAATAAAGGGAGAAGAAGAAATTATTCTGAAGGTTTCTGAGGGCATTGATATAAAAGTAAAAGAACCTCATTCGCTTCAGAACCCTTATGACGTTCCTTTAAAGGTCCTTGAAGTCCAGACAGGCGAACTTCTCTCCGAGGATGACATCAAAAGAATTGAAGATATTTACGGCAGAGTGAAATAATGCTATTTCCTCAAATAATCAACAATAGCGATTAAGTCCGTAGGGTAGACTTTAGTCTACCTTTTCAAATAATCAACAATAGCGATTAAGCCGAGTTTATAGCTGTTTGCACCAAAACCAGAAATCTGACCGACACAAACAGGCGCAATGAGTGAATTTTTCCTGAACTCTTCTCTCTGGTGGATATTTGAAAGGTGTATTTCAACGGCAGGAATTAAAACGGCGCTGAAGGCATCTCTAATCGCAACACTTGTATGGGTATAAGCGGCAGGGTTAATGACAATTCCGTCGAAAATGCCCTTTGCTTCCTGGATTTTATTAACGAGTTCCCCTTCAATATTGCTCTGGTAAAAATCAACCTCCACCCCTAAATCATTTGCGGTGTTCATAACAAGAGTTTTTATGTCCTCAAGTGTCTGAGTGCCGTATTTATCGGGCTCTCTTGTTCCGAGCAAATTCAGATTAGGTCCGTTTAAAATCAATATTTTCATAGAATTATCCTTTTACCTTCAGTGAAGAAATAACTTTTTTCGAGAACTCTCTTATTTTCGCATCCTCGGATAAAATCTGCTCTATCGCAGGCTCAGAAATGACAGAATAAGAGTCCATACAGGTTTTAACAACTTCATAAATATCGCAAAAACCGATTTCACCTCTCAAAAACGCATAAACGGCTTCCTCGTTCGATGCATTGAGGCAAACGGTAGAAGTTCCGCCTGTTTTACCTGCCTCGAAAGCGAGTTTTAAGCAGGGGAATTTTTCAAAATCAGGCTCAAAAAATTCGAGTTTTGAGGCAGTCACAAAATCAAAACTTCCCGTTTCAATACCTTCCACCCTTTTTGGGTAAGTAAGCGCATACTGAATGGGAATATGCATGCTCGGAATACCCATCTGCCCTATTATACTTCCGTCAAAATATTCAACTGCGCTGTGAAGATAGCTCTGAGGGTGGACAACCACCTTTATATCTTTATAATCAACATTAAACAAATGATGAGCTTCAATAACCTCTAACCCTTTATTCATCAGGGTTGCAGAGTCAACCGTAATTTTTTTGCCCATATTCCATCTCGGGTGATTTAGCGCCTGAGAGAGGTCGGCTGAGCGCATCTGTTCTTTTGTCCAGGTTCTGAACGGCCCGCCTGAAGAAGTTATAATAAGATTTTTTATATCGTTTCTTCCGTCAAGACACTGAAAAATCGCAGAGTGTTCAGAGTCCACGGGAAGAATTTTAACCCCTTTTTCTCTTGCGCGCTTCATAACAATATCACCCGCCATAACAAGTGTTTCTTTGTTCGCAAGAGCTATATCTTTTCCCGTTTCTATTGCGGCGAGGGTAGGTTTTAACCCTGCTTTACCTGAAAGCGCAACAAGAACAATGTCGTTATCTTCAATTTTTGAAGCTTCGCAAAGCCCCTCATCTCCAAAATTAAATTTTATCAGGGGGAATTCTTTTGATAATATTTCAGCGTTTTCCTCAATCCCTACCGACACAAAACGGGGTGAAAACTTTTTTATCTGTTCTCTTAAAAGTTCAATATTGTTCCCAGCACAGAGGGAAACGACTTCAAAATCATCCTGTAATTTTGAGATAACCTCGAGCGCCTGAGTACCGATTGAACCTGTTGAACCTAATATAGAAACTTTCTTTTTCATAATTAACAGTATAGTTTAAAAATCTGAAAAAATCATGCATCCATGACAAAAAAATTTTAATTTTTTTTGAAAAAATTTGTCAAAATTTTCAAAGCATGGTTCTATAGTCAACAATAATAACTAATAAACAAATTGTATCATAATGTAATAATTGAATAAAAAGTCTTGAAAAAGACATCTAAAGGAATATAATTAAAATTAAGTTAAGAGCGGATGACAAATCCGCAAAGAAAAAATCTTGGGGATTAATATTTAGGGAGGAATCAAGGTGCTGAGAAGCAGAGATATGGGCAGAGCAATAGCAGTCAGGCGCTGGACCAACACTGCTCTTGAATGTTACAAGAGAGGTTGCGTATGCGAGGGCTGTTTTTATACCGATTTTTTCAACGGCACACCGCAAAAATGCCAGATGAAAGCATCGGTGCTTGAACTTGTCAGAGTTTTAGGGAAACCTAACGTAGAAATTCAACAGGTACTTGCAGATTAGTATTTGGTTATTAGTTATACAAAAAAGGCTCCTTATTTAAAGAGCCTTTTTTGTTTTATAAATTTTATTATTTAACTCTTAATTAAATAATATCTTTATAGGATTCGGGGTTATTGAACAAATCGTAGTTGATTTCGTTCTCGTTATCGGCAATAATTGCGGCGACAACGGCATCGGAAGCAACGTTAATCATTGTTCTCAACATATCTGCAATTCTTTCAAGAGCGAACAGGAACGCAAAGCCTTCAACAAGCTGCTGGGGAGTAAGTCCGAGTCCGTTAAGGACAAGAGCGATAGTGATTAAACCTGCGCCCGGGATACCTGCTGAAGTACTTGAAGCGATGAAGGCAAGAACCATAATAGAGATTATCTGGACAGGTTCAAGAACAACACCGTAAGCCTGTGTTAAGAAGATAACCGCTATTGTCTGGAAGAGTGCCGTTCCATCCATATTGAGAGTTGCACCCAAGGGAAGAACGAAGCTGCAAACCTTATGAGAAATACCTCTCTTTTCGCAGCAGGCGATAGTCAGAGGAAGTGTAGCACTTGAACTTGCAGTACCAAAGGCAACCATAAGCGCCTCGGTTATTGCGGTATAAAGTGTCATAACAGGAACTTTACTGAAGATTTTCATTATAATCGGATAGATAACAAAGAACTGGATAATAAGACCTGCTATAACAACCGCGAAGAATTTTGAAATTCCCGAGAAAATATTAATACCGAAAGTAGCAACGGAATAAGCGGTCAGAGCAAAAATACCTGGAGCGGCAAAGACCATAATCCAGTCTGTAACCTTCATTGTAGCCGCAAAAATTGACTCGAAGAAGGCAACAACGGGGCGGGCAATTTCGCCGACCTTCGCAATAGCAAAAGAGAATACCAGCACAAAGAAAATAATCGAAATCATATCACCTTTTGCAAGTGATTCGATAGGATTATTCGGTATCAGATTAAGAAAGACATTTGAAAAATGTCCCTGCTGCTGGGCAATGGCGCTGTGCACCTGAGCCTGAATTTCAACTGCAGAGCTTTGATTTATGAAGCCCTGAACTCCGTCACCCGGGTGGAACCCGAGGGCAAGAAGAGCACCGATACCGACTGCGCAAACAGAGATTATTGCATAGTACAAAATCATCTTTTTGCCGAATTTGCCGATTTGTTTGGAATCACCTATGGAGGAAATACCGACAACGATTGCGGAGCAAACGAGCGGAATAACAATCATCTGAATTAATCTGATGAATAATTGTCCTACAATATTTAACCCGACAAGGGTATAGTGATAAAATTTTGTGTTTAGTGCGGACTGGTTAACAGAGTATTTGTGCAGAAACGCACCAAACAAAATACCGAGAATAATTGCGGCAAAAATATGCCAGTTTCTCTTAATACCAAGTCCAATTGCGACCAGTGCCTGAATATGTAATTTCATATATTACCTCATTTTAAACTGTTAAGATAAGTAATATTTTACTATTATTTCCGATTTAT
>JAFXYZ010000073.1 GCA_017541465.1 bacterium | reverse complement strand
TAATTCATTACACCTTATCTTTCTACTTCGGAATAGTTTATCAGTTTGACGTTCATTATGGCTTGTTTTGCCTGTTTTGCTTTCACTTCAAGGTTATAGGCAATATCCCTTATCTGCTTGTTGTCAAACTTGGCAGGCACGGAATCATACCCGTATATGCGCTGCAAATTTTCGGTATTGATGATAAGCGTATCATTTTCTATCCTGCCACTTACTTCATAATGAAAAGTATCAGCATCTTCATCAAAATAACACCCTTCGCCATATTCTATCCAGACAAAAACAGAAGCTTCATTTGACGCATCTACATTGATTTCGGCATCTTTGAGACCTTCGGTTGTTTCAATATCATTTTTTATCATTATATAGCCGTTATCCGTAAGGACATCGCACGTCACTTCTTCAACATCGCCCTGCGACACAAAATCAGTAAGCTTATAGATTTCACTTAAACGCTGTGCCACTTGGTTTAAAATACTTTCTCTTACGTCTGGTGTGACATAATCACGGTCAAGCCTGTTTCTCCATTTACGCATCATAACGTCTTTATGAAGCCATGCGTAAAGCTCGTCTTTTTCATCCAATGATAATTCTTCAAGAACAGTGATAAGCTTTTCGGGTAGGTTTTTCAGTCCGTTAGTGGTTTTCATATCAGCCATAATATAATCTCCTTTGTTTTAACGGCTCTGGCGAAGCTTTTACACTTCGCCGTCTGCCGTACTGTTATCAAGCTCTTAACGTGCCACAATAAGCGTCTAAGGCTTCGATATAGAGCGAATCCATATTGTATAAAGCACCTGTGAACACATCATGTGGAGTCCAACTGTTGTCATAATCTTCAAGCTGTATCATCTCGTCAATGATTTCGTCTTCATAATCTGTTATGTGGTTACGAATGTAGTTCAAGATAAAGTCACTTGAAGCTTTTAAAAATTCCGAATCGTTACGGATTCTCGCCCAATCGTCATAAACGTCATAGAAAAAGACTTCGTTATCCTTTTTGCTCTCTACAACGCTATTCCTTAATGCCATGAAGTCAAGCATATCATCATCGGCAAGGAGTTCGGGTTCGTCTTCGTTGTTAAGGTTTTCGCACTTGTCAATTAAGTCAATGTCGTCAACCGTGAGATTTGAAACGCAAGCCTTGAAAAGCTTTTTGAGATTTTTAGTAGTCATATTGAATACTCCTTTGTTTGTTTTTGATATATAAATTATATCATAAAGGAGTAAATATGTCGTGTATAAAAGAGAAATTATCAGCTATATTTTTCGGGTAAAGCCTTGTAAATACTATGTTTTACCTTTCTTCCTCTTTTCCACTTCTTTCTTCTACAACCGAAGCAAGATAGTCAATAAATTCTTCCGTAAAGAGTTTATGTAATTGTGATAAAACATTTTACATATCTCCTTATAATTCAATTTCTTCCTTGATAGCCCTGTCAAGCATATCTGCATATACCTTTAAATCGGCAGGGGTACTATCCTTAATCATACTGTAAGCATCAGATTCAAGCATCTCTTTATTGGTTTCATCGTCTGCTAAAGATATTTCGCTGTTCCATGCACTTTCCGACATGGCATACACGTCTTTTACAGTATATTCATACTTCATGTTTTTAAGGTTGTCAAGCTGAATGTTCCTTACCATGCTCACGGGGAAGTACATGTCCTTGTTGGGAACAATGTCGAACATCGCACCTGCACCCGACCATTCGTTGAAGAACCCGACCATCGCATCCTTCGGTACTTTTACGAAAGCATCAAAAGTCTTATCGGTTTCTGCTCTGGCTATCACATCGAGAAGATTAACAAGATTTCTGCCTTTAGCGTTCACAAGTACAGTAAGTTCGCCTTGATAGTCGGAAAGACCGAGAGATTCTTCACGGACAGACTTAAAAAACTTGTTCCCGTTACCTGTAGATATAGCATTGGCAAGGTCTTTAAAAGTATAGCCCTGCTGATACATAAGGTATGTAAAAGCATTATTGAGCATATCTTCCCTGTTCCTTGTATCTTCACCGAACATAAGGTTTAAACAGTTCATATCATGGTTACGTTCACTTGCCGTGCCGAACATAAGACTTATATTGGTTTTGTCTATAAACTCGTCCAAATCAACACGCAAGCCTGCGTAATCGGTCTCATCGTAAAGAAATTCGCTTAAACAGGAATATCCCATTACAGTATATACATACTCGTTAAAATCATCAAGCAAGCCTTTATTTTTAAGGGAATTTGTAAGTGCCGCTGCCAACTCATCTTCCCTGTCATAAGCTACATTTTCGCAAAGCTCCGTATTCAAAAAATCTTCAAAAGAAGAAAATTCTTCGGGCGAAGAAAATGTCTTTAACTCTTTTTTGTATCTTGCAAAAGCATCAACAATTGTGTTGGCACTTATCCTGTCATCATAAGCCAAAGGTTCTTCAACGTAATACCCGTCTTTGTCGCAGATGTCTTTTATGAAATCCTTAACAAAAGGCAGAATGGTACTGTCGAATTTTAGTTCCTGTTTTAAGGCATCTATTTCTTCCTGTATGTTATCTATATCTTCACTTATCTGCGCTGACTGTTCCCAACTGTCTGCATACTGCCTGTCTAAAACCCGTTCTTCTATTTCTTTTTCCCTTTTGGCGATAAGTGAATTTAAGACTTCTGTTCTGTTTTCTTCCATAATCGTTTCTCCTGTCTGTTTCGACATTTATTCAATGCCTACCTTTCAACATCATTGTTCAAGTTCTGTTCTTCCATTTCATATTCTTTTACCTTATCTTCGATAAAGTCTATCATAAACTGTATATCCTTTAAGCAGGCTTGGTAATTATTTATACTATCACATCTTACTTCGTGTACCTTAAAATCGTTTGAATGGTCGTATTCAATAAGATTATTACCTAATATAAGTTTCTCTTTAAGCTCGGAATCATTGTTAATGGTTTTCCTTATTTTATAATCATCAATAATATTTACATGATTATCATTTTTAT
>JAFXYZ010000072.1 GCA_017541465.1 bacterium | reverse complement strand
TTCTTTTTATTTACAATAAAATCTATTTCATAGGGGGGGGGGTAGTAACTGTCTTTAAATTTTTATTAAACATCATTTTAACCTCTCTCGATAATTCTTATCTATCTAATATTATCATATTCCCTAATATTTGTAAAAAATAACAAAATTGTTAATCAAGCGAAATAATATCTTTTGATGAAATGAGTTTTATATTGAGGTATTTCTTTAAATCTTCGCTCATATCACTTAAATCGTGGGTTTTGATGTAGTCAAAGGCTGATTTTCTCGCTATTTCAAGTATTTTTATATCTTTGGTTAAATCTGTCAGGTGTAATTCCGCTATTCCGCTTTGTCTTATCCCTAAAAACTCCCCGGGACCTCTTATCTCTAAATCTTTTTCAGCGATAATAAACCCGTCATTCGTCTCAGTCATTACATTCAACCTCTGAAGCGTGTCCTCGTTTCTTGAACTCGAAACCAGAACGCAATAAGACTGCGCGCTTCCTCTTCCGACACGACCTCTGAGCTGGTGCAACTGCGACAACCCGAACCTTTCTGCGTTCTCTATCATCATAACCGTTGCGTTCGGTACATCTACCCCGACCTCAACAACCGTAGTTGATACCAAAATGTCGTATTTTCCGTTTTTGAAGTCCTTCATTACCTCATCTTTTTCATCGGTTTTGAGTTTTCCGTGTAAAAGCCCTAACCTTAAATCTCTGAACTCGCCTTCTTTTAGCTCTTCATACATCTTAGTTGCCGCTTTTGCACTCAGAGTTTCCGATTCATCTATTAAAGGAAAAATAATATATGCCTGATGTCCCTGTTCTACCTGTTGCCTTATCAGATTATATGCCTGAATAGTTCTGTTTTCGGTTGTTAATACTGTTTTAATAGGCTTTCTGCCCTTCGGAAGTTCATCGATTATAGTTAAATCCAAATCTCCATGGACGGTCAGCGCCAGGGTTCTCGGTATAGGTGTTGCTGTCATTGTTAAAGTCTGAGGTACTTCCGCCTTAATCTTGAGCGCATTTCTCTGTTTTACCCCGAACCTGTGCTGTTCATCAATAACTATAGCCCCCAGTTTATTAAAGTTTATGTTATCCTGCAACAGTGCCTGAGTTCCGACCGCAATATTAATCTGACCGTTCCTTAAATCTGTTTCGAGTTTATCTCTCAATCTCTTTCCGTTTGATGATGTGAAAAGCCCTGCTGTTACTCCGAGAGGGGTGAGCCAGGTTATAAGGTTGTTAAAGTGCTGCTGTGCCAAAATTTCAGTCGGTGCCATTATTGCTGCCTGATAACCGTTTTCAACTGCGGCAAGCAGCATACATGTTGCAACAACGGTCTTTCCGCTTCCGACATCGCCCTGCAAAAGTCTTTGCATAGGTCTGTCTGAATTAATATCATTTAATATCGTATTAATAGCTCTATACTGGGCATCTGTGAGCTTAAAAGGAAGAGAAGATATAAACCTTTTTACAAGCCCATCTTCTGAGATACTGATTTTCATTGTTTTATTCTCTGAATAATCTTTTCTCATCAGCCCCAGTTTCATCTGAAGCAAAAATAATTCCTCAAAAACGAGAGTATATCGCGCTTTATCAAGCTCCTCCTGATTTTGCGGAAAATGTATTTTATTCAGCGCTTCAATTCTGTCCATCAGCTCATATTTCGTCTGAATTTCTTTCGGAATAAGATTTTTTATACCCTCTGAGTAGTCCTTCAGTGCATTATAAATGGCTTTTCTCAAAGTTTTAATGTTTAAATTTTCGCTCAGATTATAGATAGGAACTATTCTTGCAAGGTTTAAATTCTCTTTTTCAAAATATTCCTCGCTCTCAATAACCTGATACTGCGGTTTATCTATCGTTAATTGCCCCGAGTAGTTATCCCTTTTTACTGTTCCTGAGATGATTATGGGCGCACCTGTTGGAAATTGCGATTTATACCTTTGTACTAAAAACCTGTTTGCCTTTGCGTAAAAGAAATTAAGCCATAAATTTTTCGTGCCGTCAAAGATTTCCACCTTCACTATAGTCAGGTTATTTTTTGTCGTAAAACTTCCCGACTGTGTGATTTTTCCGTAAACTGTGACATTTTCGCCTTCTTTTAAGTCTCTGATATAAATTCTTCTTGAATAATCAACATATTTTCTCGGAAAATAGCTGATTAAATCAAACACTGAGAAGATTCCGAGTTTATTTAAGATATAGCATACCTTAGGACCTACACCTTTAACAAAGGTCACGTCTGCGCTGTAAATATCCTCTTCTTTATAATTTCTTCTTTCGTTTCCTTCCTTTGTTTCAGGGTGAAGCTCGTTGTTTAACTGTACAATAAACCTTTTTATGAGCCTTTTTCTCTGAATTACATTCTCAAAAGGGTAATGATTAAAGGCTTCAAGAAGGTTTGCCCATTTTATATCCCTTCCTGTTGCCCTGTAAATAGTGTTAATCTGGCGCTTGATAAAATCGGCGAAGGTTGATTTTCTGCCCATAATGTTTATGTACTGAAATTTTTCCTCAACTTCAATAGCCTGTTTGATTTGCGTGAGATTTATATCTTCAAATTTACCGCTCTTTTTCATTCCGCTAATCTCAGGACTTCATAAATATCAATGGGCTTTGATTTACCTTTAATGGTGACGTTACTGAGTTTGACGACATCAACATAGTCTCTGACCTGTTTATAGGTGTTGTCGCTTATCAGAAATTCCGTTCTGTAAACGTGGTTGTGTCCCTGTATTCTGCTTGCAAGGTTTACGGTATCGCCTATAACTGTATATTCCATTCTGTTTTCGGTTCCTACATTACCGACAAAAACATCGCCCGTATTGATGCCTACACCTATTGAAATTGCAGGCTTACCTTCCTCCGTCAGCTCTTCCTTTAATTTATGTATTGCCTTCAAAATCTCATCAGCGCACTGAACCGCGTGGAGTGCGTGTTTTTCGTCTCTTACGGGCTGGCCGAAGATTACCATAACGGCATCGCCTATATATTTGTTTATAAGCCCTTTATGTTTCGTGATTATGGGCTCTAAAGTTGAAAAATATCTGTTTAAAAGCCCCGTAACCTCCTGAGCACTCAGGTTTTCCGAGATTGAGGTAAAATCTCTTATATCAACAAACATAATTGTTGCTTCCGATTTATACCCGCCGACCTTTGCTGATTCCATATTATCGAGGACATTATTCATAACGTCCTGCGAAATATATTTACTCATTATATTTTTAATCTTTTCGCTCTCTTCATCGTTTGTGATAAGCCTATAAGCCTTCTTTAACACTGCAAACACACTTGTAAAGACAATCGGAGTTGCAAAGGCTATTTCAAAATTGTGGGTGAAGAGGTAATAATATAAGATATAGTATAATATTCCAAGTACGAGAATTGCCTTAAAGGTCGTTCTGAGTGACTTATTCCAGGTCGGAACTATCGCGAGAAACCAGAAGAAAATTGTCAGAAATACTGTAAGTGTTGCGTATTTATCCTGCCAAAATTCGTTATTGAGCATATTATCTATTTCGGTGGCGAGCATATCCGCAAAAGCATGTTTCTTTAGGATGTTTGTCGGATGTACAGACTCCAGTTTTCCTGAGGGTGCGTTTGTTGATATGATTACAATTTTATCTTTAAACTCTTTTTCCCCGAGCAGAGGCTCTTCGCCGTTTTCAACAGCCGCTTTTGACTCCAGAACGTCAATAGCGGAATAGTATTTGTGTGAATACGATTTGCTGTTTGGTGTGTACCATTTTATTGTGTTATAAATTCCCGGATCGGGGTTGTCCGAAAAATCGTCGTTGTCCGTTGCATAAATTGGTATATTCAGCGCTTTGCACTCATCGTCTGCCGAACATAGACTGTAGTCATTGAGAACATAATTATATATTCCCGTTTTCATCGCAAACCCGTAGAGAGCCTGAGAAGGATAGAGTTTGTGTTCATACTCGATAACGGGCATATATTTTCTGATTTTTCCGTCATTGTCTCTCGGTATCTTGTAATGCGCCAAAATCGGTACATTTTCAAGATAGGTCTTTGGCAGTTTAAATATTCCCTTATAAATGCTCGGATATTTTACAGTTCTTCTGTCCTCGATATTAACCCTTGATTTTTCGTTAAATAAAGGTAAATTTTTCTCAGGCAAGAGGTCACCTGTTGTATTATCGGTATCATAGAGGTCATAAGCGCTTATCAGTTTTGTAAGTTCGGGTAATTGTGCGAAGAATTTTTCGTCTGCTTCAGGGTTATAGGTGTCGGGAACAAACACAACGTTATCCTGTATAACTGCCGTTACTCCGCATTTATCCTGAAGGTATTCAAAAATATCGCCATAGAGGGTTCTTGGCCATGACCAGGGAATTTTTGCTATTGATTTTTCGTCTATCATAACAAGAACAACATCGTCTTTTGCCTGTTGCTTGTTGATTTTAAGCATAGTTGAGGTCATAAAATCAGAAGCAATTCTGTCGAGATACCTGAGTGATAAATATCCCGATAACGAAACTAAAATTATGAAAATTATAACTACCAGAATGGTTGAAATTTTGATTTTTTTCATAGTTTTTATTTTACCTTAACCCCCTGCTTTAAGACAAATAGGTTACAAATTGTCTAAATTAATTTCGCCCTGACGGAAAATTTTTATTTCGTTATTTTCGCTGAAATAAGCAACTGTTGAAGCGAAGCCCTTTGGCAAAATTCCTTCGTCATCTATAATGTAGTCAACGAGCCCCGAGAACTTTTCTTTTGCTTCACTGAAATTTTTAACGGGCTCTTCCCCTGATTTATTCGCGCTTGTTGTTGCAAAAACTCTGTCTTCGTTGAGAGCGCAAAGTTTAGAAAATATTTTGCAATCAGGTATTCTTATCCCGACAGTGTCGAGTTTAGAGGTTATCTCGTCTGAACATATCTCTGATTTTTTTAAAATAACTGTGAGAGCCCCCGGGAAAAATTTATCAATAGCAATTTTTGCTTTATCGGGAATATTTTTAACGTATTTTTTTAAGTATTCAATATCATCCGACATTAAAATTAACGGCTTTGTTCTGTCTCTTCCTTTAATCTCGTAGATTTTATCTATACCCTCCCTGCTTTGAGGGTGGCAGCCGAAACCCCAGACGGTATCCGTCAGGAAACAGACAACGGCACCATTGTTTAAGTCTTTGTTAAAGGACTCAAAATCAATCTCTTCTGATTT